>CAZRQS010000113.1:0-8531 GCA_964602255.1 uncultured bacterium | reverse complement strand
TCAATGCCAGAAACGGTTTGCCGCTTCTCCCTATCCCGAGCCGGGGAACGCCGGGTTTTTGGAACATCGGCATGACATCGCAAATAACGCTCCCTTTTTGGGATTGGGGCTACCGCCGCGCGAATCACCGGAACTTAGACGAACAGGTTACGGCACAGCAAACGAATTTGAGCGCGGCACAGACGCAGGTTGAACTGGACGTGCGACAATCGTATCGTGCGGCGCGCACTGCGCTTGCGCAGATGACGTCGGCGCAGGACGAGACCACCTACGCCGTCGAGGCGGCCCGCATCGCCAGACTGCAGTACGAACACGGCATAAAGACGCTTATCGACGTTCTGGCAGCGCAGCAAGCTTCGCTCTCCGCGCAAGCGGATCTCTTCAACGCACGTGTCACATACGTCGACGCAATCGTCAGACTGCGGGTAGCGCTGGGTATCTATGATGCGCACGCTGCCGTCGCGGACTTGTAAGGAACGGGCATGAAACGACTGGGAGTTTTGGTAGCGGTCATTGTAGGCATCGCCGCCGTCTTGTTCATCGCCAAGGTCGGGAACCGCGGCGATAGCGCTAGCGGCGTTCCGGCCAAGCTCGTTACCGTTCATCGAACGACCTTCCAGACCAAACTGCCCGAGAACGGCGTCGTTCAGCATCCGCGCGCTGCGACCGTGCCGACCCTCATTTCCGGGAACATCGGAGAGATCTACGTCAAAGCCGGTGATACCGTTTCCGCCGGAGAGCTGCTTGCCACAATTCAGAATCCCACGCTGGAATCGAACGCCGCGGGATCGCAAGCCGATTACACATCCGCGGAAGCGAACATTCGTACCGCGCGCGTCAACGAACAGAATGCACGCGTCACGTATGAAGCCGCCGTGCAGACGGCCAAATCCAATTTGAACGAAGCGCAGCGCGTCTATAATGCGGACCTATCGCTCTATCGAAATAAAGCGATTCCGCGCAATCAGATCGACACGGATAAAGCGACGCTCGACAAGATGCGCGTTGCATACGAGCAGGCCTTGCGGCAACTGCGCCTTGGCGCGGTGACGGGATACGGCGAGAACAGCGTCCAGTACGCGCAGGCAGCGGCGCAAAAAGCCGCTATCGCCAATCAGGCGAATCAGCAGCAGCTCTCGTTCACGCGCGTGGCCGCACCGTTTTCGGGGGTGATTCAATCGGTTGCCACCCAGCCCGGCGATCCCCTGACACCGCTGCACGCCGGCGATCCGGTGACACAAGGGCAAATGCTGTTCACTATTGCCGAACGCGGCTCGTATATCGTGAAGGCACAAGTCGACGAGCAAGACGTCATCAACGTGCGTGTGGGACAACCGGTGAGCGTTTCCGGCCAAGATTTCCCAGGCAAACACATTCCGGGGCACGTTGAGAGCATCGCACCCGTCGCTACCAAATCCACGGACGCTTCGAGCACCGCAAAGCAAGTGTTGACGACCATCCGGCTGGACAGCTCGCCCGAGTTCTTGAAAGACGGCATGACGGTCGATGTGGATATCCTCACGTCTGATGTACGAAACGTGGTGGCCGTTCCGGACGACGCGATCGTAAACGAATCCGGTAAGTCGTACGTGTATGTCGTGCGCAAAGGCGTCGCACATAAAGTGCTCATCACGACCGGTCAAGCCAACGATGCACAAACGATCGTGAAGTCGGGAGTGGTTCCCGGGGACGTCATCGTCGGGCAGAAACTCGCGGCCATCCAAGACGGCGTGCACGTAACGTCGGCGCCTGCATCGCCGTCGCCCACGTCGTGACCAGACTCCTCGCGTATATAGAGGAAGCTGCGGCCGCCCTTTGGCGCAACCGTACGCGTTCCGTGCTCACGATGCTTGGAATGATCATCGGCAGCGCTTCCATTATCGCGGTGTTCGGAATTAGCAAGGGCGCGACCAGCGGTATTAGTTCCACTATTAAGTCGTTTGGTGTATCGCCCGTCTTCGTGTACGCGGATCCGACGCAAGACTACCCGCAGTACGCACAGATACAATTTCGCGACGTCAACGTCGTTGCGAGTGCGCTCGGAGATAAAGCCGTCGAGGTCACCGCCCTCTATCAACGCACGTGGCCGGTGCGGTATGGAAAAACGACGGTGTATATCGCAGCTACCGGAGACGGCGGCTATCATCCCGACACGCTGACGATGGCGCAAGGGCGCAAAATTTCGCAGCAAGACGTGGATTCCGCCGCGCACGTAGCCGTGCTGACCAGCGACGTTGCGAACAAGCTTTTTGGGAATTCGCCGGCGCTCGGCAAAGAGATCGTTTTGAACGGCGGGCATTTTACGGTTGCAGGCGTGTATCCGGAGTTGCAAGGTTCGTTCTTCAACGCTCTTGCAGGCAGCAACGCCGTGGTCATTCCCTACACAACGTTTCACCGGATCATCCCCGGCGAGGCGGACGGACTGCTGATCTATTCTACCGATCCATCGAACGCGAACAGCGCAATAGAGATCGCCAAAGCAGCATTGCGCCACATCCATGGTCCTCGCGCGCAATACGCGGATCAGAACGGTCAATCGCAAGTGCAGGCGTTCGAAACGGTCTTGAACATCGTCGGCGTTGGATTGTCGGCCATCGGCGGTGTCGCGCTGGTCGTTGCCGGAATCGGCATCATGAACATCATGCTCGTCTCAGTCACCGAGCGAACGCGAGAGATCGGTATTCGTAAATCCATCGGTGCGAGCCGCAACGACATCGCGCTGCAATTTCTGATGGAAGCGCTGCTCTTGGCACTCGCAGGCGGCGGTACCGGCATGCTGCTGGGGTTGGGGGGGACGATCCTGGGCGCCGAACTGATCAGCAAACAGCTCGGAGCGGTCATCATCCCGTACGTGCTGATCGTTTCGATTGCGCTCGGTTTCTCGATCGCGGTCGGTATGCTGTTCGGCATGTATCCGGCGCTGCGCGCGGCAAGCATGGATCCCATTGAGGCGCTGCGTTCATGATCTACTTCGAGGAAGCGCTTCGGGTTCTGTTCGCCAATAAGGCGCGGTCGCTTCTAACGATGATGGGCCTCATCATCGGGGTCGGCGCCGTCATCGCCATCCAAGTGCTCGGCAAAAGCATGGCGGGTGCCGTTGGCGGTGCGCTCGGGGATTTATCCGACAACACGTTTTTTCTCTCGCCCAACCAGACGCAAGCGAACTACGTACGGGCGATGGTCACGCGATCGGATCTTCTCGAACTCGCGACCGTGCCTAATGTTACCGCCGTTATCCCGCTCACGGGAGCGAACGATCTCGTGCAGCGCGGCCATAATCACGCGCGTTACTATTTGTCCGGTGACGCCGAACAGCCGCTCAACAACGGAGCACTCGAATACGGGCGGCGTGTAAGCGCAGACGACATCGCTGCAGCTGCCAACGTTTGTCTCATTTCGGATAAGGCATATCGTAAGCTCTTTCCCGATGGACGCAACCCGCTCGGAGAGAGCATCTACGTTGGCGTTCACCGGTACGTTATCGTCGGCGTGCTCGCGCCTCCGCGCGCCGGATTGCTTCCAACGCTTTTCCGCGCCGACGTCTACGCGCCGTACACCACGGTTGAACGGCAGTATCTTCACGGCGATCGTATTCCGGGTGCACGCGTTACGGTGCGAAATACCCATCAGATCAGCGCCACCGAAGTTGCCGTCATCAATAAAATGCGGCAGATCCACGGCAACTCGCGCTTGGAGTACAACACGTTCGACAAGGCGCAGCTCACTCAAGGCATCAATGGAATCTTCGGCGGCATGACCATCGTAGTTGCCTTCATCGGTGCCGTCTCGCTGCTGGTTGCGGGAATCGGCATTATGAACATCATGCTGGTTTCCGTGACCGAACGAACGCGCGAGATCGGCGTTCGCAAGGCGATCGGCGCGCGCCGCAACCAAATACTGGCGCAGTTTTTCATTGAGGCGCTGCTTTTATGCGGACTGGGCTGCGGCATCGGCATGGCAATCGGCCTGGGCATCGGCGTAGCGGTCAACTCCGTTGCGATCGTGAAACTCACCGGGTACATCCCGCCCATACCGTGGATTCAATCACTGCTGATCACCGCCGTATTCACCGTCGTCGTGACGCTGGCGTTCGGAACGTATCCGGCTTACCGCGCTGCCGCGCTCGATCCCATTGAAGCATTACGGTATGAATAATTCGCAGCACGTCATCGACGTACGCAATGTCACGAAAGTGTACAAGACCGGCGACCTGCAGGTGGAAGCGCTGCGCGGCGTTTCGTTCACGATCGCGCCCGGCGAATACGTCGCAATCATGGGGCCGTCGGGCTCGGGCAAATCGACGCTGATGAACGTGCTGGGGTGTCTGGATCGCGCCACCACCGGGACGTATCTCCTCGACGGCGTCGACGTCTCGCAGCTGAACGATAATGAGCTCGCGCTGATCCGCCTGAAAAAACTGGGCTTCGTCTTTCAGGGCTTCAATCTGCTCGCGCGCACGGACGCGATCAAAAACGTCGCCCTTCCACTTTTCTACGCCGGCGTCAGTGCGAAGGAACGGAACGCCGCAGCACTTCAGCGGCTTGCCGAAGTCGGTTTGGCGGACCGCGGCACGCACAAGCCCAACGAACTCTCGGGCGGCCAGCAGCAGCGCGTCGCCATCGCGCGTGCCCTCGTCAACGATCCCGCCGTGCTGCTGGCCGACGAACCTACGGGCAATTTAGACTCGAAGACCAGCGCGGAGATCCTCGCACTGTTCGACAGGCTCAACCAGTCGGGGCGGACGATTATTATGGTTACGCACGATGAAAATGTGGCTTCTCATGCGAAACGCGTGCTGCGTACGCTGGATGGCCTCATCGTTTCGGACGGGCCGCCCATCCAGCCTGGCGGCAGCCTTCTAATCAAATCGTAAGGAAACGCGGGCGTTTTGTCCGCTACTTTTAAGGGCGGGGCGGGTACGAACCGCCATAAATGTGATTGTTTAAAAAAGTAGAGGCATGTTGAGAAATCGTGTACTGCCCACGGCGATTATCGCTTTGGTGGGCGCAATTATCGGCTCGTTCGTGATGATGCTCTACGCGAGCACGCACTTCACGAACGTTGCCGGACCGAACAATACCCCTCCGGCCGTAAGCGCCGCGCCCTTGAGCGGCGGCAGCGATCAGGAACGTATCGTAACAGCGGTTAAACGCGCCAAGCCGTCCGTCGTGGCAATCACACTAACGGTCAACGGCAAGGAATTTATTCCGGTCGATCCGTTCATCCAACAGTTCTTCGGACAGCAGGGCCCCGGAATCGTTCAGCCCTTCAAAGGCAGCGCGTCCGGTTCGGGTTTTGTTTACGACAATAAGGGTGACATCGTCACAAACGCGCACGTTGCACGCCCCGATATTCCAAACGCGCAGGTGAGCAGCATGGTCGTGACCTTCCCCAACGGCACGAAAGCGCCGGCGAAGCTCGTCGCCGCGAACATCGGTGCGGACCTTGCAATCATTCGCGTCGAGCCGAAAAACTTGCCGCCGGCAATGCAGCTCGCGGACTCGGATAAGCTGCAGCAAGGACAATGGGCAATTGCGATTGGCGAGCCGTACGAACTGCAGCAGAGCGTAACGGTGGGTGTCGTTTCCGCGTTCAATCGCAGCGAGCCGATTCAAACCGAGACAGGACAAACGCTTACGTTCAAAGGGTTGATGCAAACCTCCGCGCCGATCAATCCCGGCAACTCCGGCGGTCCGCTCATCGACATCAACGGCGACGTGATCGGCGTTAACCAATCCACGCTGCGAGGCGGCGCCGAAGGTATCGGCTTCGCGATTCCGTCGAACACCGTGCGTAAAGTCGTCGATGCGATGATCGCGCATCCGGGCATTACGCAACCTCCGTCGCAGGCGTTCTTGGGCGTCGTGCTCGGACCGGTCACGCAAGGCTTCCGCAATCAAACCGGTTATCACGGTCAAGGCGGCGTCGCCGTGTACCAAGTTGCGAGCGGATCGCCCGCCGACCAGGCCGGCATCAATCCGGGCGACGTCATCCTCCAGATGAACGGCAAGCCGTACAACGACAATCAGTCGTTGGTGAGCGCAATAGCCAAGCTCAGCTCGGGTCAAAAGGTGACCCTGCAAATCTGGTCGCAGGCCTCGGGTTCGCGACGCCTAGTGACCGTAACGCTGGGAGCCCGCCCGTCCGGCGCTGGATTACAGCAGCCACCCGACCAACAACCACCGGACCAACAGGGCCCGTAAACAACCTCGCCTTACCTAAAAGAAAGACGAAACGCGCGAAGGGCGGACACGATGTCGGCCCTTCTTTCTTTCGGGTGCCCTACGGGTTCAGGCACCGATTGGCCGCCAGGACGGTCCTGCAACCTTAGACCTAGTAAATCGGTCTTTTAAGGTGGAACACATACGTGCCGATGACGTACTATAATCGGCACGCATACATCCTTGTAGTCCAGTAAGCGGCAAGGCTTAGTATGGCGCCCTCGGGCGCCCGAACAGTTGGTCCATGGGCTCGGAAAGGCAGACAACTTCATGGCAAAAGTGGTCGGTATCGACCTTGGCACGACGAACTCCGTCGTTGCCGTGATGGAAGGCTCTACGCCAACCGTCATCGCCAACGCCGAAGGCTCGCGAACGACGCCCTCGGTGGTGGCATTTACAAAAACCGGCGAACGTCTCGTCGGACAACTCGCAAAGCGTCAAGCTATTACCAATCCCGAGCGCACCATTGCCTCAATCAAACGGCACATGGGCGAGGGAGACTATCGCGTGAAGATCGACGGCAAGGAATACACGCCGCAAGAGATCTCGGCGATGGTTCTGCAAAAGCTCGTCAACGACGCGAGCAACTATCTGGGTGAACGCGTAACAAAAGCGGTCATCACCGTACCTGCATATTTCAACGACTCGCAGCGTCAAGCAACCAAAGACGCCGGCAGAATCGCCGGTTTGGAAGTGCTGCGCATCATCAACGAACCGACGGCGGCGGCGCTCGCGTACGGCCTGGACAAGAAAGGTAACGAAACCATTCTCGTTTGGGACCTCGGCGGCGGCACGTACGACGTTTCGATTCTCGAAGTCGGCGACGGCGTATTTGAAGTCAAGTCGACGAACGGTGACACACATCTCGGCGGCGACGACTACGATCACCGCATCGTCGAATGGCTCGTGGCCGAGTTCCGCAAGGAGCAAGGCATCGACCTGAGCGGCGATAAGCAGGCGATGCAGCGTCTCACCGAAGCTGCGGAAAAAGCGAAGATCGAGCTCAGCTCGGTCGTGCAGACCAGCATCAACCTGCCGTTCATCACGGCGGATCAGAACGGGCCCAAGCACATGGACATCACGCTCACGCGTGCGAAGTTCGAAGAACTGACCAGCGATCTCACCGACCGCTGCATCCAGCCGTTCAAGAACGCGCTGGCGGATGCGAAGATCGACATCTCGCAGATCGACGAAGTAGTCATGGTCGGCGGATCGACGCGCATGCCGGTCATTCAGGAACTGGTGCGCAAGCTCACGGGCAAAGAGCCGAATCTTTCGGTGAACCCCGATGAAGTCGTCGCGGTCGGCGCGGCGATTCAAGCCGGCGTGCTCGCGGGTGAAGTTCGCGACGTCGTACTGCTCGACGTAACGCCGCTCTCGCTGGGTCTTGAAACGCTGGGCGGCGTCATGACGGCGCTCATCGAACGCAACACCACGATTCCGACAAAGAAATCGCAGGTGTTCACCACGGCCGAGGATGGTCAAACCTCAGTCGACATTCACGTGCTGCAAGGCGAACGTCCTATGGCGGTCGACAACAAGACGCTGGGACGTTTCCGGCTGGAAGGCATTCCGGCTGCACCGCGCGGCGTGCCGCAGATCGAAGTCACGTTCAACATCGATGCGAACGGCATCGTCAATGTGAGCGCAAAAGATCTTGGCACGGGCAAAGAGCAGGCGATTACGATCACCGCTTCGACCAACCTGAACAAAGAGGAAGTCGAGCGCATGGTCAAAGACGCCGAGCTGCAAGCCGCGGCTGATAAAGCCAAGCGCGAAGAGGCGGAAGTGCGCAATCAGGCATCGAGCCTCATCTACTCGACCGAGAAGTCGCTCAAGGAAGTCGGTGAAAAACTCGACGCCGGTGCGCGCGGCGAAGTGGAGAGCGCGCTCGCGGAGCTCAAACGCGTGAGCGAAAACGGCACGGTAGCCGAGATCAAACCCGCAGTCGAACGGCTGCAGCAAGCCAGCTACAAAATGGCGGAGCTGTTGTACCAGAAGACCGCGGCAAGCTCGAACGGTGCGTCGCAAGACGGCCAGGCAGCCGGCGCGGGCGAGCATTCGGAGAACGGTGCTCAAAACAGCGAGCCCAGCGAAGACGTCATCGACGCCGAGTTTAAGGAATCCAAATAAACGGTGCCTTTTGGCGCGGCGCGTCGTTACGCCGGACCCGGCCGAGCAAACTCGTACCGGGTCCGGCGTGCCTCGCGCCGCCACCAAAACTCACCGTTTATTAAAGTGCGAATAACATAAATTATGCAAGACGAATATATAACGCAAGCTGATGTTCCGACCGCCGTTGAGAACGGC
>CAZRQS010000112.1:0-8619 GCA_964602255.1 uncultured bacterium | reverse complement strand
GGCACGTCCGGTGGTGTGGGAGGACGGGGCCTTTAGCGGCCCCTCCTACCCGATTTCGTAAGAGCGCTTAGTTCACGCGTGGTTGCACCGGTGCGAGACCTTCGGTCTGCTGCAGCGCGACCGTGCTCTTCTGCCTTCCGTAGGCGAAGTAGAACACGAGGCCAATGACGAGCCACACTGCGAACCAGAACCAGACGATCGGGATTCCGTAGAAGAGCGGATTGCCGACCTTCAAGTAATAGATCAACCCGAGCGCCGTAATCGCCGAGAGAATCGGAACGACGTACGGTCCGAACGGCACAGTGAACGCGCCGGTCAGTTCCGGATGGCGCCGGCGAAGAATCGGCACGGCAATCGACACGAGCACGAATGCGGCCAGCGTTCCCATGTTCGTGAGCGACCCGACGATGTTAATCGGCGTGAACGCTGCGATCGCAGCGATACAGAAACCGAAGAACACGGTCGAGAAGATCGGCGTGCGCCACGTCGGGTGAATCCGCGTGAACGAAGGCGGAATCAATCCGTCACGCGACATCGCGAAGAAGATGCGGCTCTGTCCGAACATCATGACGAGCAGCACCGTCGTCAGACCGGCAATTGCGCCGAGCGAGATGATGATGCTGGCCCAACTTAGACCGGCGTAGTTCATCGCGAACGCGACCGGAAACGCGACGTTCAGTTTGTAGAACGGTACCATTCCATTGAGGATAGCGACGACGATGATGTAGAGGAACGTGCAGATCAGCAAGCTCATGATGATGCCGAACGGCAGATCCTTGCCGGGATTCTTCGCTTCTTCGGCCGTCGTCGATACGGCGTCGAAACCGATGTACGCAAAGAAGATGAACGCGGCGCCGCCGAGCATGCCGGTCCAACCGAACGGGAAGTACCCGCCCATGCCGGTTTGCGGACCCGGAGGCAGATGATAGTTCGCCCCGTCGATGTGTCCGATGCCGACCGCGATGAAGAACAGCACGATCAGCAGCTTAATCGCGACGATGATTGCGTTCACCGTGCCCGATTCTCGCGTTCCTCTTGCCAGCAGCGCCGTGATCACGAGAATGATCGCCGCAGCCGGCAAATTCGCAAACCCTGAAACGCCGGCTTGTCCCGCCAAACCCCAGTGCGGACCGTTCGTCCAAACTGCGGGAATGTGGATGCCGATCTGATTCAGGATGTTCACGAAGTAGCCGGACCAGCCGATACTCACCGTCGCGGCGCCCAGCGCATATTCGAGCACCAGGTCCCACCCGATCACCCACGCGAGAAACTCGCCGAGCGTCGCATACGTGTACGTGTACGCGCTGCCGGAGATCGGAATTTTGCTGGAGACTTCGGCGTAGCACAACGCGGCAAGCGCGCTCACGATGCCGGCCACGACGAAGGAGAGCGTTATCGATGGGCCGGCACGCGTTGCCGACGCGACGCCGGTCAAAACAAAAATACCGGTGCCGATAATGGCGCCGATACCCATTGCAGTCAGAGCCCACGGTCCAAGTGAACGCTTCAGACCGTGCTCTTGGTCGGAGCCCTCGGCGAGGATCGTCGCGAGCGGCTTAACACGTTGTAATAGCATTAAAGAACGTGAATTTACCTTAAGGGCCGGACTCCCTGCGCTTACTCGCTAATGCACGTTACTCCGGCCGCGAGAACGCGATGTACAGGCCGCGCCCGGGCGTCAGGCCGTTCTCCTCATACTCGAAAAAGAGCCGCGCCTTGCGGAACGCCTCGCGGTACTGGTCGTCGGTGAAGAGCGTGAGGCGGTGCGGTTCGGTGAAGGTGCGGATACCGTCGCGCGAAGCCACCATATAATGGAAGTTCAGGATCGAGATGTTGGAGTCGCGCCGGGCCACGCTCATGCGCGCCACCTTTAGCTCGGGTTCGTTCACGTACAGGGCGTTGACTTGCCCATCGATCCAATCTTCCGGCCGCACCCACGGCTCGACGATGACCACCCCACCGGGCTTGAGGTGGCGCGCAAAGCTTTGAACGATCTGCTCCAGGCGCTGAACGTTCGGGGCGTATCCGATCGAACCGAAGAGCGAAACGATGACGTCGTACCGTTTGGCCAAATTGAAGCCGATCATGTCGCCCAAATGGAACGGCACGTTGGGATTGCGGCCGCGCGCAATGTCGAGCATCGTGCGATCGACGTCGAGCCCCTCGCAATCGAACCGGTCGCGAACCGCTTCGATATGTTTGCCGGTACCGCAGCCCACGTCTAGCAGCGTGTTACCGCCGGAGCGGCAACGCTCCGCAACGATCTCTTTGACGCGTAAGCCTTCTTGGGCGTAATCCTTGCCGAGTGCATGATAGAGCGCGTCGTAGTATTTTGCGGATTGCGTGTACATGTGCGGGGCGCACGTTTTGGCACGACGTGCAGAAGGCCTGCCGGACAAGCGCTGCGCGCGTCGAACCCGCGCCGCATGGCGCGAGAATTTGACGTTGTAGTCGTCGGCGGCGGAAATGCAGGCTGTGCTGCAGCACTTGCGGCGGCGCGTCACGGCGCGCGAACGATGCTTGTCGAACGGTACGGATTTCTCGGCGGAACCGCGACCGCCGCGATGGTCGGACCCTGGATGACGTTTCATTCGGCGAGCAAGCGTATAGTCGGTGGTATTGCTCACGAAATCGTCGAGCGTTTGCAGCGAATGGGCGGATCTCCCGGCCATCTCTTCGACTCCTCGGATTACGTCGCAACGATTACGCCGTTCGATCCCGAGATCCATAAAGCGCTGCTGTTCGAGATGATGCAAGAATCGAAAGTGCAGATGTTGCTGCACGCGTATTTTTTGCGCGCAGTGCCCGGCGTTGACGGTGCGGTGTTTGCGACGGTGGCCGGCGAACGTGAATACCGCGCGAAGATTACGATCGATGCGACAGCCGATGCGTACGTGGCAGCCTCTGCCGGCGTTGCAACCCAGCAGGGCGACGAACGGGGACGCGTGCAGCCGGCGAGTTTGATGTTCCGTCTGAGTCACGTCGATCTCGCAAAAACGGCAACGTACGTGCGCATGCATCCAGATCAAATGCGCACGTCGCTCAAAGCGCACGAACGCACGGCGCCGGCGCTTACGGCTGTTGCCGGGTTGTACGATCTCTGGCATGCGGCGCTCGAACAAGGCGAAGTGAACATTCCGCGTGAGGTCGTCTCGTTTTTCATCACGCCGTACGCGGATGAAGTCAGCGTCAACATGACGCGCGTGACGAACATCGACCCGCTTGATCCTGACGATCTCACGCGTGCAGAAGTGGAAGCGCGCATGCAGGTAATGCAATTGCTGGAGTTTTTTCGCAAGCACGTGCCGGGCTTCGAAGACGCGCGCATCGCTGCAACCGGTACGCAGATCGGCATCCGCGAATCGCGGCGCATCGTCGGCGAATACACGCTTACGCGTGAGGATGTCTTGCAAGGGCGCCGTTTCGACGATGCGGTTGCGCGCAGCGCCTATCCCATCGACATCCACAATCCCGCGGGCAGCGGAACGGTCACGCACCGCTTGCCGCCCGGCGAGAGCTACGAAATCCCGTACCGGTGCCTCGTTCCAAAGCATGTCGATCGGCTCTTAGTCGCGGGAAGATGCATTTCGACCACACATGAAGCGTTGGCATCGACGCGTCTCACGCCGACGGTCATGACGCTCGGGCAGGCGGCCGGAACAGCCGCGGCGCTCGCGATTCGACAAGGTGCGGACGTGCGTTCTCTGGATATCTCAAAACTGAGGACCACACTTTTGGACGACGGTGTTTTACTGTAAATGCATCCGGTGTTTGAACTGGCGAAGCGCTTCGGTGTCGAGATCGAATATGCCGATCTCGGCGATTGGGGCGTCGACGAATTACGTTCGGAATACGATCCGGAAGGCCCGGTGATCCGCGTGAATAAGCGCGTCATCGAGAATTTGCCCGTTGCGGAGGTCGGCGACTTTATTGCGTTCGCGATCGCGCACGAGCTCTATCACCATCGCGAGCACCGCGGCGAGGTGCCGCGCCTGCCCGATCGCGCCGCGCGCGAAACGGCGGCAAACGCCTTCGCGCGAAAGATGCTTGCGTAATGCCATATTACGCCGGCATCGACGGCGGTCAGAGTTCGACCGTCGCCGTCATCGGTGACGAGAGCGGCCGCGTCGTTGGGCGCGGCACTGCCGGTCCCGCGGATGAAGTCGGGCAAGGCCCGGAGTCGACGCGTCTACGCGATGCATTGAGCGGCGCACTGAGCGCCGCGATCGCTCGCGCGCAGCTTCCGGCGCAGACGCGGTTCGAGCAGATCGTTGCCGGAGTAAGCGGCTACGAAGGAAAGATCTACGGCCAGCCGCCGGATCTGCCGGCCGGTGTGTTGACGCTCATGCACGACGCGCCGGTCGCGCATGCCGGCGCGTTTGCGGGCGAGGCCGGCGTTATCGTGATCGCCGGTACGGGATCGGTTGCATATTCGCAGTGTGAACGCGGCAACACCGCGCTCGCCGGCGGTTGGGGATATCTTTTCGGCGACGAAGGCGGTGCCTTTTGGCTTGCGCGCGAGGTGTTGACCGGCGCGATGCGCGAGGAGAGCGCGGGCGACCACAGCGCGATCGCGCGGATAGCGCTCGAGTTTTTTAACGCTGCATCGTTACGCCAACTCGCGCGCAGCTTTTACGCCGGTGAAATATCACGAGCGCAGTTGGCGTCATTTGCTGTTGCGGTGATGAAGGCAGCCGAAGACGGCGACGCGCGGGCTGCGCAGTACATTAAGCAGGGCGCGCATGAACTCGCGACGATTGCGATGCACGCTCGGGAGCGCGTTCGCGTAGTATCGCCCAAGGTCGCTTTTGTCGGCGGTTTGGCTGCGAGCGCGACCATGCGCCACGAATTCGCACAAGGCATGCGTGAGATGTTGCCGATGGCACAACTCGTAGAGCCTCGCTACGATCCATCCGTAGGCGCATTGATCCTCGCTTACAAGGCCGCCGGTATCACGCCGCAAAGCATCACCGAATGAACATCCTCGACCGGCTGCGCGGCGGACTTATCGTTTCGGTGCAGGCGCGCGCGGGCTCCGCACTCGACGATCCGCACGTGCTCGCTGCAATGGCGCGAGCCGCGCAGGACAACGGGGCAGCAGCCGTGCGTATCCAGGGCGTGAACAACCTGCAAGCCGCGCGTGCCCGCGTCGACGTGCCGATCGTCGGAATCATCAAACGCGAATACGAAGGTTACGAGCCCTACATCACGCCGACGCTGCGCGAGGTCAGCGAAATTCTTGCGTGCGGTGCCGAAATTGTGGCGTTCGATGCAACCGCGCGCCCGCATCCTCATGGAACCGACGTCGGCGAGCTTATTGCGACGATTCACGACGGCGGCGCGCTGGCGATGGCCGATTGCGCGCTCGCCGGCGACGGCGTTGCCGCGCAGGCCGCAGGAGCGGATATCATCGCCACGACGCTGTGCGGCTATACAAAGGAAACTGCCGGGCAGGTTCTTCCTGCTTACTCGCTTGTAAGCGCTTTCGCGAAGCTTGACGTATTCGTGATTTGCGAAGGCGGCATCCACGCGCCCGTTTCCGCGGCAGCGGCCATGCAGGCGGGCGCCGACGCAGTCGTCGTCGGAACCGCAATTACGAACACCGAGTGGCTCGTAAAAGAGTACGTGGCCTCGCTTGGCCCACAAAGGTCGTGGCCGTCGTAGGACGGTTTTTCCTATAGTCAAATACGGAATGTCGAAATTCCGATGGGGATGGCCTCGTCGGGGTATTCTTTAACGCCTGCATTTTTTGGGGTTCGAGCTTGCAAGAGAATAGAGATCCGGCCGTACACCTCGATCGCGGCTTCTGGACGGCGACGGCGATCATCGTCGTCCTGTCCGCTATTGCGATCATTTTCTGGGTGGTCGCGCCGATTCAGAGCATCATGCCGGAAGCCGTCGACCGCGCAAGGCAAATCGATTTGCTCTTCCGCTTCCTGGCCGCGACGGGCACCGCGCTCTGGATTGCCGTCCTCGGGTACATTTTCTACTTCGTTGCGCGCTATCGCCGCCGCCACGATCAAGGCGACGACGCGATTGGTCTGCAGATCCACGACAACCACAAGCTTGAGCTGTGGTGGACGCTCATCCCGACGCTGTTCATCGTTGCGCTAGCGATCTTCAGCGTCAAACTCTTCCTGGAAATCGAACCGGTCAACGCGCAAGGCAACACTCTTGTCGTGGAAGGCCTCGGACACCAGTGGTTCTACACGTTCCGCTATCCGGGGATTCACGGCGAGGTCAAGGAGATGCATCTCCCCGTCGGCCAGCCGGTGACGCTGCACGTCTCGTCCTACGACGTCATCCACTCGTTCTGGATTCCGGACTTTCGCCTGAAGGTCGACATGGTGCCGGGCCTGATCAACACGTTCACGTTTACGCCTTCGCGCGTGGGCAAGTACGAACTGATCTGTACGGAGTTCTGCGGCACGCTGCACGGCGACATGCGCAGCGGAACGAGCAACGACCCCGCGTACGTCTATATCGATCCGCCCGATAAATACAAAGCGTGGTACGACGCCGCGCAAAAGGCGAACGCGAATGAAAGCGATGCCGTCGCGGTTGCTTCGAAAGGTGCATTGAATCTCACGGGCGGAGATCCGGCAGCCGGTAAGGCGTTGTTCCAGCAGAAGTGCTCGGCGTGCCACGCGCTCGGGCCGTTCGATCAGAAGATCGTCGGGCCTGGTCTCAAAGGCGTGCTGCACGATCCGGCGCACCCCAATCTTGTGAACGGGCAGAAAGCAACGCCTGAAAACGCGGCGGGGATTTTGCAAAACGGTTTCACCGGCCCGATGGGCGTGATGCCGAACCAAACGGCGAACGGATTGTCCGACAAAGACATCGCCAACCTCGTCGCCTTCCTAAACTCGTTAAAATAGCGGAGCATCGATGGCTGTAGCAGCGGTACATTCGGGCGGCATTGCCGACCACATACATCCGGAGCCGCAAGGTCTCTTCCGGAAGTACATCTTTTCGATCGATCACAAGATCATCGGCATTCAGTACATGATCACGGCCGGAATCTTCATGATTCTGGGCGGCATGCTCGCGGAAATGATCCGCGTGCAGTTACTGAAGGCCAACGGCGGCTTCATGACGCCGGACACGTTCAATACGGTCTTTTCGATTCACGGATCGACAATGGTGTGGCTGGTGATCATTCCAATGCTCACCGGTGCTTTCGGCAACTTGATTTTCCCGGTGCAGATCGGCGCGCGAGACGTTGCGTTCCCGTGGCTGAACATGATCAGCTTCTGGATCTTCCCTGTCGCGGGCCTAATGCTGTACTCGTCGTTCCTGATGGGCGCGCCGTCCGCAGGTTGGACGGAATATCCGCCGATGTCGCTGCAAGGGCAGCCCGGAACCTCGATGTGGGCAGCCGCGATTTTCCTGGTCGGTGTCAGCTCGACGCTTACCGGTATCAACTTCCTGGTCACGATTCTCAAGATGCGCGCGCCCGGCATGACGTTCACGCGCATGCCGCTGTTCGTGTGGGGTCAGTTCGTCACCGCTCCGCTGCTGATGATTGCAACGACCGCACTCGGTGCCGCGCTCGCCGCGCTGTTCATTCAGCGCGAGTTCGGCGTGCCGTTCTTCGATCCGACCAAAGGCGGCAGCCCGCTGCTGTGGCAACACATGTTCTGGTTCTACTCGCATCCAGCCGTGTACATCATGATTCTGCCGGCGTTCGGCGGCATCTCGGAGATTCTGCCGACGTTCTCGCGTAAACCGATCTTCGGTTATAAGATGATTGCGTTCTCGTCATGCGCGATTGCAATTCTAGGCTTCATGGTCTGGGCGCACCACATGTTCACGTCGGGCATGGCGCCCGCGCTACAGCTGCCGTTCATGGTGCTGACGATGCTGATCGCGATTCCGACGGGCGTGAAGATTTTCTCTTGGGTGACCACGCTGTTCGGCGGTGTGCTCCGGTTCCCGACGACGATGCTCTTCGCAATCGGATTCCTCGCGACGTTTACGCTGGGCGGTATCACCGGTGTGTTCTTGGCTGCGGTTCCCTTCGACTTGCATGCGCACGGCACGTACTTCATCGTCGCGCACTTACACTACGTGCTCGTCGGCGGCAGCCTCATGGGCATTCTCGCGATGCTGTTCTTCTGGTTCCCGAAGATGACCGGACGCATGATGAACGAGACGCTCGGGAAATGGGCGTTCTGGCTCTTCCTGATCGGCTTCAACGGTACGTTTTTACCGATGCACTGGCTCGGCATGTGGGGCATGCCGCGACGCGTTGCGGTGTACGATCCGCAGTTCCAAGCGTGGAATCAAATCGCGTCGCTATTCTCGTTCGTCATGACCGCGGCGCTGATACTGGTTATCATCAACGTGCTCTGGAGCATCAAGAACGGTAAGCGTTCGGGACACAATCCTTGGGGTGCGCGTACGCTCGAATGGCAGATTCCCTCGCCGATGCCCTACTACAACTTCAAACACGTTCCGTCGGTCTTTGCCGCGCCGTACGATTTTGCGGAGCCGCTTCCGTACCGCGGATTAGAAGAAGAACTCACCGACTCGCCCCCGCCGGTTCCGGCGGCCCACTAAGCCCTTCGACAAGCTCAGGATTAAAAAGGTCCTTCGACAAGCTCAGGATTAAAAAGG
>CAZRQS010000111.1:0-8662 GCA_964602255.1 uncultured bacterium | reverse complement strand
TTCCTCACGCTGATCGCGGCCGGCGATAACGGCCTCATCCTCGATCGCAGAGGACGAGTGGTGCTTTCGAGTTCTGCCGATCCCCCGCACGCGTTGCTTGCACAGCCTGCGAACGCGCAGGGATATTACACGCTGCGATACGATGATTCTGAAGTGCGTGCCGTGATTTTTCCCATCATGCACCATGGTGCACGCGTGGGCACGGTCGCAATGTGGCGTGATGCGGAATGGATTCACGAGGCGGAGCGCGAGGCCGCGATTGCGTTCATTGGGGCGGCGATTATCATCGCCGTCGTAAGCCTCTTCGCCGGCGGCGCCGTAACGCGTCGCGCTCTCGAAGATGCATTTGCGCGGCAACGGCGGTTCACGGCGGATGCCTCGCACGAACTTCGCGCGCCGCTCGCGGTGATCAGAGCCGAAGCGGACCTCGCGCTGCAAAAAGAGCGCAGCGTTCCCGAGTATCAGTCGACGATGGAAACCATTGCCGATGAAGCCGACCGCATGGAGAAGCTCATCGGTGATTTACTGTCCGCCGCGCGCGCCGAAAGCGGTCGCGTCGAACACGAGCGAGTCGACGCAGCCGCTGTGGTACGGCGCGTTGCCGAACGGCTTTCTTCAGCTGCAGCAGCAAAAGAAGCGTCGATCGACGTCTCGCCGATGCAAAGCGCGCCGATTTTCGGCGATGGTGAAGCGCTCGAGCGAGCGCTACTGGCGATTGGGCACAATGCCGTAAAATATGCACCGCAGCACGGCCGCGTGCGTTTCGAGCTGCACAAAGACGGTGCCGTAGAGATTGTCGTGCGCGATAACGGTCCAGGTTTTTCCGGCGACGCGCTCGAGCACGCGCTCGAACGTTTTTGGAGGGAAGGCACCGGGCGGCCTCATGGTGGCACTGGCCTGGGCTTGGCCATTGCGAAATCGATCGTCGAAGCGTTTGACGGCACGATTGTTTTGCAGAACGCTCCGGGCGGCGGCGCGGTGGTAAGATTAAGATTTCCATCCGTGGAGCGTTAAGACTGCCGTCATATTCGCGGACTATTATAGCGGCATGAAGATTCGCACACTTCTCGGCTCGCTCGCCATGGCGAGCGCTATGGTCCTGACCGTCTCGACGGCATTTGCCTACAACGGTCAGCAGTACGCATCCCAAGCAAAAGTCAGCCTGCCTCAAGCTAAGGCCATTGCTCTCAAAGCGGTTCCGGGCGGGAAAATCACCGACATGGAATTGGAAAAAGAGAAGGGCGGCAGCGGCTTGCGCTACAGCTTCGACATCAAAATCAACGGCAAAACGCATGAAGTCGGTGTCGATGCGCAGACCGGCAAAGTTCTCGAGAACATTGTCGAGGGCAAGAACCCGGACTAACAATTGAACTTCGCTGCTCTTGGATTACGCCACCAGAAAACGATAGCGTTCCTGGTCGCGGTGCTTGCAGTTTTGGGTGTGTGGGCGTATGTCACCACACCCGCAAGCATTTTCCCGAACATGACATTTTCGCGTATCGACGTCGTCGCGGATGCAGGTAACCTGCCGCCGGATCAGATTCGCGTTGCCGTTGCGCTTCCGCTGGAACGCGCCTTCTTAGGCCTACCCTCCGTAACGCGCGTAACGACGAACTCATCGCAAGGCACGGCAGAACTGGTGGTCACGTTCGATCCAAAGACCGACCCTCGGTTCGACCTGCAGTACGTCAATCAGGCGGTTTCGCAGGCGCGATCCTCGCTACCGGCGGATACGAACGTCGAAGCGGTCATCATCAATCCGAACAGCGAACCGGTTATTTCGTATACGCTCGAGTCGTCGAGTCTCTCGCAAACCGTGCTGCGTGAGCTCGCGGAACAATCGCTGGTGCCGCAGTTTTACGGCGTTCCCGGTCTCGCGCGCATTTTGCTGGTCGGCGGCCCGCAGCGCGAGTTTCACGTCACGCTCGACCCGTCCGCGCTCAGCTCACACGGCTTGAGTGCAAATGACGTCGAGAAGGCGATTGCCGATGCGAATACCGTGAATGCCCTTGGTATCCAGCAGCGGTATTACCAGCGCAACGTCATCGTGCTCGATGCCAAGGTGACGAGCGCGACGGCGATTTCGAATATCGTCGTGTCCTCCGGAAATAGGGCCGGAGTGCCGCTGAGCAGCCTTGGCACGGTCACGGTGGGCGTCGCACCGCTCACCACGCAAGTCAGTTACGCCGGCCATCATGGCGTCGCAATTAATTTTTACGGCTTGCCGGGTGCCGACGCGGTGAAAATGGCCGATGCGGTCAAGGCACGCGTAGCAACGATAACGCCGCGTCTGCCTGCGGGCGTCTCGATGCACCGCTATTGGGATCAGACCGATCTCATCGTAGAATCGCAGCGCAGCCTGCGCGATGCGATCTTATTGGGCGCAGTACTCGCGGTGCTCGTGATTCTGCTCTTCCTTCGCAACATCCGCATCACGCTGGTTTCGGCAATCATCATTCCTATTGCGATGTCTATTGCGATCTTCGCGATGAGCCGTCTTGGCCAAACGCTGAATCTGATGAGCGTCGGCGGCCTTGCCGTCGCAGTCGGCTTGATTATCGACGACGCCATCGTCGTGGTCGAGAACATTGCGCGCAATATGCACAAGTTTCCAGAAAAGCGAAAGGTCGACGTCGTCGTGCTTTCGATGACTGAGCTTGGCGCGCCGATGGCGGCTTCGACAATCACGACGGTCGTGGTATTCATCCCGCTCTTGCTATTGACCGGTGTAAGCGGCTTTTTCTTCCGCGCGTTGGCGCTCACGCTGGCCTCCTCACTGATCGTTTCTCTTGGATTGGCGTTGCTCGTTACGCCGCTGCTCTCCAGCTGGCTGCTGCGCGAAGACGAAGAGCACAAGGAAGACACCGGTCTCATCGCGCGCCTGCTCTCACGCTACGAACCGCTGCTGCGCTGGACGCTCACGCACCGCCCCGCGGTGTACGGCGGTTCGGTCGTCGTGCTCATCCTCACCGTGTTTTTGCTCTCGCGCCTCCCAAGCGACTTTTTGCCGCATTTGGACGAGGGACAATTCGAAGTCAAATACACGATGCCGGTCGGAACCACGATCCAGGCCAGCGACGCGGCCGCGACGACGCTCGAACGAATTGCCATGAAAGACCCCGCGGTTATTTCGGTGGGACGTTTCACCGGCATTGATACGAACGGATATTCACCCACGCAGGTGCGTCAGGGTACGATTCGTATCCGCCTCAAACCGGCCGGACGTGCCCCGTATGAAGACGTGAGCTCGCGCTTGCGAGATGAATTTGCGGCGGCTGTCCCCGCGGCGCAGCTCGACTTCCACCAAATTTTGGAAGACATGATCAACGACATGTCCGGCGCACCCGCGCCGATCCAAATAACAGTGGGCGGCCCCGATCAGCAAACGCTAATCAACGTTGCTACCGCGGTTACCGGCAAGCTCTCGAAAGTGGCGGGCATCGCAGACACGTTCTCCGGCGTAAGCTACGACGATCCGACGCTGCGTGTGGATCCGAATCGCGCGCGCCTTGCCGCGCTCAACATCAGCGCAAGCGATTTGGGATCAGCGTTGGCAGCGGCGTCGCAGGGAAATGTGGCGACGAACGTTCCCGGAGCGCTGAACCTCGTTCCGGTCCGTGTGACGCTTTCCGGAAGCACACCCGATCTTGGGCTGACGTTATTGCCGACTTCCTCAGGGGTTGTTTCCCTGAACAGCGTCGCGCAAGTCCAACCGAATCGCTTGTCCACGGATATTTCCGAGGTGAACGGCCAGCGCGTTATGGTCATCACGGCCAACTATTCCGGCGCGACGCTCTCTTCGGTCATCTCGGGCATTCAAGGCGTCTTGCATCAATTCTCGTTCCCGCCGGGATATTCGGCGACGATTGGCGGCGCATACGAGGCGCAGCAACAATCGTTCCGCGAATTTCTCGCCGTGATTCTCATCGCGGTTGCGCTCGTGTATTTCGTGATGCTCGCAACGTTCCGTTCGTTCCGCTTGCCGCTCGTGATTCTCACTGCGATACCCCTTGCGCTCATCGGCGTTGCGCTCGGATTGTTCATCACGAAAACGCCGTTCAACGTCTCCTCGTTCATGGGATTGCTGCTCCTCGTCGGATTGATTGTGAAAAACGGTATCTTGCTGATCGACGTTGCGAACCGCCGCCGCCACGAAGGCGCGAGTGTTGAAGAAGCGCTCGTGACTGCGGGACGCACGCGTTTGCGGCCGATTGTGATGACGACGTTCGCTGCTATCGGCGGCCTCTTGCCGCTCGCACTGGGCATAGGCGCAGGCTCGGCCATGGAACAGCCGCTTGCGATTGCCGTCATCGGCGGTCTATCGACGGCAACCGCGTTCACGCTGGTCGTGATCCCGGTGTTGTATGCCGGTATTGCGGGAAAGCGCGAGATAGCATGATCGCCGCAATCATCCTCGCAACCGCAACGCTCGCGCCGCGGGAGTTCTCTGCGCTGCCGCTCGGCACGGCGTTGCAAAAAGCCGTGGTAGTTTCGCCCGACGTCGCACAAGCACGCGAACGGGTGAACGAAAACGCCGCATTGCTTGCCGCCGCGCGCGCCGGTGCTGCACCGGCACTTATCGCCAATTACGTCGGCGGACCGCAAGGCGGCCCCAACAACACGACGATCCGGCAAAGCCTTGGAACGGTTGGAGCACTGGTCGTGCTGGGCGACTACTTCGCCTTTTCGCCCCTGGTGCGCCAAGCCGCGTTTACCCTTACCGCCGCACAGTACGGCCTTATCGATGCGCAGCGGACCGAACGAGTGAAGGTCATCGGCCTATACTTTGCCGCTCTCAAAGGTGCTGCGACGCTCGATCTGCGCACGCAAGAACTGAGTAGCGCACGCCGCGATTTACGTGCCGCACAGCTGCGGTATCGCGCGGGTGACGCTCCGCGGCTCGACGTGGTGCGCGGCGAGGTCGCTCTTGCAAACGCACAGGCCAATATGGACGCCGCGCGCGTGGAACTTGCGAACGCTGAAAACGCTCTGGGAACCGAAACGGGAATTTCAATGCAGACGTTTACGCAGCTGCGCACATCGGCTGATACGGCGCCGCCGCCAATGGACGCGCAACGCGCCGTGCAACGCGCACTCGCACAGCGCAGCGATCTTGCTTCGGCCCAGATGGCGGTTCGCGGCGAGGAAGCTGCGGTGCGCGCCGCCGAGCGAGGCGTTCTTCCACTCGTAACGGTGCAAGGCGGTTACACGCACGGTGTCGATTCCGGCGTTTTGGTGAGCGGGCCGTCAATAAACGCGACAGTGGCTTTCCCTATCTCGCATGCTGCGCGAAGCCGCGCGGATGCGGAGCGCGCTCGTTTGGCGCAGGCGCAATACAAGGCCGACGCCATTCTGCGGCAGATTAACCTCGAGGTTTCCGCTGCCGCCCGTTTGTACGAAGAAAGCATGGGCGCAGCACAAGCGGCGACGCGAGCGCGCGTGGCCGCCGAACAGGAATTGCGAGCGACGGAACTGGGTTACCGGAGCGGCGCAAGCTCGAGCCTGGACGTCACCGACGCGCGTCGAACCTATCTTCAAGCAGCGCTCAGCGAATTGTCGGCCGTGTACGCGAAAGCGCAAGCTGCGGCAACCTTACAGGAGGAAATGGGACCGTGAAGTGGCGTGATGCGGTAATTGCCGCGAGCCTGCTATCGCTCGTTGCATGCGCAGGGCACGAACAAGCTGCGAAACAGAATGCGCAGCCTTCAGTCTCGCTGAGCACCGTGAGCGTCGCGTCGTATAACGAGCAGATCACTGCAGTGGGTCGCATTGGCGCACCCGCTGGCAGTGAAACGCGCCTTTCATTTGCAATTCCCGGGATTCTGCAAAGCGTGAACGTGCGTATCGGCCAGCACGTAAGTGCCGGCGAAGCACTCGCGCAGCTCGATCTGAGCGGACTCTCGCTCGCCGCCTCTCAGGCGCAGGCCGATGCACAGGCAGCAGCTGCAAATGCGCGGCAGTCCGCGGTGGATCGCACGACCATGAAAATAGCTGTAGACCAAGCTGCACTGCGCCGGGCAGAGTCGCTCTATGCCGCAGGCGTATCGCCGCAAAAAGATGTTCAGACGGCGCAAGCGCAGCTCGCGCAGGATCGCGCCGAGGCTGCAACAGCTCATGCCGCTATTTCCGGAGCAGGCGCGCAGGCGCGCAGTGCGCAGGCGCGCGCCGGAATCGCGCAGCGCGATCTCTCCAACGGCACGCTGCGCGCACCGGCCGACGGTGTTGTGACGGCAATTTTGAAACATCCAGGCGAGGCCGTCGACACGACGACGCCCGTTGTTGCAATCGGACCGGGCAGCTCGCAAGACGTTACGCTCGCCGTCGCTTCCGCGGATGCGGCGCGCGTCCATCAGGGCGATCCGGTTGCGCTTTCAATACCCGGCACGGATTTGCGCAGCAATGGCCACGTTGTCGGCGTTTCTCCCGCGCTCGATCCGGCGACGCAAGCCGCGACGGTTGTTGTGAGCGGCGTACCCACGGGCGCACCGTCAGGCAGCGCAGTGCAAGCTACGGTCCGCGTGTCGCGCAGCCGAGGTATTGTGATTCCGCAAACGGCGATCGTGCAAGACCCGCAAAGCGGCCAGACACTGGTCTTCGTTGAGGTACGCGCCAAGAACGGCGATCCGAAATTCGAGCAGCGCGAAGTTCACATCGCGCGCCAAAACGGATCCGAGGCGTTGATAGCATCCGGGCTACACCCGGGCGAGCGAATTGCAACGCAAGGCGGCTTTGCGCTTCTGGCTCCGGCAGGCAGCGGTGGTTAAGACCATCCTCGCAGTGGTTGCATTCGGAATCGCAGCTGCCGCCGCGGCGCTGTGGCATTTCCGTCCGTCCGATACGCGGCTTACGCAATTGCCGCGCGTCGTAGCAGCCGCCGCAGTGCTGAAACTGGCGCCTCCCGACCACGTAGTGATCGTCGTTGAAGAGAATAAAGAGTATTCGGATATCGTCGGCAACACGAAAAACGCGCCTTACATCAACCAGCTCATCGCGCGCGGCGCACTCTTCACCCATTCGTACGGCGTTGCGCATCCCAGCCAGCCCAATTACCTTGCGATGTTCGCCGGCGTAACGGATGAAAACGGCGACGGATGTCCTCCGGCCGGAATAGATCCGGCGGGCCCGAACCTCGCACAAGAACTCCTTGCTGCGCACAAGACGTTTACCGGATACTCCGAAGGACTTCCGGCACCGGGCTCGCGCGTTTGCTGGTCGGGGCAATATGCCCGCAAGCACAACCCATGGGCCGATTTCACGGATATTCCCGATACCGTGAACCAGCCGTTCTCCGCGCTACCGCCGTACACGCAGTTGCCGACGGTTTCGTTCATCATTCCGAATCAGCTCGACGACATGCACAGCGCGAGCATTGCGCGCGGCGATGCGTGGCTACGCCGGCACGTCGGTCCGCTTATAGACTGGGCTGCAACGCACAATACACTGTTCATCCTGACATGGGATGAGAGCGATGATGCGGTCGGCAATCACATTCCGACGGTGTTCGTGGGGCCGATGGTGCAGCCGGGACGCTACGACGATCCCGTTACGCATTATCGCGTGCTGCGCACGATCGAGGAGATGTATGGACTGGGGCACGCCGGTGCTTCCGCCGGCGTGCCGCCAATCACCACTGTGTGGCGTTGAGTTCCGAGTAACCGGGCGCGCAAGCAGCTTAGCGGTAAATAAACCCTTGGATGAAATCGCCGGCCGGAGAACCCCAAACCGCCCATAACCGGCCGGTTTTTTCGTCAAGACCGACAGTGTGCATGCGCGTTCCGATCTTACGAATCGCCTGCTGCGCGGGTGCGCCCCCCGGAATTTTGTATACGACGATACTGCTGTTTGCAGCACAGGCGAGCAGTTGGCGCGTTTGATCGAACGAGCACTGATCGACGTGCGGCGGGAGCGATCCCGATCCGACGCGCTTGCCTTCCAGCGTATACACGCTGAGCTTTCCAACGCCGCCAACGAGCAGCTCGTTCGTGGCATTGTCGAATTGCAGCGGATGATTGTTCTTTATTTCGGGAGTCGGAATAGTGCCGGTCACCTTGAGTGTCTTCGGATCGATGACGGCAATCTCGCTGTTCGTCGCGATATTCTGGTAAACGACGTGCGTCTTCGGATCGATGACGATGTACTCGGGTTTGTTTCCCGGAATCTTGATCGTTGCCACTTGTTTAAACGTGCGTGAGTCGATCACGAAAATGCGCGTTCCGTTATCTTCGTCGCCATAGATGCGATGTAACGTGGAATCGTAAGCGATCGCGTCGACCGGACCCGCGACATCCACGTGACGCACTTCCTTCATCGTAACCGGGTCGACTTCGGAGAACGACTTACCGTCGCCGTTACCGGTGTAGACGTGACCCGTTTCGGGATTTACCGCAACGCCGGCCATCGGACCGACCTTGACTTGACCGAGAACTTTTCCGGTATCGGCGTTAACGATAAGCAGTGAGTCGTTACCGCCATGTGCGGCATAGACGCGGCGGCGAGCCGCGTCGACCGTAACGTAATCGAATCCATGCCCCGCAGTCGTCGAAACCGGCTGCGGCGGAACGAATGGAACTATTGGCACGCGATGGTACTCCTTTTAGCAAGAAAGCGCTTACCATTATAAATACGGATGCAGTATCGCACGCCGCCGTGAACGCTACATGAA
>CAZRQS010000110.1:0-8834 GCA_964602255.1 uncultured bacterium | reverse complement strand
TTGTCACCCTGAGCTTGTCGAAGGGTCAGCGTGTAGCGGAAATGCTGAGCACCACCAGCACGCCCACCGCTGCAAGTACGATCGATCCCGCGTATGCAAGCGCCGGCGAGAGGGACGAGACGCGTCCCTCTCGCAGCGCGCGTTCAGTGTACGCGTAGCGATAGCCCCCAGCCACCCCCACGGCGACGCCGAACGCTGCCATTGCGCCACCGAATACGATCGATAACGCTCCGTGGTATGGAGCTGTGGCGTGTGTAAGGGTGGCGGTCTCGCGAACGAAGAGCGAGAACCTCGCGACGACAAAGCCGAAAGCGATGAGTGCGATTGCCGTTCGTATATACGCCAGATATGTGCGCTCGTTCGCAAGCGTATCGGTGGCACGCACGTCGGGCTGCTGCATGGATTTGGCCTCCTAAGAGCGGCGTGTAGGTACGAGACGTTCGCCCTCTCGAGCAACGTGTATCGGGCCTGAATAACGGCGGCGAATCAGCTCCAGAGCGTCGTCAATCTCGTCTTCGATAGCCGGAAGAAAATGGGTGACGACGAGCTCCGCGCACTCTGTTTCGGCTGCCGTTGTCCCGATGTCGAGCGGCTTTGCATGCAATTGCCCGTGAGGCACGTCGCGCTGTGGCAGCGCCAGATCGTGCACCAACATGTCGACGCCGTGCGCTAAACGGATAAATGGTGCGTGCGTCCTAGAAATATCACCGGTGAAGGCCAGCGACTGAGCGTTGTACTCAAAGCGGTAACCTGCTGCCGGCATCATTCCATGTGGAACCGCGACGGAGTAAACGCGTAGTCCCTCGATTTCCGGCGCTTCAACGCTCGTAATGTCGTCGCGATCCGGATCGCTCGGGAGATCTTCTGATTGCGTTGCGAAGCCTTCGAACGAGTTCATGTACGCCCAAGCCCCCTCGTTACCGAACAGCAGATCGACGAATCGCGCACAGCCCGGCTGTTGATCGCGACCCATTGGGCCCGCAAAGCGAATAGCACGTTTTCGCTCCTGCATGTACATCGCGAAGATTGCCGGCGGGATGCCGCCGGTATGATCGATGTGTGTGTGCGTATACAGCACTAAATCGATCGCTGCGAGATCGACGCCATAACGTCCCAATCGTTCGAATGTGCCGCCGCCGGCGTCGATAAGCACGCGGGCTACGTCCTCAACGTAGAGAACGTAGCCCGACGAAATGCGATTGGGTCGCACGAACGGCCCGCCGGTGCCGAGCACCAGCAGCGAGAGGCCTAGGTCTGAGTTTCCCGCCGCGCGAGCCACTTCACGATTATAGTCGCCCTGTTCGCGTCAAGGAAGCAACCGTTGCCATTGCCCGTGCAGCCTTACTTCGAAGAACGTTGAAGGCTGTGTACTGATCCTGGGTGGGACGGACATCCGCGGATTCGACGGCTTGCTGTAAGTTTTGCAGCGCGTCGCCGATGTAGCGAAGGCTGCTGAAGTCTTGTGCGGGCTTGCCGATCGAGTCGTCCGGCGTCGTAGGCGGCGCTTCACCGATGACGCTGCGCAGCAGCGGGTGGGTCTTCAACAACTGTTGCGCATGCTTACGGGCATCCGCGACGCTTTTTGCTTGGGCATCGATGGCTTGTGCCAGTTCGAATTGCGCGTGCAGGTCGGCATCCGTCGCGTGATAGTTGGGATCGCGTTGCAGCGTGAGCGTTTGCGAATACGTTTTACCGCTTACGTTCATGCGCAGCGTGTACCGTCCCGGCGGCGCGAGCACGTGATTTGCATACTCGAAGTTCCAGGTGTACCGGTGCGCGCCCGGCGCTGCCGACGGAGGCTGTTGCGGGTGCACCCATGACGCGACGATATCCAATGCTTTTGCATTGACCGTTTCGGGTTTGTCGCTCGAGGACCACCGGCGCGCGACATGACCTGCCGCGTCGATAACTTCGAGCACCAGCGGAGTCGTGGCAGTTCCGACATAGTAGTCAAAGATCGCGCCGCTGGGCGGATTCGGCATCGACGTCTCATCCGTTGGAAGCGGCGTTCCCTGATCGGATCCCGGGCGCGTGCGATATGCGACCGCGGGAGCGAAGAGATAGGCATTGCTGTGCGCTATTTCCGGCGTGATTTCGCGCAGCGGTGCTGCGTCATCGAGAATCCAAATGCCGCGTCCGTGCGTGCCTAAAATAATATCATCGCCGTTGAAGACGATGTCGCGCATCGAGGTGACCGGAAGATTGAGTTGCAGCGCCTGCCAACGCGCGCCGTCATCAAACGAAACATATACGCGCCGCTCGGTTCCGGCATACAGCAACCCATGACGCTTAGGATCTTCGCGAACGACGTTTACCGATTCATCGGAAGGAATGCCTGTTGTTATCGAAGACCAGTGCTTTCCGCCGTCGTGCGTCTTGTACATATACGGCCGATCATCGTTAACGCGATGACGATCGATTGCGGCGTACGCGGTCTGGGCGTCAAAATGCGACGCATCGATGATGCCGACTTTGCTCCACGGCGTGAGCGACGGCGGCGTCACGTTCTGCCAGTGCGCGCCTTCGTCGCGCGTGATCCAAATCAACCCGTCATCGGTGCCGGCCCAGACTTCGTGTGCGCGAACGGGTGACGGCGCGATCCAATACACGACGCCGCGCCGCGGAAGCCCGTCGCTATCCGCGGCCGTCGGCGGATCGAGCGTCGGCGGAACGGTGTTGCTCGTGCGCGTGAGATCGGGGCTCATCGTATGCCACGTTTGTCCGCCGTCTTGCGTGCGGAAGATCTGCTGATGGCTGGTGTATAGCACGCGCGGGTTCTGCGGTGAAGCCACGATTGGAAGCGTCCACTCGTTGCGCCAAACCGTATCGGGATATTTTATCGTCGGGTCGATCGACATCTCCCAATTCGTGTCGATGTTTTCGTAGCTCGGCGGATTTCCGAAGAGATGCCCGGGGTGAAGCGGATCGGGCGCAATCGTGCCGCTCTCACCACCCGCATCGATCGGTTTCCAATCGAGCATTGAGATGCTGCGATGAATGCTGCGGCTTGGAACGGCGACGGCGCCGGAATCTTGCTGCGCGCCGTACACCCAATATGGAAAACGATTGTCGGTGATGACGTGATAGAGCTGTGCGGTCGACTGGTTGTACCAGGAGCTCCACGTCTGCGCTCCGTCGAGTGACACGACGACGCCTTGGTCTCCGCCGAGCACCATGCGATTCGCATCGGACGGATCGATCCACAGCGCGTGATAGTCGTCGCCGCCCGGTGCACCCTTGATTGCGGTGAACGTTTTTCCGCCGTCCGTCGAACGGTACGTCGCAGTGTTCATGACGTACACTTGGTCTGCGTTCTTTGGATCTGCGGTTATTTGTCCGAAATACCAGCCGCGTTTCCAAATGCGTCCCTCGTTGTCCGTATGCGTCCACGTCGCACCGCCGTCATCGGAACGATACACGCCGCCCGTTTTCGTTTCGTTCGTGTCGACGATCGTGTAAATGCGATTGTGATTTGCAGGCGAGATCGCAATCCCGATGTGTCCCAGACCCTGCCCCGGAATTGCAGCATTCGGAAATCCATGTCCGGTTATACGCGCCCATGTAGCGCCTGCGTCGACACTTTTGTAGATTCCGCCGCCGGGGCCGTTGCTCGGCGGATACACGTTCCACGGCGGACGGCGCGTCTGCCACAGCGAGGCGAAAAGCACGTTCGAATCGGAGGGATCCATTGCGAGATCGATCGCGCCCGTATGCTCGTCTTTGTACAGTACTTTGTTCCACGTTTTGCCGCCGTCGGTCGATTTGAAGACGCCACGCTGGGTATTCGGACCGTATTGATGCCCGAGTGCTGCAACGTACACCGTGTTCGCGTCTTTCGGATCGACGACGATGCGTCCGATTTGCCGGCTGTCGTCAAGACCGATGTGCGTCCACGTTTTGCCTGCGTCGACGGATTTGTAGACACCGTTGCCATGCTGAATGTCCGAACGCATGTCGGCTTCGCCGGTTCCCACGTACAATACGTTCGTGTCGGATGGAGCGATTGCAATCGCGCCGACGGACGCAACGGGTAGTGAATCACCGATTGGGCGCCACGTGCGTCCGGCGTTGTCGGTTTCCCATACGCCGCCGCCGACCGCTCCGAAATAAAACTTGTCGGGCTGGCCGGGCACACCGGTGACGGTAATCGCACGGCCCGCGCGCAGCGGTCCGATATTGCGCCATTGCAGTCCGGCGAAGACGTTTGCATCGTACGTCTGGGCCGAAGCCGGAAGGGCGAACGAAGGCAGCGCAAATGAAAGCGCTAGAAAAAGTGCTACAAAACCTCGCATACGGCGGCGTTTCCCTTCGCCGCTAGGCGCGCCCTCGTATGTGGGAGAATGCACGCACGTGCTCTTTCACGCGCTCGCGGGTTTGCCGGTGATTGCCGGAGCCACGCTGTTTATCGGCGTCATCGCTGCCATTTCCGTCGCCGGCGCATTTATTTTCCACCGATACGTCCCGAATGAGGCCTTAGAGCAGCACAACGAAATCGCCGGTTTTGTCTTTGCCGTTGTCGGCGTGGTCTATGCCGTACTTTTGGCGTTCTTTGCAATCGGCGTGTGGGAGCGCTTTGAAGCTGCCGAGATGCGCACGTACGACGAGGCAGGACGCTTAATCGTGGTCTACCGGAAAGCCGATCTCTTTCCGCAAGTCCACACGATACGCGCCGAGGTTGCGCGCTACACCAAACTGGTCAGCAATCGCGAGTGGAGCGAGATGTACGCGGGCGGCCACGACGCGCAAGCCCGGGTCCTCATCGAGCGGATCGCATTCCAGGTCCGGCACCTGCGCATTACCAGTCTTGCACAGCAAAACGTGCATGCGGCGATGGTGGCAAGTTTGGACGACGCGCTCGTCGATCGCGACTATCGCATCGCGCTTGGCACGGTCGGAGTCAACGGGTTTCTTTGGGCTATTCTGATCGCGGGCGCCGCCGCGACGATACTGTTTTCATATCTGTTCGCGTATAAAAGCCGCTGGTCGCGCCTTGCGATAGTCGGGCTGCTCGCGTTTACGCTGGGTCTGGTGCTCTACCTGATTGCCGCAGTGGATTATCCGTTTCGCGGTGAGGTGCGCGTGGGGCCGGAAGCCTTCATCCACGCGCTCCACACCTACGAGGTTATAGGACCCTAGGGGCTACCAGCCGCCACCGCCACCGGAGTCGCCTCCGCCGCCGCCACCGAAATCGCCGCCGCCCCCGCCGAAGTCACCGCCTCCGCCGAAGCCGCCGCCACCCCAATCGCCGCCGCCACCGCCGCTAACATCGGCCTGGCCGGGATCGGATTGCCATCCGCCCGCATCGGTCGGAGGCTGCTGCCCGCCCGCGGCCGGATCCACGCCGCCCCATGCGCCTGTGCCGACGTTTTGATGGCCGAAGAGCTCGTTGCCGAGCCATGCACCACCGAGGCCGCCGAGCAGACCGCTCCAAAAGCCGCCGCCACCACCGCCGAAGCCGTAGCCTGGTCCGCCGCCGTAACCCGGGCCGTAGCCGGGACCACCGGGGCCGTACCCGGGTGCGCCCGGTCCCCCCGGTCCGCCGCCGTAATAGCGCGGGCCCGAAGCCGCGCGCATGATCGAACGGATGATGAAGAACGCGAAGAGCGCGATGATGATCCACCAGAACACGCTGATATGTACTCCCTGACTTGCTTGCTGTGCGTATGTACTGCGGGTCCCGTATGAAGGTTGCGCGGCGCGGGAGTGCATGTGCGAGCGGTAGATGTCAAGCACTTGGTTTACTGCCGTCGTCACACCGCCATCGAAGTCACCGGCGCGAAACTGCGCTTGCATCGCTTGCGCAATCGAGGTGGATGTTTGTGGCGTCCACCAACCTGCTTGCACGGCAGCGCGATCCGGTAGGATGTAATCCTTACGGTCGCCCTTGTCGATGAAGATGAGAACGCCGTTAACCTGTTGCTGCGCAAAAGCGTTCTCGGCAGCCGTGCGCACGTCGCCGCCGGGAACCGACGGAACCGTTTGCACGACGATCTCTTTGCCCGTTTGCGTATTGAAGCTGCCGATCCGCGCGTTCAGTTGATCGATCGTTGACGCACTGAGCATCCCCGCCTGATCCTGAACGAACGATTTTGCCAGCGCCGGCGCGCTAAGCGCAAAAATCGTAGCGAAGAGCGCGATTATCACGCGTTTCATGTGTTTTATTGTCCTTTTACTTGAATGACTCCGCCGATGAGCAATCCGCCGACGATGCTAAAGGCGAAAACAAAAATGAAGATCCAGACGCCCGCGCGCAGCCAAACTCCGCGGCGGCGCCGCGCCGATTGCGTTTCGTACTTTACGGTATGGCGGCGGCTCATGTCACTTGCACTTGCCGTTCCGGTTTTGCAGACCACAAACGCTCGAGGTTGTAAAATGCGCGTTGTTCGGGAGTGAAGATGTGGACGACGACGTTTCCGAGGTCGAGCAGAATCCAGTTGCCGTCGGTGTAGCCCTCCATCCGCGAAACGCGCAAACCCGCTTCCTGCGCTTTCTCGGCGATGCTATCTGCGATCGATCGCGTTTGAATCTTCGATCGTCCGGTGATGATCACGAACTTGTCAGCGAGAATCGTCCGTCCCTCGACGTCGATCTCGGTGATGTCTTCCGCTTTTTTGTCCAGTGCGGCTCCGCGCACGATCTCAAGAATGTCCGGCAGTGCGTACCTCCAGTGCATCGGCCGCCAGGCCGAAGGTCTTCATCGCCGCCGCCGTTTGCGGGGCTAGAGGCAATTGCCTCTGAGTAAGATACCGCAATGACGAGGCGATCGTTGCATGCATCGCGGCGTTTAAATCGGTAGCCGCTAAGACGGCGAGCTCCGCCCGCTCGTGAAAGTCGCGGCCGGGCTCGAGGCTGTCGGCAAGGTAGAGAATGCAATCGAGCGGTGACATCTTCTCGTCGGCCAGCGTATGCTTGGCGATGGCCGAGAGAACGTCCGGATCCTCGACGCGGAAAAGGTCGCGCGCCAACTGGGCCGAGAGCGGCGCGTGAAGCACGACCGGATGTTCTAGCGCGTATTCGTCGATCGGTAGCCCGCGCTCGCGGCTCTCGCGCAGTAGCCGATCCGCCGGATAGAGGCGCGCAAGATCGTGCAGCATGCCGGCGGTCCGCGCTTTGCGCGTGTCGACGCCGTGCACGCCCGCCAAGTTCTCCGACATGCGCGCAACGCGCACGCAGTGCGCGTACCGGTGTTGTTGGCCGAGGTGGCTACGAACGCGGCTCGCGAGTTGCGTAAAACTCATCCAAAGAGCGAGAGGCGCAGTGCGCGCAAACGGTTTTTGTAGATCTCGCTCTTGAGATTACCAGCCCACATCACCAAAGCGTTCTCGTTGTTGTCGCTGTAATACGCTTTACGCGTCGAGACCGTTGTAAACCCATATTTGCGATAAAGCGCTTGCGCGACGTTGTTACTTTCGCGCACTTCCAGCGTCATCCACGACGCGCCGCGGTCGATGGCCTGATCGAGCAGATGCAGCAGGACTTGCTCGCCATATTTTCGGCCGCGGAACTCCGGCGAGACTGCAATCGTCGTGACGTGCGAATCTTCCAGAATCACCCAAATGCCGCCGTACGCAACGACGCGATGTCCAACGCGTCCGACGTAATAGTGCGCAAGTTTGTTGTCGTGCAACTCTTGGAAGAACGCATTTGAAGGCCACGTCGTAGAGAACGATTGCTGCTCGATCCGCAGTACCTCTTTTATGTCCGCATCGATCATCGGAGAAATCATCAGCGACGCATCATCGCTTGCCGTTTGCGCGCGCGGTTCCATTTTCATAGGTTTTTTGGAACCTTTGCTGCAGGCAATTCGCCGTAATCGGCGCGCACTTCGTGCAATGTGTGCGCAGGCTCACGCTCTGCCGCAACGGTTGCGACGGCCAGCGCGGCGGGGGTTAGGACGCGGTCCAAAACGTGCACGTCCAACCCGCGTTCGCCAAGGGCGGCAACCACGCCCTCCGCTTCCCCCAGGACCCAAACTTTCGGACCAAATTGTGCGCTTTGCAGCTCGTCGAGCACATCACGCAGATACCCGGAAGCGCGCTGCTCGCCGCCGTCGTAACGCAGCCGTGCAGAGATGACGCCGGTACGTCCCCGGACCACGGTAAACAATGGAAAGTGGGAGTCGAACCGGCCCGCCTCGAGCGCATCGAAGGAGTTCACGCCTACCAGCGGTAGGCGCCAGCCCTGCGCGAGCGATTTGGCGTAGCTGATGGCGATCCGCACGCCCGTAAAACTTCCCGGGCCGATTCCTACCGCCAGCCGGTCCAATTGCTGCGGCGTCAGCCCGGCTTGGCGCAGGACGGTGGCAACCGCGGAAAGGCCTTGCTCTAGCGCGACCTGTCCCTGAAGATCGATCGACGCCAGCATCTCGCCGTCGTGCACGACCGACGCGGAGAAGCCACCAAGACCGGCTTCGAGTCCTAGGACCGTCATAGCGGAGCGCCCTGCGCGCCGACGATGCTGACGCGGCGGGGGCCGTCCCCTTTGCCCTCGATCTCTATCTCATAATGAACCGGCGGCAGTAAGGCCGGAGCGTTGCGCCACCACTCGACCAACACGATCGAGCTTCCGTCAAACGCCTCGTCCAAGCCAAGCTCCGTCAGTTCCCGCGGATCGTCGACGCGGTAAAGGTCGAGATGATCGATTGGCACCGGCCCGGTAGCCTGTACTGAGCCTGTCGAAGTATAACGATGCCAGAACGTGAATGTCGGACTGCTCACCGGATCGCTGCCCAGACGCTCGGCCACGACCGCCTTGATAAACGTCGTCTTTCCCGAGCCCAGGGGGCCCGAGAGACCGACGACGTCGCCCGCGTGCAAGCCGCGCGCAAACTCGGC
>CAZRQS010000109.1:6231-8836 GCA_964602255.1 uncultured bacterium | reverse complement strand
CTGGGGCGGTTAAGAGCGACGATTTCATTGTTGTCGCGATGACTGGTCCAGAAGCGTGTACCGTCGAATGTCAAGCCACGCGCGTCGAACGGAATTGAGGCGAGTGCCGTAACGCGCGGCGTTTCTCCGCGAGCATCGACCATCGTCAACTGCAGGTTTTCAAACTCTTCGTCGCCGGTGACGAGATAAAACCGCCCTTCAACGATCGTCATTCCTAAAGGCACGCGGTCGAGCGGAATTTCATGCGTTACCGCACCTTGCGCATTGAGCGCTAGAATTCTCCGGTAATGCGCTTGCGTGAGGAAAAGCGTATCGCCGTCGAACGCCACGTGTGCGCCGGTGAGGTCGGGGCACTCGATGCGGTCGTTTTTAAAACCGTGGCCGGGCACGAAACGGTAGATGTAGCGATCGTTCTCGTTCTCGCCGTGGCCAACCACGATGCGCAACTCGTCGCCCACCATCGTCATACCGAACGGGCCGCCCGGTACCCCTGCTTCTTCACGAACCGTCCACGTCGCAGCATCGATAGCGTAGAGGCGATCCGTTTCGCGGCTCGCCATCCACAACGTCCCGCCGTCGAAGGCGAGTCCGAGCGGCTTGGGTGCGGGCGAGGGCAGCCGTAAATTTTCCGAAATTTCGTTCATGCTCAATCTAACACGCCGCTTTAGCGTTTGGTTGTCGGTACTCGCAGGAGTCTCCCACTTCGTAATGCGTACGCGGTGAGGACCTTGCCCGTGCATTCGGGACCGTCACACTGGTCCACATACAGTACATGTTTCGCGAAGCGCACGTGGATCGAACTGGGACCCTGCCCCCAGTCCGCGCCCCAATCGGCGGTCGCGATTTTGCCCAGCAAAACCGCAGTACTTTTGCGCTCGTCGAAAAGATAGGCGGCCGCGGTTCCGCCGACGGGGTAATCGCACGATAGCACGACGACGGCCTGCCGAGTATTGTTTTGAAGGCTGCCCTCTTTAGTCGAATCCACGTGGAGATAAAATTCCACAGCCATCTTCTTATCGAGGTACGCGAACTCGCCCTTACGCATCACCACGGGAACCGGCACGTTCGCCGAACACGGATTCGCCGCGTACGTGAAATTCATGAAATCGATGGCCAACAAGAACGGTACCATGACTAGAACGAATAAAGCGTTGCCGTGCCGAAACCCTTCGACGTGGCAACGTCTGATTGGACGCTACAACTTGGCGCGTGGCACGACGTGTACATGCTCGCGGGCACCGCTGCAGCAACGCTGATGGGCTTAACCTTCGTGGTTGTAACGCTGAGCCCGCGCGACATTGGCGAAAGTTTGATGACCGGCGTTAAGTCGTTCACAACCCCAATCTTGGCCTTTTTTGCGACGGTAGTGCTCGTCTCACTTCTGATGCTGGCACCGTGGCTGACGCCCCGTCCACCGGCCGCAACGTTGGGCATCCTCGGTCTTATAGGGGTGTTCTATATGATCAGCACAGGTGCGTACGCCCGATGGCGAGAGAGCAAACTCGGCTTTGACGACCTAATCTGGTACATCGTGCTCCCGTTCATCGCGTACACCGCCCTCGTACCGGTCGCAGTCTTCATGTGGATGGGCGCAGCATGGGCCCTGTACGGCATCGCTTCGGTTGTCGTCCTATTGCTGATTATCGGTATTCGAAATGCGTGGGACGTCGTGCTCTTTATGGCGATCCAGACGCGCGAGAAGAGCGAATGAACGCCGAACGCTATTTGGTGGACGGATCGCGCAAAGTGCGCCTCGCAGACTTCGACCCAAGCGATACGGGAAAATTCAAATCGCAGGCCGACGCGCAGCAGAAGCTCCAGGCCGACATCGAAACGCTTGCAGAGCTGCAAGACAAGCTGTATGCGCAGGCGCGCTATGGCATACTAATCGTGCTTCAAGGCATGGACACATCCGGCAAGGACGGCGTCATCAAGCACGTCATGACTGGACTCAATCCGGCCGGCGTTGTGGTTTACAGTTTCAAACAACCTTCCGCCGAAGAGCAGCGCCACGACTACCTGTGGCGTTCAACCAAAGTGATGCCCGAACGTGGCCGCATGGCGATCTTCAACCGATCGTACTATGAAGACGTTATCGTGACGCGCGTGCATCCGCAGCTGCTAGGGCCGTTTGAGGAACAAGCCGTCAAACAAGGCGAGGACTTTTGGAAGACGCGCTTCCACGACATTGACTGCCTCGAACGCTATCTGGCGCACAATAACATCATCGTGATTAAATTCTTTCTGCACATTTCAAAAGACGAGCAAAAGAAGCGTATTCTCAAACGCTTGGACGACGATACCAAGCAGTGGAAATTTTCGGTATCCGATCTGCAAGAGCGCTCGTACTGGGACGACTACGTTCGTGCTTACGAGGAAGCGCTAAACCACACCAGTGAAGCGGCACCGTGGTACATCGTTCCGGCTAATCACAAATGGTTCTCTCGTCTGACGATTGCGGACGTCATCGTGAACCGCCTGAAAAAACTTCATCCGGAATATCCAAAGCTCTCACCGGAGATGCAAGAACAACTCGCAAAGGCGAAGGCGGCAATCGAAGCGGAGCCTACTTAACGTAAAACAGCGCCGCGTGTGGAACTGCTGG
>CAZRQS010000109.1:0-6131 GCA_964602255.1 uncultured bacterium | reverse complement strand
TTACAGCAGGGGCGCCGAATACGTTGCTTGCTGGCGCAGTGACCAAGGACCTTTGGCGAGGGTTGAACATCATGATCCTACAAATACTATTCGGCAACGGGTTAAGCGTTTGACGCAGGGAGCGAAGCCTCCGATGCCCACTGACACACTCGAGCGCAGGGATAGACGCTGGAAATTTGCGCTTTTGGCACTGGGCGCGATAGCGCTCGTCGTAACGATCCTCGGCGCGTTTGATAGCTTGGGCTTTGCCGGGCGTGCGTGGTACGGATGGTGGGACGCTAACGCTGACACTTCGGGCCAACGCTTCACTGTGGCCGTTGCGCAACCGCGTCCCGGCGGCGCGTCTGCGAAGGCCGGATTGCGCGACGGCGACCGCATCGACTTGCGAGAACAGTCCTTGTCAACTCGTGTCGGTGTGGCGTATCAACCTCTCGCTACGCGACCGTCAGTTCTAAAGGTTCATCGCGGTTCTGCCACGCTGGCGCTAGCAGTCACACCCAGTACGGTATGGGAGGGTGTGCCGGCTTGGAAATTCCCGCCGTTAATCTCGACGGCCGTCGCCAGCCTGTGGTTCGTGCTGTGCGCATTGCTAATCGCTTTACGCCGCTGGTGGGATCGCGACGCGCGAATGCTGGCATTGGTTCTGCTTTGCGGGACCGGCATGATGCTTTCGCCGACTTCTTTCGTTGTGCTGAACGGTGAAGCGAACCTGTTCTTTCTGGTGGTAAGCGGAGCGTGCGCTGCCGGCGCGGCAACGCTGCTTGTGAAACTGTCTTCAGAATTTGGCGTTCGCTCTTCTCTGCGGGTCCTGTTGGAGCGCTTTGCCTACCTCGCGATTCTCCTCAGTTTCTTCGCCGATGTTGCCGCAGCCGCAGGCCTAGCCACGCTCTGGTTCGATCCGTTGCCGTTTATTATCCGCATCAGCATGCTGCGCGGCGCTATTGACGTCGGTGCAAAGGTACTCGTCTCCGTCTGTGCCATCGTCGCCGTTTGGAAAACGCCGGAGAGTCAGCGCCCGCGGGCTGCGTGGTTGTTGCTACCTCTTCCGCTTGCGTTAGTGACGTCCGCGGCCGTTGCGACGCTGGTACTCTTCATAAAGTCATGGTTTGCAAACCTGGCGGTTATTTTCGTATCCGACGGGATAATACTCCTCAGCGCGTTTATCGTGACCTATGCCTTACTAAAACGGCGCGTACTGGACCTCGAGTTCGTTCTGAGCCGGACGCTCGTCGTTGCAACAGTTTCGCTGATCGTCGTTGCATCATTCGTACTCCTGGAGTGGCTGCTTGGCTCCGTTTTAGCAGATGTAAGTCATGCGACCGGGCTGATTGCAAACGCCGGACTTGCGCTCGTTTTAGGCTTGTCGCTGAACGCCATTCACAAACGCGTTGACTTACTGATCGATAGGGTACTATTTCGCAAACGCCACGAGGACGAGCGTGCGCTGCTTGATTTCGCAAGAGAAGCGGCATACGTGACCGATGCGAACGCGCTGCTCGATCAAACGATTGCCAAGGTCCAGCACCATACCGACGCGCGCAGCGCCGCCGTTCTTTTGGACGGAAGCAGCGCCTATTCTACGACGCGGTCGTTCGGCCCCGGACCGGAGCATGTAAGCGAAAACGACGGCGCGATTTTAGCGATGAAGACATGGCACAAGCCAATCGATCCGCATCATTATGAGACAGCGTTGCGTGGCGCTCTCGCATTGCCGATGCTTACGCGCGGGCGTCTGCTGGGCGTGCTGCTGCTGGGCGAGCGCGCCGGTGGTGAAGCCTACGCGCCCAATGAAATCGAGGCGCTTTCATTATTTGCGCATGGGGTCGGCTCGGCTCTCGACGCATTGTCTTCAAATGGCAAGCCTAAGGAGCCGGTACAAGACACGCTCGAACTGATTCTCGAAGAACTGCGCGCAATGCGCATCGGCAGCGAAGCGCCGCGTGCATCCGGATGAATGATGAACAACACGTACGTGCACGGATACGACCTGCGCGAGCGCGTGCGGCTGCACGATCAAGCCTCAACGCTAACTGAGCTGCTCCATGCGGATACCGCGTATCCTGAAAGGGCAAGTGTTTTAGAAGCAGGCTGCGGTGTAGGTGCCCAGACCATAACGCTCGCACGTAACAGCCCAAAAGCTTCCATCACGTCGATCGACATCTCCGGGTCATCGCTTGCCGAGGCGCGCAAGTCAGTTCGAGAAGCGGGCATAGAAAACGTGACGTTTGCCCAGGCCGATATCTTCAATCTTCCTTTTGCTGCCGAATCGTTCGATCACGTCTTCGTCTGTTTTGTGCTCGAGCATCTCGACCGCCCGGCTGAAGCTTTGCTGGCTTTAAAGAACGTTTTGAAGCGTGGCGGCACGCTAACCGTGATCGAGGGTGACCATGGGTCTACCTACTTCTATCCGGACAGTGAACCGGCGCACCGGGTAATTCGCTGTTTAGTTGAGTTGCAACGGCAGGCGGGCGGTAATGCGCTCATTGGACGCGCGCTGTATCCGCTGCTCGTGAAGTGCGGCTTTAGCGGTATTACCGTTACGCCGCGCCTGGTATACGTGGACTCCAGCAAGCCGGGTCTCGTCGACGGCTTCACCAGGCGAACCTTTACGGCGATGGTTGAGGGCGTGCGTGAAGCATCGATCGCGAACGGCCTCATTGATGCGAGCGAGTTCGATCGAGGCGTTGGCGATTTGTATCGTACAGCCGAGGCTGACGGCGTCTTTTGCTACACCTTCTTCAAGGCGGTTGGGGAAAGGGCCCGAGTATGAACAACAAAACGGCTCGTGCGGTTCGCGTACCTTCGGCCGGTGCAGGCAAGCTCGAACTTACAACCGTTCCGGTCGAAGAGCCGGGTGCAGGATACGTTCGCGTGCGCGTGCATGCGTGCGGCATCTGTCACAGCGATCTCCTAACCGTGCAAAATGCGTGGCCTGGGATTTCGTACCCGCGCGCGCCCGGTCACGAAATTGCCGGAACGATCGATGCGATTGGCTCCGGTGTAATGGGATGGAACCTGGGCGAGCGCGTGGGAGTCGGGTGGCACGGCGGCCACGACGGGTACTGCGATCGCTGCCGTCGGGGCGACTTCCTTACTTGCCGCAATTTACAGATTCCAGGGATCGCGTATGACGGCGGCTACGCCGATTACGTGATGGTGCCCGCAGTTGCGCTCGCGCGTATTCCCGACGGGCTGCCGTTCGAAGAAGCCGCGCCGTTAATGTGCGCCGGAGTGACGACGTTCAATTCACTACGACACAGCGTCGCGGGTCCGGGCGAGGTTGTTGCAGTGCTCGGCATCGGCGGCTTAGGCCATCTCGGCGTGCAGTTTGCGGCCAAGATGGGTTTTCACACCGTAGCTATCGCACGCGGTAAGGACAAAGAAGCTTACGCACACGAACTCGGCGCAAGACAGTATATCGATAGCCAATCCACCGACGTTGCAGCCGAATTACAGAAACTGGGCGGAGCAAAAGTTATCCTGTCGACTGTGACATCGGCGGCCGCGATGGAACCGCTCATTGGTGCGCTCGGCGTCGACGGCCAACTGCTGATCGTCGGCGCCGCTATGGACCCGCTCTCCGTTCCGACGGCGCACATGATCGGTGGGCGCCATTCGATTAAAGCCTGGCCTTCGGGCACGTGCGTCGACTCCGAAGACACGATGAAGTTCAGCGTGCTAACGGGTGTGCATCCCAAAATCGAAACGATGCCGCTGGAGCGCGCCGCCGAGGCGTATCAACGCATGCTGGACGGCAAGGCGCGCTTCCGCATGGTGCTGACTGCAACATAGCTTCATTGTTTTTTCATGCTCGTCCACTATCGTTCGAGCATGCGCAAACAGATCGAACACCAGCGCTCCGCTCAAGCGATTTCTTTAATCCTCGCACAGCGCATCGGCATTACCATCGCCCTCGTTATAGAAGCGTCACTCATTTCGGCGATTCTCTTGCTCAAGTACTAAGGCGACCTCAGCTCACGCAGCGCTGCGACAATCTGTGGCAATGCCTGTGCTGCCGGGGAACGCACTACACAATCGCAGCGATCGCTCAGCGGTGTTTCGTCAGGATTGATCTCCGCGACGAACGTGCGGTCATTCTGCAACGCGAGCGCAGCTGTGGGATAGACTTGTGCCGACGTGCCGGCGACGAGAATAACGTCGGCGCGTGCCGCAGCTTCTGCCGCACATTCCCAAATCGCATTGGGCAGCATTTCTCCAAACCAGACGACTTGCGGACGAAATCGGCCGCCGCATTCATGCTCGATGCGTTCTTCGTCCAAGCCATTCGCCAAGGGTAGCGCGGCGCCGCATCCGGTGCATCGCGCTTCGCGTAGGTGTCCGTGAAGTTCCAATACGCTCGTCGAGCCGGCTCGCGCATGAAGCGAGTCGACGTTTTGGGTCGCAATGATGATCTGTGGGACCAGTTCTTCGAGGTCAGCAAGCGCATAATGCCCTGCATTTGGTTGTGCGTTGCGATACGCAATGATGCGTTCGTTGTACCAGCGCCACACCGTGCGCGGATCGCGCTCGAAGCCTTGCGGTGAAGCCAGGTCCTCGACGCGGTAGCGCCCCCAGTATCCGTCCACGCCACGAAACGTGGGCAGTCCGCTCTCAGCACTCATTCCAGCACCGGTGAGGACGAAAACCGACCGGGCGCGCGCCAGATGTTTGATGACTTTATTTATGATCGTAAACCCTTTTCTTTCACAAGCAATCAAGCGTAAGAAACGACTGCCAGCCGACTAGCGTTGTCGAGATGCGGTACATATGCCATGCCGAAAAAGAACCAGCCAGGAGGTATCATGCTTAAGTTCGGTTTGATTCCAGCCCTCGCAGTGACGCTGACCTGCCTGCAGATCGCGCCGGCGGTAGCGCGCGACGGCGGTGCTGATTATGCGTATCTCAACGATAGCGGCATGCTCGTCGACAGCCAAGGCGAGATGGATAATGAAGACGACGTGGTTTCCGTCGCAGAACCGGCAGCGCATTACGTCGCTCGAACCGACACCATCGTTACGCCGTACGGCTACAGGCCCTATTATCAAAACGGCTACTATCAAGGCTATGACTACAACCCGCAGTACGCATATAACCCATATTATGCCGCTGCCGCGTACTCGCCGGTCGATCCTGTTTCGACCGCAGTCATATCGACCGTTTTGAATGTCGCGCAAGGCGGCCGCGTCGACGGACGCGAGCTCGTGCAGGCACTCATCGGCGGCTTAGTGGCATCACAACTGCAGCAGCAATACCCTGCGCAGTACGGAGACTATCCGGGGTACCCATCGCAGTACGGACAGCCTCAGTATTATCCGCCGCAGTATGCGCAGCCGCAGTACTATCCGGTGCAATACGCGCAACCGCAATATTATGCGCCGCAACCGTATGAATACGTCCGCCAGTCCATGCCCCGCGGCTATGAACGGCATCACGATGAGCACGGTGGCCGGCAGCAACAGGATGGGAATCATGACGAAGGCGGCGATTAGAGCTATCGGCGCGGCGTTGGTAGCGGCGGTGCTCGGCGCATGTTCGCATGCGGCTGCGCCGCAGGCACCGGCGCCGCGCATCGATCGTCAAGTACGCGATGAAATCCGCAGCGGCGTGCGCGCGTACCGGCAACACGCGTACACCAATGCGTTGAACCACTTCAACCGCGCGTTGGTGCTGGACCCACACGACTGGGATGCACGCTACGATCGTGCGGTGACGGAAGATCGGCTTCGCGCGTTCGGACGCAGCGAAGCGGACTTACGCGAAGTGGTAAACGCACGGCCGCAGTGGGACGCTGCGCGTCTGCACCTCGCTGCCGCGCAGTATCGCGCCCACGATTTTAGCGCAGCGGCTCGCAATTTCGACATCGTCTTGCGCGACGACACGAAAGCTTGGAACGTGTGGCTCGACGACGGCGCGAGCTATTATCAACTCCACCGCTACGCCGATGCGCGACAGCGGCTCGCGCGCGCGCTCGATCTCGCACCGCGTTCCGGACGCGCACACTTTTGGCTGGGCTTGACGTATCGACGGCTTGGCCAGACATCCAAAGCGCGCGGCGAGCTCGCGTTGGCGGCCCATTCACGGGACAGGGGCGTGCGCGAAGCGGCACGTCGCATGCTCAAGACGTAGAGCAC
>CAZRQS010000108.1:0-8839 GCA_964602255.1 uncultured bacterium | reverse complement strand
GCGTCGCAAGTTCTGCGCCCAAATTAAAAAGCACGTCCTGCGTCCATGCCAGCCACCGGTCGAGGCGCTCCAAACGTGCGTCGTTCTCGACATCGAACGATAAACGGCTGCGCGCGACGCCGATCAGACTCGAGAGCTCGTCCAGCGTTCCGTACGTCTCGATGCGAAGGCTGTTCTTTTTCACGCGTTGTCCGCCGACGAGGCCCGTCGTACCATCGTCGCCAGTGCGCGTGTAAATACGCGTTAGTTTAGGCATCAGGTCTGATTTCGAGCGCCGGGCGTTAAATCATGTACCGTGGGCCGGTGCCGACCTTGTAAGCCGCTCCTCTGTCATCTCGGCAGCTTCGTCGTGCATTCCGGCTTCCCGGTATAACTGTGCTGCACGCGCATACCGCTGCTGATCTCGCCAGGCGCGAGCGCACCGCAGAAGCATGTCTTGGCCTGCTCTGCCGGCATTCTGCAATAACACGTGGCGAACTAACGGGTGTAGTACATACGTGCCATTCGTTGCGACGCGCATCACAGCCGAGCCGGACAGTAACTGTTGCAGTCGTTCGACGTTCTCTTCATCGCCCGTAGCGTGAACGATGTCCCCGTCGGTTGGTTGCGGGATCACCGCACAGGCAACAAGAGCGTTGCGCGTTGTCTCGGGGATAGTTTGGAGTAGCTGATCGGCAAGATAGTAGTTAACTTCATCGTAAGCGGCCACATTTTCCACGCGCTTCAAAAGATCGGAAAGCCGGTGAACGTTTTCCCAGCGTAGTTGAAGCGAGGCATAACCTTGCTCTGCCGCTACGGCGAGATTCGCAAGCATGGAGTTCTCGCCCGGATCGATTTTTGCTCCATTTGCATGCGGCCCGTACAACGCGATTGCGGTAAGTGCGCCTTGTGAAAAGATTGGCACGGCTTGGTCGGCGCATTTCGTCTTATCGATCGCGTACGATTCCGGAAGCGCCGCGTCCGTTAAAGAGAGAGCGCGATGCTCGTCCTGCAGTCGAAGAACGAGTGGATCGTCCGGGGCGAAAACGCTGTTGTCGTCGCCGGACCACCCGACGGCGGCCGTGCGTTCAAATCGGCCGCCGGCGCGACGCCGGAACAATGCACCTGCCGTCAGCTTTAGGGTGCTAACCGGTTCCGACGCCAGGAGCCGTTCTAATGCTCCGGTGGATTCCGCTGAGATGAGTGCAGATGCGACGCGCGCGAGATGCTCCTGCGCATCGTGGACCGATTTGAACAACCAACGATTTATAATTGCTTCAACGCGCCTGAAAGAGTGCTGAATGGAGATTGCGAGGCCGATCGCAAGGATCATCTGCAGAATTTCGACGGTTCGGGTACGCTGCAAGAGGCGCTCGGTCACCCAGGAAAACGATTCAAAAACGATAACCAAAACTGCGATGAGTACGGTATAAACCACCGCGCGATTCACGACGAAGCTTACGTCGACGACGCGGTGTTTGAGAATCGCGTAGCAGAGCACGAACGGCGCAACCAGTGCTGCGACTTTTAGTACCCACAGTGTCGAGACCGTTGCCGTCGTGACCGGCAAGAACGTGGCAAGTATCTGAAGCGAAATGACGCTGTATGCCAGCAGTACGCCAAGGATCGCCCAAATCAGACGCCGGCGTTGCTGTGGTTCCGATTTGCGATACAGCGCAAGCAGAGAAACAATGCCGATGAGGAGAGGTCCGCCCCACAAGGTGATGGTTGTAGCCGTGTACGTGACGGAACCCGGCTGTCCGTAAATCAAATTCGGGATTAACAGTAACGGCCTGAATTGTGGGCCGAATGCGTTCGCGGCGATTCGCCAATCGCTGCTCGTTGCCGCATTGGCCTGCATGCACCACGTCAACACGTTTGAGAGAAAGAAGCCGACAAGATAAACAAGCGAGACGCGCAGGACAATGCGGCGCCAACCTGTGACGCGATCGCCGGGAAACAACAGGACGAAAGCGATAAACGCAAACATGCCGGCATCCAAAAAGGCCAACCGGGTGAGGTTGAGGATAAAACCGGCCGGCATCGGAAGGTTTAGTAAACGCTCGGTGACATAAGCGAGCGGCAGTGTTTGGCCAATGGCGAACAGGTAGAACCCCCGTGTCAGCGGCCGTGGCTGCACGAGCACGAGAAAGGTTCCCACGCCGGCAAATGCCAGGAACGCCAGGATTCTTAGCGCGAGGTTAAGTTTCGCGAAGGGGCCTGGCAGGATCCGAGTGCTCGGATCGGGGCTGAGCGTGACCGTGTGCTGCGTTCCATGACGAATGACCGTATATGTTCTTTTCTGACCGAGCGGATGCGTGGGCGCGCCGGCTTCAATCCAGAGCCGATCGTAAAACGACGTTCGCGGAGACAGACGATCTCCTTCACGCAATCCGCCCATTTGAGCGTACAGCCCGACGTCCTTAAATATGTCGCCGTTCATGTCGTAATCCATCACGCCAAACGGCACGAACCAAAACGATATCGTCGACAGCACAAACGCGGTTGTGACCGACGATAGTGCGATGATGCATGCAATGCGCACGACCGCGCGTGTTCGTTCGCTACGCATGGCTCACACCGGCACGATCTATCGCCGCAGCTGCGGCGTCATGCATCCCCGCCTCGCGGTATAACTCCGCTGCACGCGCATGCCGCTGCCGTTCTTGCCATGCCTGAGCGCAGCAGAGAAGTATGTTTTGCCGTGCTCCGCCGGCATTCATTAACAATACGTGGCGGATCAACGGGTGTAGTGCATACGTGCCATCCGGAGCGACACGCATTACTGCCGAACCCGACAGTAATTGTTGCAGTCGTTCGGCGTTCTCTTCATCGCCCGTAGCATGAGTGAGGTCCTCGGCCGTTGCTTGCGGGATTACCGCACATGCGATCAGAGCGGTGCGAGTTCGCTCGGGAACGGTTTGGATGATCTGATTCGCCAGATAGTAGTGAAGTTCGTCGTAGGCGCCTGAGGTATCCACGTGCTCCAGAAGTTCGGAAAGGCGGCGGATACTCTCGAAACGCGCTTGAAGCGAATCGTACGCCTGCCCCGCTGCGCCGGCAAAATTTGCAAGCGTGGAGCGCTCGATGGGATCGATTTTCGCTCCATTTGCATGCGGCCCGTACAAGGCGATTGCAGTAAGTGCGCCTTGCGAGAAGATCGGGACGGCTTGGTCGGCGCATTTCGTCTTGTTCAGCAGATATGATTCCGGGAATGGCGCTTCTGTCAAAGATAGAGCGCCACGCGCGTCCTGGAGTTGAAGAACCAGCGGATCGTTGGAGGCGAAATACCGATTGTCTTCGCTGGACCAGCCGACGCCGGCAGTCCGCTCGAATCGGCCGCCGGCACGACGTCGAAACAATGCGCCTGCCGTGAGCTTGAGCGCACGAACCGGTTCCACGGCTAGCAGTCGTTCCAACGCTGCGGAAGTTTCCGCGGAGGCGAGTGCAGCTGCAACGCGCGCGAGATGCTCCTGCGCGTCGTGGACCGGTTTGAAGAACCAACGGTTTACAATTGCTTCAGTGTGCTTGAACGAGTGCTGAAGCGATATTGCAAGGCCGATTGCCAGGACCATTTGCAGAATCTCGACCGTTCGCGTGTGCTGCAAGAGGCGCTCGATCACCCAGGAAAACGATTCAAAAACAATCACTAAAATTGCGATAAGCACCGTATAAACGACCGCGCGATTCACGACGAAGCGTACGTCGATGACGCGATGCTTTAGCACGGCGTATCCGATGATGAACGGCGCCGCGACGGAGCCGAAACGTAAAACGGTAAGAATGTGCGGGGTTATTCCGGGCGACCAAAACCAAAGAATGGCAATGACTTGCAGCGTAACGGTGCCGTTCGCGAGAAGCACGCCGGCGATCATCCAAATAAGACGTTGACGGTCCGCCGGTTGAGCCGCTCTATAACGACCCATTAGTGAGGCAACACCAATGAGCAATGGAGCGAGCCACACGACGAAGTCGCCCAGCGGAAAAGACGGAAACGGCCCGACCATCAGGGCGCCTTCGCCCACCAGCAGGGGCGCGAACGCCCCCGCGGCCGCCGTCGCCGCATGGAGGTCGGAACTCATAATCGGCGTGCCTCCAAAGAACCAGAGGATAAAGTTTGAAAGAAACACCACAATCGCGTACGCCAGCACTACACGCAACACCACACGGCGCCATCCCGCGGCACGGTCGCCGGGAAATAGGAGTACAAAGGCCGCAAATCCGTAGGCGCCCATTACTAACAGTGTTAACCGGATAAGGTTCAAAATGAATCCGGCGGGCATCGGGAGGTTCAGCAGCATCGATATGACCGGTGCTTGTGGTTGCGTTGGGCCGAGTGTAAAGAAGTAAAACGCCCATGTGAGCGGACGCGGGCGCGCCAGCACCAGAAACGTGCCGACCGTTACGAATGCCAGAAACGCCAGCGTTCTTACGATGAGCTGGATCTTCTCTTGCAACGACTGCGTTATAAATGGGCTGCCGGGATCAGGACTCAGAATGACCCTATGTGGAACGCCGTTGCGCAGAACCGTGACGGCTTTTTGATCGCCGACAGGATGAACGAACACGCCGCCGACTATCCAAAGGCGATCGAAAAAATTTGTTTCCGGCGCGATGCGATCGCCGTTGCGCAAGCCGCTTTGCGCACCGTATGGGCCGACGTTTGTGAATACGTCGCCGTCAACGTTATAGTCCATCGAGCTGAATCGCACGAAGAAAAACGTTACCGTCGAAAGAACGAAGGCGCTTGTAAGCGATGACAAAATCAATACGAACACGACGCGAACTGCACGTGCCGTGTTCGGCGAATTGAGACGTTTGGCTACGCTCATGACAACCAAACCATTGCCGTCTTGCTTGACTTCGCGCGTTTTCGGATGTAGAGCTTGCTTAGGTGGTGGTGCACATGGCCGCAAGAGTATGTGCCGCTACGCCGTTCGCGCTGCTGCTCGTTCTTATTCTACTACCAATTCGCGTTTCTGCCGGAACCACGGGCGGGCTTAGTGGAACCGTGACGGCATCTGACACCGGCGCACCGATCGCGGACGTTTCCGTGGAGGCGGTTTCAGCCTCCCAAATCGCCGCAACGCGGAGCGATAATAACGGCCGTTTCGTTTTTGTTTCGCTGCATCCGGACGCGTACGTCGTGTCCGTTGCAAAGAACGGCTTTGAACCAAAGACCTTGCGAGGTGTCCGTGTCGTCGCGGATCAAACCTTTACGTTGGATGTCCCGCTGAAACGCATTTTGAAAACGATTGCCGCCGTGCTTTCACGCTCGTCGGCCGACTTAGTCCGTCCCGGTTCGACCAGCGACGTCTATTCCATCAGTGCACCGCTTCAAGCGAAGCTCGCGCCGCTTAACGGTGGAAACGATCTCAATACGCTCTTTTCTGCCCTAGCTTCCGTGCCCGGCGTGTATGAGCCGGCGTATCAAGCGGGATGGGGGCATCTCATTTACATACGCGGCGCCGATTTTAATCAAATCGGTTGGGAGTATGACGGCGTCCCAATAAACCGCGCATTCGATTTCTATGCCGGAACCGGATTTTCAACGTTGGGCCAACAGGACTTGGAGATATATACCGGCGGTTCACCCGCGAACGCAGGCGCGCCCACACTCGCGGGTTACATCAATCAGGTCATCAAGACCGGAACACATCCCGGCTTCGGCAATGTGGCGGCGTCAGCGGGTTATCCGGCGTTTTACCATAGTGTGAACGTCGAAACCGGCGGCGCGGATCCCAACCGCCGGTTTTCGTACTATGCCGGCGCACTCGGCTTTAATCAAACATTTCATCTCATCAACGTGAACGACGGTGCAAATCTTCAGTTGTCGTATCCCGGATTGCCTGGTGTTCTCGCAGGATACACGTACACCAACGGCGGCACGCTTTCGCAGGGAATTTTTCCGCCGTGTGTGTTGCAGACGGCGCCCTATGGCGAAGCGGATATCTTAGATCCGTACCAACTCCCTGGTGCGGTGCCGCCGCCAGGAGGAGATCCGGGATGCATAGCCTCTGCGCAGGGATACTGGGCCTTCGGCGGCGTGCCGCAAGTTGCCGACCGTGAAGTCGTAACGAACTTTCACGTGGCGATCCTGCATAAATACAATTCCGGGCGGGACGATTTGCAACTCTTGTACTCGTCTTCAATGGTCGTCACGACGTCAAATACCTCCTACGACGACTTCGGCGGGAATGCCGGATACGGTGCGCAGCTCGCAGGCATTTGCCCTCTCTCCGGACCAAATGCGAACTGCGTGCAGCACGGTGCCGATCCTTATGGGTTGGGCCTCGTCGCATGTGCGGGCACCTCGTACAACTGCTACACTGACGGCGTTACGTTTCCGACCGGCACCGTTTTCGGCCAACCCGCTTCCGGCATCACGGCGGTACCGTATTACTTTCCGCTGGGACCGAAGCGCACCGGGCCCGCGGCGATTCCGGATAACGAACGCGACACGACGTTTAACGATGCGAACATCATCAAAGTCCAATATCAGAAAAACATTGGGACCAAGGCGTACGTACGACTCTTCGGTTATACGGACTACAGCGACTGGCTGTATCGTGCGCCGAACTATGTGAGCAGCGTCAGTATCGTCGGATCGTATCCGGGGACGTTCTTTAGCGATCCGGATTACGAACTGAGCTCGCACTCGCGCGGCGCTTCACTTCAATTCGCCGCGCAGATGGGGTCGAAGCACTTATTTTCCGGATCGGCAGATTACACGGAAGCGAAAACGCTGCGGTATAATCAGCGAACGACGATCCGCGGAAGCGGTGCTCCCGCTACCAACCTCGTAGGTGCGGATGGCAATTGCTATGCGTGGACGGACGGTACGGTAGGCGGGCAAGATTTTACTCGTGGCATGCGGGCACCGTGTTTTTCAAAAATTTCCGCGGGAACGTTCGATAATCCGACTCAGAATGGTCCGCTCCAATGCAATACAGGTGGAGCGGATGCGGGGACTCCGGCTTGCACGCAAAATGCGCAGTGGATCGTAACGGTTCCCGGCGGCGTCGGAACCATCAATACCGTTTTCCCGCAATTCAGCAACTTTTCGCTGCAAGATGAGTACCGTCCGAACAGCAAGCTCTATTTGAACGTTGGGCTGCGACACGAAAACTACGTGTACAATCTGACTTCCGCCGATACGCCGGATTACACATTCTGGTTTAAAGCGGCGCGTAACGAGTTGTGTTACGATCCTGCAACAGGTGTGCCCGTTCATCCGCGCCCCCCGCTGGGTTCGTTCGGACCTCAGGACCCCTTTATCGGGTTTGACTGTTCGCTCTCGCAACAGCTCAATGCAGTGCATCCCAATTCACCGGGACACTACTTCACGAATTTGCTGCCCGCGACGACCGTCGAGAGCCACATCCTTTCGCCGCGGCTTGCATTTACATACACGGTGAACGCGAACAGCGTCATACGAGGAAGCGCAGGACGGTATACGGAGCCGGCGGCATCCGCCTGGGTCGAGTATCTGGACGCTTCAGCGAGGGGTTCTGCGCTCTTTAACTTCACAAATTTCTGGGGCGTTGGGTTTACCTCGCCCCGTCACAACATTCCGACCCAAGCTTCTGCGAACTTCGATCTTTCCTTCGAGCATCGCTTGACGGGAACGCAAATAAGCTACAAGATTACGCCCTTTTACCGCCTAACGCAAAACCAATATGAGTTCATACCGCTCTACGGGAATTTTTTGAGTAACTTTGCGGCGGGAACGCAAAAGAGCTATGGCGTGGAATTTCAGGTCAATGTCGGGGACGTCAGCCGCGCAGGCTTGTCCGGACAGTTTTCGTACACGTATACGCGCGCAGCAATCCGCTATCAAAATACTTCACTCGGCACGAATCCGATCGACTTTATCAATGGGTTCATCCGCGCGTACGACGGGTTAACCAAAGGCGGCGGCGGAGCTCCGTGTTACAACAACGCGCTAATTTCGCCGTCGAATCCAAACGGTGTGGCGCCGCCCGGGGACTGCACCGTAACGAATGGTACGGTGAACGTGTCACCGGCAGGTCTGGCAGCAAATGACGTTATCAATCCATACTATCTCAATGCGCCGCAGCCGCAACTCGATCGAAACGGGTGGTATCCGGCTACCGAAGCTGCAAACTTCGTGCATGTTCCCCCGAACTATCAAAGCTATTACGCGCCGAATGTGTTCGCCGGCTGGTTGAATTACAGGCACGGTAAGATCGCGATTAGCCCTTCATTCAACCTCGCTCAGGGCGGACAGTATGGATCGCCGCTGGAAGTAATTGGTGAAGATCCGCGTACGTGTACCGGCAACCAAAGCGGGATTCCGACCGCCCGCAACCCCGGGCTTGCCAACTATCTGACATGCGGCGGGGCGATCGTGAATGGCGCAACGCTCCCAATTCCCAATCCGTTCACCGGCAGATTCGACAACGTTGGTCAGTATCAACAACCCTGGACGCTGCTCACCAATCTTTCGCTAACGTACGATGTATCTCCGAAGATCGAATTGCAGTTCATCGCGGCGAATCTGTACAACACGTGTTTTGGCGGGAGCCGCACGCCATGGAGTGCGATGTTTCCGCCGAACCGCATCTATTGCGCGTTTACCAGCAATGGATTGTACATCTCAAACTTCTACAACGGGTCGTCGCCGTTTGACGAGGCCGCGAACGGAAGCCTGCCGTTTGCGTATCAACTCATGCCTTACGGGCCGTCGACGATCGGGCAGCAACCGGCACAATTTACGCTGACGATGTCGGTAAAGATGTAAACGGCGAGACCGAAACTTTAGACGGCTAAATCATGTACTCAATGTCCGACGACGCTGTCGGATAGCCGAAGAAGGTCTCGCGCAGCATTGAAAGCG
>CAZRQS010000107.1:4776-8953 GCA_964602255.1 uncultured bacterium | reverse complement strand
CCCCTGCGCGCCAGGGGGACGCCTCAGTCGCTACCCCCCGCACCGGCGGTCAGCCGGTACGCTGAAATCGATCGTGCGGCTATTCGGTCCCGCGACGATCGTAAAGTGGTGGGGCCCGGGCACCGCGTTTGCGTTGTCCTTAGTGGCCATGACATACACTGGGACCGTCTGCGGTTTGTTTTTCGGCATTTTCTTGATCGACGTGGCGCCTTGGAACGTGCGCTTGTCGTCGACCGCGTAGACAACGCCGATGGGGCTCGGATCGGCACCCACGGAGACGTTTTGCACGACTGCGGCAAACCGGAACACCGGCTTGCCGAGCACGCATTGTTTTGCGATACCTACGTCCGGAGACAGGTTGACGAGTTGCAGTGCGCTCCGGCTTGGTGCGCCCGCCGCAGGTACGTTGGCTTGACCTTGCGGCGCGGTCTGAGCCGTTGCATTCGCGGCTGACGCGAGCATCGCGGCGCAAAGGATAACAAAGAACGATTTATGCATTGTCGGATTCCCCCAAATCTTAGAAGCTGTGCGGTACGCGTAAGCTGAGTGTGAAGTTCGGAGCGTCTTTGGTGACGCCGATTCCGAGCAACGTCTGCCACGAGAGGTGCTTGTTCACCGCATAGGTCAGACCGATATTGAACATGCCGGCGTTGACGGTGCTTCCCGGAATCGTCGACCAGGAGCCCTTATCGCCTTTCGTACGCGACGCGTTGACAACGGTGTCTTGGAATGAGAGCGACGTGCTGACGTGATCGTTGAGCGCAAAAGCCGTGCCCATCGTTACGCTTACCGCGCTGCCCGGTGCTACCCAACCTGGTACCGCCTTCGAACCATCGATGGGGTTGATATCGCCGAAGCGTGTCGGCGTATTGTAATACAAGTTCATACCGCCGAAAAGAATTGCGGGATCCATCTGTTTGATGATGGTAGCGCCCGTTGAGAAGCCCAGCGTGCCGCCTCCGGTGGGCAGCGACTGAGTGTACGACAGATTATTGTTGTCCTTGTCCTGCACGATCTTGATTCCGTAAGGCGCGCGGCCGGTGGGAAATGAAACGTGACCGTTCAGGATCACCGCCGGCGAGCTGAGCGTTCTCTGCGGTAGCTGATAGTAGAAACCGGCGTTGATGTCGCCCAGGCCCACGCTATGGATCGTCTTTTCGCTGGCCTTTGCGGACGAGGTTTCAGCGCCGACCGAACTAAACGTCGAGGAACGCGAAACGAACGGCACGGTTACGTCGTATTGGAGCCGCTTTGTGGCGCCGTACGTAAGGTTGAAGCTCGTGGTCGCAATGCTGTTTTGCTGACGGCTAACGTTGATGTTGCCAAGGAAGATTGCGCCAAGCGCCATGAAACCGTTGAGCGTGAAGAAGCGGCTATCGCCGTAGCTGTACGACACTTCGGGCGTGAATGTCAGGCCTCTGGCGAACAGCGCATTCTGCTGCTGGTACACGGCGTTTGTCGTCTCTTGCTGCGGCCCGGGCTGGCCGAGCGTGTTGCCATGAGGCGAGCTGTTGTCCGGGCTCGGCGGCGTAGTGTTATTCACTCCGACGCTAACGGTATTGCCGGCGTATTTAATCGGTGGACGAGCATAGCCGTTCGCTTGGAACGACGTATAGTTCGCAAACTGTGCCACGGGCGCAGATGCGGGCGCTGAAGATACGCCGGACGCGACGGCCGTAGCGCGTTTATGAGCTGAAGCACGCGCAATGCCGTGTTCCAGCCGGTCGATGCGGCGTCGCTGCTCCACGTTTTGCTTGACGAGCACCCGCAGCTGCTGCTGCATGGCGCGAACTTGCTGTTGTAAGGTTTGCGTTTGTCCCGCCGTCGCCGGTGCGGGAATACTCCCGGCCGCAAGGGCACAAATCACGAGAATCCATGTGGCGCGCATAATACTACTCTCCAATCTAACTAATGGATAGGCGGAATCGCCTGAAGAATGGGCAGCAAACTGCCCGGGTCGAATCCCGACGAGGGAGCTAATTGAACCTGGATTCCGAGTTGGTTTTGGATCGCGTTGAGATCGCTGCGAACTTGGATGCTTTGCATAATGCCGTTCGCATCGACCGTTTGTTGAACGACGCCTTGAGCCGTCGTTATCGCGACTTGCACTGCGTTGTTCGCAATGTTCGCGCTGCAGGCGGATCCGCACGTATTTGTTGTAGGTGGTGCGGAAGCAGTAGGAACGTCTCGCCCAATTTGCACCGACGCTCCGTTGTTCAACGTGTTGCCGTTGCCGGCGACTTGGATGCTCTGCCCGACGCCGGTCGTGTTGTTTTCGATCGGCGGAGCACCGTTGACGGTGTTCTGGTTCGGCCCCGGCGCCGGAAGGCCACCGTTATTGGAAGCGCTCCACGTCGTTGCGGACACCGTACCGTGCTGTAAATCGATGCCGAGATTCGCACCCACTGCGACGCCTTGTGTCGCGCCGCCGCCCGCGGGCACATTCCACGTGCTCACCATCTGTAAACCAAAATACGTGACTTGGCCGCTGCCCGAGATGTCGCCGAGCGGCGTCGTCGTTTGTTTCGCAACGACCGAAGCAGGTGATGCGGCCGCAAATGCGAGCGAACGTGGCGCAGTCGCGTTCAAAGCCGCGGAAGCCGCCGGTGTTCCCGGAGGCACGTACTTGCCGCGCATTTCGCTGAGCTCTGAATCCGGCACAGTCTGAAGCGCCTGCAGGTTCGCGAACGGTAATTCGTCGGCGCTTGCGGGCTGCGAAGCCGGACAAGCCGCGAAGGCAGTAAGCACAGCGACCAACGCTGCAAACGTACCGGATCTCATAATCTTCATTTCACAAACTCCTAAATATGCTGCCGTTAAATCCGGTTCGGTCCGGGGATTTGCAACAGCATGAGGGTCGCGTTCGTTAGAACCGCGGCATCCGACGGAATACCTTGAGCGAGCCGATCCATCGTTGCCGGTCCGCGCACTGCGAGAAGCGGGTTGTGCGTGTCATAAATCGGGGCCGAGATAACGAAAATCGTGTTCCGATCCCACATGCTTGCAAACTCCGGCGTCGGAATCGCCCGGTTTCCAAGAGCCGGATCGGCAACATACACGTAGTCCGGCGTAGCTTTCTTGAGCACGACGAAGTGCTCGTATCCGTCGACCGTAAGCAGAACGATGGACGGCACCTTCACCCTGAACAGCGTGTTCATCGTGATACGGTATCCCGTGCCTTGCATGCCGAGCCATTCCACGTACCGCTTGATGTCGAGCATCGAAAAACCGCGCGTGCGCACGCGCTGCGGATCGCTGTTCTTGAGCATGCCGCCGATGACGCCATACTCCGTGATGTCGCCGAAACCGAAAGCGTAACGTAACACCGTGGCGACGGCGGCTGCACCGCAGCTGTAATCGGTATGCTGCCGAATGATGTCCAGAAACTTTTGATCGGCAAGCGTAACCACTTTAACGTCCACGAGACCGGCGCCGGGTAAGAAGCCGCTGAGCGCTCCATCCGCCAGAGCCGGCGCGACACAAAGCAGCGATAATATCGCTCCGAGTGCCGCGTTCCTAATCAATCTCCCCATAAAACTCTCCAGAGGGGGAGGAGAGGCGCTGGCGCTCCTCTCCTCGGTGTTGTCACTAGAGTCTAGTGAACGATCGTCGTTTGGTTGACTTGTTGGTTCATGTTGCCGGCGGCGTTGTTGGCGCCGATGTTTCCGTTCGCGTTTTGGAACGCTTGCGACGTGAAATCCGCCTCGTTCAACGGGCTTGCCAAATCGGTGGCATTGGTGATCGAGTTGGAGATGTCGACGGTGACGTTGTCGTCGAGCTCGCCGGTCGTCAGAATCGCAGCTTGGTTTTGCTGTTGATTCATGTTGCCGGAAGCGTTGTTGACGCCGATGTTGCCGCTCGCGTGGTTGAACGCGTTTTCCGTGAACTTCGCCGTGTTTCCATCAGTGAAGAGCAGCGAGCCGTTCAGAATCGAGTAAGCGTTGTTGATGCTATTGCTCAGGCTCACGTCGAGTTCTGACTCGTTCGGGTTGCCCGAGACGAGCAGCGCGTTGACTTGCTGGTTCTCGCTGCCTGCGGCATTGTTGAGGCCGGCATTGCCTTTGAAGTGATCGAAAGCGTTGCCTTCGATGTTTGCTTCGTTGACACCGGACAATATCAGCAGGCTGCCGTCGATGTTGTTTGAGACGTCGAACGAGAGATCTTGGTTCTCGGTCGC
>CAZRQS010000107.1:0-4676 GCA_964602255.1 uncultured bacterium | reverse complement strand
GGCTGCCGTCGATGTTGTTTGAGACGTCGAACGAGAGATCTTGGTTCTCGGTCGCCCCCTCGACGCGCGAAGTGGACGATTCTAATACTGCAGCGCCATTGATCTGTTGATTCATTGCGCCCGCGGCATTGTTTGCGCCCACGTTTCCGCTGGCATATTCGAAGACGTGGTCTTCTACGGTAGCTTCTTCACCGATATCGAGGAAGCCGCCGCTGTAAAAAACCTCGTTATGGTAGCTGCCGTCCCAATTGCTGCGCTCGGTCGTTGTATCCAAGTACAGCGTATTTGTCTGCTGGTTCATGGCGCCGGCGGCATTGTTGACGCCGACGTTTCCTGTTACGTTTTGAAACGCGTGCTCGTCGAGGTTGGCATTATCGAGCAATCCCGCAAGCGACACATCGCCACCGATCGTTTGCCAAACCGTTTGGCCGGCATTGTTGATGGCGTCTGACGCACCGCTGTCTGCGGCGAACGCAGGAGCCGAGAGGTTTGCTAAGAGTCCTAACGTCGCTGCGAAAAACAGCGCCTTTTTCATCGAATTCATGACTGCGTTATTCCTTTAGTACGTTCCGAATTAGTGGACGATTGTGGCCTGGTTCACTTGCTGGTTCATGTTGCCGGCGGCGTTGTTGGCGCCGATGTTGCCGCTCGCGTTCTGGAACGATTGCGAAGTGAAATCGGCTTCGTTGAGTGGGCTGTTGTAGTCGTTCGATCCCGTGATGGAGTTGTTGATATCAACCGTCACGGTGTCGTCCAACTCGCCCGTCGTGAGAACAGCCAGCTGGTTTTGCTGCTGGTTCATGTTGCCAGACGCGTTGTTGACGCCGATGTTTCCGCTCGCGTGGTTGAACGCGCTGTCGTTGAATTTCGCGGTATTACCGTCGGTGCAGAAGATACCGAGTAAGCAAAATGCGCCGTTGTTGCTGGACTGGCCGTTGTCGATGCTGTTTTCGAGCTCGACCGCGTACTCTGACTCATTCGGGTTACCGGAAACCAGCAACGCGTTGCCCTGCTGATTGCCGTTGCCTGCGGCGTTGTTAACGCCGGCATTGCCTTTGAAGTGGTCGAAAACGTGGCCCTCGAGAACGGCCTCGTTTATGCCGGAATACTCGACCTCGTTGCCCGATTGGCTGTTGGACATCTCGATGCTGATGTCTTGATTCTCCGCCGCGCCTTCAACACGCGTCGTGCTCGACTCGAGAATGGCGGCACCGTTCTGTTGCTGGTTGGCGTTGCCGGCCGCGTTGTTCAGGCCGACGTTACCGGTCGCGTACTCGAAGACGTGGTCTTCAATTGTCGCTTCTTGACTGTCCGCGGCGCCGGCGAAGAACTCGTTATTATCCGTGCTATGAACGTTGAGATTGTTCTGCTCGTTCGAATAATCGGACTCCCAGTTCGTGCGCTCGGTCGTCGTGTCCAAATACAGCGTGTTCGTCTGCTGATTCAGCGAGCCGGCGGCATTATTCGTGCCGACGTTGCCGCTGACGTTTTGGAAAGCATGCTCGTCATAGTTCGCGTTATGAGACCAGCCGATGGTGATCTCGCTGCCGTCTTGGTATTGATAGACGGTTTGGCCGGCATCATTGATGGCATCCGAAGCGCTTTGAGCAAATGCCGGTCCCGCGATGCTTGTAAGTAATCCGATCGTTGCCGCGAAAAACAGGGCGTGTCTCGTCGATTTCATTCTGTGCGTTCGTTCCTTTAGTGTGCGCCGGTGCCGCCTGTGACGGCACCGGCGCTGTTGCGTCCCTGAAAGATCGGTCCTTAGTGGACGATCGTGGCCTGGTTCACTTGCTGGTTCATGTTGCCGGCGGCGTTGTTGGCGCCGATGTTGCCGCTCGCGTTTTGGAACGCTTGCGACGTGAAGTCGGCTTCGTTCAGCGGGCTGTTGTAGTCGTTCGATCCGGTGATGCTGTTGTTGACTTCAACCGTCACCGTGTCGTCCAACTCGCCCGTCGTAAGAACGGCGAGCTGGTTCTGCTGCTGGTTCATGTTGCCCGACGCGTTGTTGGCGCCGATGTTGCCGTTCGCGTGGCTGAACGCGCTATCGGTGAACTTGGCAGAGTTGCCGTCGCAACCGAAGACGTCAAAGCAACTATTGCCGCTCGTGTCGTAATACGCGCCGTTGTTGGTCGATTGACCGTTGCTGATGCTGTTCTCGAGCTCAACGGTGTACTCGGACTCATTCGGGTTGCCCGAAACGAGGAGCGAGTTGCCCTGCTGGTTGCCGTTGCCGGCTGCGTTGTTTACGCCGGCATTGCCTTTGAAGTGGTCGAACGCGTTGCCTTCGATGTTGGCTTCGTTGGCGCCCGATTGGTCGACGCTGTTGCCCGATTGGCTGTTGGACATCTCGATGCTGATGTCTTGATTCTCGCCACCTTCGACACGCGTTGTGCTCGACTCGAGAATCGCCGCGCCGTTCTGTTGCTGGTTGGCGTTACCGGCGGCGTTGTTCAGGCCGACGTTACCGGTTGCAAACTCGAAGACTTGGTCTTCGATGGTCGCTTCCTGGCTGTCGGACGAGTACGAACCATCTCCAGCATGAACGTACAGATTGTTCTGCTCGTTCGAATAGTCGGACTGCCAGTTCGTCCGTTCGGTCGTTGTGTCCAAATAGAGCGTGTTGGTCTGCTGGTTCAGCGAGCCGGCCGCATTGTTCGTACCAACGTTGCCGCTGACGTTTTGGAATGCGTTCTCGTCATAATTTGCATTATGATACCAGCCGTCGGTAATGTCGCTGCCGTCTTGATATTGATAAACGGTTTGTCCGGCGTTGTTGATTGCGTCGGACACGCCGCCGTCTGCTGCGAATGCGAACGCCGAGACATTAGCGATAAGCCCGAGCGTCGCCGCAAAAAACAGAGCTGTTTTCATGGATTTCATCGTAGCTGAGTTCCTTTCACGTAAATCACGCCGGGTTGTGTTAATGGCCGGCGCCATGCTGCTCGATCTGCAGCAGGAATGTGTTTGCAGTGCTGTTAGCAGTGCCGGAACTTTGGTTGATCTGGACGATCCCGTCGGCGTTTCGGAAAGCATCGGACGAGGCGCCCACGACGTTTCCGCCGTTCGAAGGCGGAGCAATAGCGGATGTCGTGTTCTGCGGAGCGATCGCACCAAGCGCGCTGTCGGTCATTTCACTGGCGTCTGCCCCGAGCCGTACGACGACGGCGTTCGCTTGCGCAGTGCCGATACCGGCAGATTGATTCACTTGAATGATCCCGACCGTATTGGCGAAAGCGGAGTCCGCGAATGCGGCAGCTCCGTTTTCCTCACCGCTTAAGCCGGTCGATTGCGTAACATGGAGATGTAGAGGATCCGGCCCCGCAATGATCGCGGCAACGTTTGTCTGTTGATTACCGCTACCGGCAGTCAGGTTGACCTTGATCAATCCGCTGCTGCCGGCAAAGCTTTGGCCGGAGACCTCCGTGACATCCGTGGGCAACGGTTGCGTCGATGGCGGATTTGCCGCCGCTGCGACCGTTGCGTTTGCAAGCACAAGACACACGAACGCGATCGCCGAATAGCGAGCGTGTTGTAAATCCATGCCGGCACCGTCCTTCCCTACGGCACAACAAAGACGTGCCGCCCACAGAGCGTACGATGCGCGTGCAGATCGCAGTTAGGTGAGTAGAGACTAGAAAACGTAGTCCTTGTGAACCGAGACCTGCACAAACGCGCATAACGAATCAGCGATGGTCCGAAGGGCCCAATTTACGCAAAAACCCCCAGAATGGAGGGTAGCGGGCGGTTTGTTTCTAGTGCTTTACTGCCAATACGGCGCAAAGACTCGTTGCCTTCGCCGTTTTGTTAGGAGACTCGGATACGTATGTCAGCTCCGGCACTTTTATCTAAGCTGCTGCGCGTTTACGTTGTTGAACCGCAGACATTACTCGGCAAAGCGCTGTGCCGCATTCTTTCCGAAGAAGCGAACGTGGCCGTCGTAGGCGATTCCGCGCGCTGCGAGATTCATTCTATAGCTCAGGCTCGGCCCGACGTCATCGTTTTGGATTGCGAAGACGACGTCGGCTCCGTGACTGAAATCGTGGATCGCGTTCGCGCAGTGCTTCCCAGCGTTCGCATCTGTCTTCTCAGTTCACAGCTCAGCGCACCGGTGATGATGCGCGCCATTGCCGCCGGCGTCGACGGCTACGTTGTCAAGGACGTCACGCCCGGCGAACTTGCGGCGTGCATAAAACGGATCGGCACGGACGGCTTCTATGCGGATCCGCGCCTCACCGGAGAGCTGCTGCGAAATCGCGCGAAAGCCGATGCCGTTCATCTTTCCCGGCGCGAGGTAGACGTCGCGCGTCTTGTCGCGGAGGGCCTTTCCAATAAGGAGATCGCCGGCCGCCTTTTGGTATCCGACAAGACCGTCAAGAACCATATCGCGAATATTTTCTCGAAGCTCGACGTTTCCGCGCGTACCCAAATCGCCGTTTACGCAATTCGCAACGGCATCGCCTAAGCACGTGAAAGTCCAGGCGGCAGCACGCGCCAGGGGAGGGCCGCGCTAGTCCGCCTGGGGTTGAACCCGTTCCAAATAGCCATTGCCACGGGGCCTTTCAGTAACTTACGTTATTATTTAACGAGCGCACTCGGGGGAACGGTGCTCGACATTGCTGCTGTGCCGGAGGCGCTCATTGGACGACCGCTCCCAGCGCACGAACGTTCACCGG
>CAZRQS010000106.1:0-9012 GCA_964602255.1 uncultured bacterium | reverse complement strand
CGAGCAGATCGACTACATCGTGCATTTCCACGGCTGGAACAACAACGTCCAACACGTGCTGCAGCGCTACCGGCTTCGCGAGCAGCTGGAGCAAAGCGCGCGCAACGCCGTGCTCATCGTGCCGCAAGGACCGAAGGACGCTCCGGACTCCGGCGACGGAAAACTCGAACTCGACCAAGGCGGATTTGCACGCTTCATGCATGACGTCGCAGCATGGATCCGCGCCCAAGGCGTAGCGAAAACGAACGCGATAGGCAAGATCGTCCTTACCGCGCACAGCGGCGGGTACGGCGGCGCCGGCGGTGCGCTGACGCGCGGCGGAATGAACGATGCGATCAGCGATGTGATACTGTTCGATGCCGCGTACGGATATTACGACGCATTCGCGCAATGGACAAAAGCTCACCCACAACATCACTTGCTCAGTGTTTTTACCGACGACACGAGCACCGGCAATACCGCACTCATGGGCATGGTGCAAGCTGCGCAGCCGAATATCTTCGTTCGACTAGGCGACACGCTGACAATCGATCAATTGCAAACGCGCGCACCGACATTCGTGCTGACGACGAGCATCGCACACGACGACTTGCTCACCGCGCAAAGCTGGTATCAGCTGTTCCTTCGTTCGAGTGCGCTTACGGCTTGTGGGGCTTGAACGGATCGAGGTGAATGAGCGAGCGTTTAATCCACCCCCGCGGCGGTTTGGGCGTGGGCGTGTTGAGGATCACGTGATGTGGTGCTTCGGCGGGCGGTGCGGTTTGCGGTGCGAGCGGCGTTGCATCGGTGTACGCGTCAGGCATGTCGCTGACGTCGAGGTCACTCGGCTCGACGCTTGGCGCAGGTGTCGGCGTAGGAATGGCAATTGTCGCTACTCCACTCGCGGGCGGCGGAGTTGGCCTCGGCCGCTGCGGCTGTCTACGATGCGGCGTCGGCGCGGGAGCTAACACGGCCGGCGCACCGACAGAGGACGCAACCGGCGGCGGACTCGGCGGTGGTGCCGGCGTTTGCGGCGCCGGCGTTGGTGCAGGCGTCGGTGCAGCGGCTTTTGCTACCGTTTTCGGTCGCGCCGCGGGTGCCGCAACAGAGATCGCCATCGGCGGCGCCGAGATCACCGGAAGCGGCGACGCACTCGTTTGCGCGCGCACGTTCATGAGGAACTGCTCACCGGCAGCTCCGGCAATCACAAGAGCAACTGCAAGTCCGCCGAACACGAGCGCGCGCATTCGTGTGTTCGAGGATTCTTCGCCGAGCGCAACGGTGCGATCGTTGGGAACATGCGCGAGCACTGCCTGGCTGAAAGCAGAACCGAAGATTGGGATCGCGCGCAAATTACTTTTCAACAGACGCGCGAACGCATGTTGAAGCGCTCCGCCGTTTTGCTCGTCGCGAACGATTTGCGCGAACTCCTGGCTGCTCATCGTCTTTGCCGTAAAGCGCGAACCGCCGGTCTCGTCGCGCAAGAGCCGCACGAATTCCGCGCGGTAGTAATCGCCCATGCGATCGCGCGCATCCGCAAGGAGGGTGCGAACGCGCTCCGCCGGCATTCCTTGTACGTACCGCTCCAGCGATTGGGCGAGGTCAAAGGGATCCGTCCGCGCGAGGACCCGGTCAAGGCGGTGAACGAGCACGAGATTCCTATACCCGGCCTATATGGGAACGCCTCGCTGCCGGGCGAGACAACGCTTGGCAGGGCCCTCATAGTGCCAGGCCATTGCCGCAGCAGCGCGAAGAGCGCGCCCCATGGCATCCGCCCTCTCTCTAAACTGGGGCCGTATCGTGCTGCGCGGAGTTGTCGCAGGCATCGTCGGCGGCGTCCTCATCGACGCATTCTTATACGTGGCAACGGCGTTGCCGCAGCACATGAGCATCCTCGGCATTTGGCAATTCGTCGCATCCAGCGCGGTGGGAAAGGTGGCATTCGGTTCCACCGGCTACGCATGGCTGGGATTAACGATGCATTTCGCTGTGAGCATGGGATGGGGCGTCGGGTATTCGTATTTGTCCGAAACGCAACCCGCCGTGAACGCGCGTCCGCTGGTTTCGGGTTTGCTTTTTGGTGTCGTCGTGTACGTCGTCATGCAGATGGCGCTTGCCACCGTGGGTTTGCTCGTGATCACGAGCGGCATGCAAGTCATAATCGGTATCATCGCCCACACGATGTTCTTTGGCGTTCCGGTCGCGCTGGTCAATGATTGGCAGCGTCCGCGTATCGCTTGACGCGCTGCGGCGCAACGCCCTAGCGCTTCGCGATCTCATAGCTCCGGCGAGGGCCGCGTTCGTCGTTAAAGCCAATGCGTACGGCCACGGCCTCGTACCGGTAGCTCGCGCAATCGAACCGGTAGCACAGCGTATTTGCGTGTACTCGCTCGACGAAGCAATCGTATTACGCGATGCGGGCATCACGCGCCAAATCTTCGTCATGGGTCCGATCGAGAGTAGGAATCTCGAAGAGGCATTCGCGCGCAACCTCGAGATCGCACTGTGGGATACGCGATCGTATTTGCACGCCGTTGCAAACGCTGCCGGCAAGCGTCACGGACGCTTTCCGGTGCACGTGAAAATTAATACGGGCGCATCCCGCCTTGGCTTGGAACCGCGCGACGCGTGCGACGCCATCGAAGATTACGCGCGCATCTCCGAATTGGAACTCGCCGGCATCTTTTCGCATCTCGCTGCCGCAGAAGAACTTGATTCACCCTTTACGGCCGGCCAGCTTGAAAGATTCGAACGCGTACTCCAAGGCGTCGCCCCTGCGCTCGAAGCCAAAGGGATTCGGCCAATGCGTCACATCGCCGCCTCGGCTGCCGCCATGCTCTGGCCGCAGACGCGCTTGGAAATGGCGCGCATCGGCATCGCGCTGTACGGGTTGTGGCCCTCCTTGCAAACGCGCATCGCGATGAACGGCGCGAAGTTCGAGCTCGAACCTGCGCTGTCGTTTACCTCACAGCTGGCAGCCGTTCGTCCGGTGGAAGCGGGGACACCAATCGGCTACGGCTGCACCTACCATGCGCCGAAGTCCACTCGCGTCGGTGTCGTGCCGCTCGGCTACGCCGACGGCATTCCTCGGCTGCTCTCAAACCGCGGCGCCTTCATCGCCGGCGGCGCGCTCTGCCCCATTGTCGGACGCGTCTGCATGAACATGACGATGATCGACCTCCAAGCAGCGCCCCAGGTGAAGCCGGGGGATCCCGTCACGCTTATCGGGACGCAGGGCACCGCGTCAGTGACCGCCGACGACTGGGCCGGCTGGGCCGAAACCATCAACTACGAGATCGTCGCGCGCCTGCCGGAAAATCTAGCGCGCGTCTTCGAGGAAACGGCGACGAAGCAGACCGGCGCGGCGTTATAATAGTACAAATGCTTGCGGTCACGGTAAACGATAAGCCGCTCGCGATCAGTGCGATCGTCGAGCGCGGCCGCGTGCTCTTACCGATGCGTGCGACGTTTTCCGCGCTCGGTGCAAGCATTTTCTACGATCGCCACAATCGCGTCGTTGTCGCGCGCACCGCAATCCACACGTTGCGTTTGCCGATCGGCAAGCGCACTGCCGTGCTTGACGGGAAGCTCGTGACGCTTGACGTGCCCGCGCGCAACGTAGCGGATCGCACCTATGTACCGCTGCGTTTCGTCGCACAATCGATGGGTGCTGTGGTCGGGTATGATTCGCGCGCGCAGATGGTCAGCATTACGGCGCAAACCCTCGCGCCGGGATCGCAGGTAACCGCTGAAGTGCGCGTGAGCGGACAAGATCCGCCGGATGGCGCTACCGTTTCAACAGCGTATCCGACCGTATCCGCCTCACTGCTCGGCGAGACCGCCGCTCACGGCGACGTGTCGCTAAGCGTCGACGGCGAAGATGTAACGCAGCTCGCATCGTTTGACGGTTCGACCATCACGTTCATGCCGCGGCGCGGTCTCTCACGCGGATCGCACAGAGTTGTTTTCACCGGAAGAACGGCACATGGACGGGATTTTTCTTCACAGTGGTCGTTCGATACCACGCTCGCCGCACCGCCTGACGCAAGCGCGGGAATGTATTCGAACTACGATTACCGCTTTTACACTAACGGTGTGAATTCGTTTTATCCGGGCGACTGGATGCATTTCGTGCTGTATGCGCCGCCTGGCGGAAGCGCAGTGTTGCAGCTGTGCAACCTTGGCTATCAATATCCGTTTTGGAACGGCGGATTCGGCGGGACGTATCAAGCGACGGTACAAGCACCGAACGGTTATTGGTTACCGGCATGCCAAGTGACGGCCATTTACACATCGTGGAGCGGTGCGCGGACGTACGTTCCAATTCCGGTCTACATCGGTCTGTACACGAATCCCGTTGCGGGGCCGCCCGGAACGCCTACGTTCATTGCGCCGGGTGCGCCCCGGCAATTGCCGCATGCGCCGCGCCGGCCCGAGCCCACATTTGCGCCGCTACCGATGCCGACACCGCATGCCGTACTCGCGACGCCCGCTCCGCAACCCGTTGCGGCGCCGCCGGTCGCACCACCGCCGCCGCACGTTGTACCAAGTGCACATCCTATTCACGTGCCGGTTCCCATGCCGCCCCGTCCACGCGCGTCGCCGTAGCGCGAGTTTAGCTTACTGCCGCGATAGCTTCGCGCAAGTCCAACCTGCGCTCGTACAGCGCACGTCCTACGACGCACGCGTCGACGTTGCTCGGCGCGTTTTGTGCAAGCGCGCGCAAATGTTCGATCGAATCGGCGCCGCCGCTTGCGGTCACTTTAATCGGTGCAACGTTCGCGACCATTCGCAATGCGTCGATATCGTAACCTTGCCCCGTCCCATCACGGCCGATCTCCGTAAAGACAACGCGCGTAACGCCCCAACCAGCAACGCGGTGCACAAGCGCGTCGCGATCCACCGGGGTACCTTCTTGCCAACCGCGAACGGCCACGCGATCGCCGCGCGCATCGATTCCCGCGAACACGCGATCGCCGAGCGTGGCAATGATGTTGCGCGCCGTCCGTTCGTCTTCTACGAGAATCGTGCCCAGAATGATGTACGCAGCGCCTCTGTCCAAGCGCGCCTGCGCGTCGGTAAGCGTGCGAATTCCACCGCCCGTTTCCACGGGCACCTCGACGGCCCGGCAAATGCGCGCGATAGCTTCTTGATTTTCGCCCGAACCGAAAGCGCCGTCCAAATCGATGACGTGCAGCTGTTTCGCGCCTGCAGCGACGAAGGCTTTGGCCTGCTCGACCGGATCGGTATCGTATGACTTTTCGCGATCGGGATCGCCTTGCTGCATGCGCACGCATTTTCCGCCGCGCAAATCGATTGCCGGAATGACGAGCATTACTTAGCCTCCTGTGCTATACGCAAAAAGTTATCGAGCAGCTGCGCTCCCGTGCGCTGGCTCTTCTCCGGGTGAAACTGGGTTCCCATGACATTCTCGCGCGCTACGACCGCCGTGAACGGTTCGCCGTGTGTGCTCGTGGCCGCTGCGTCATCCGACACCGGTACGCGGTAGGAATGAAGAAAATACGCGTACGGTTCTTCCCCCAAATGCTGAACGAACGGATGCGCAGTGCGGACCTCCAGCCGGTTCCAACCCATGTGCGGCACCCGTGGCGCGGCCACGAACCGCGAGACATGCCCCGGCAATACGCCGAGTCCCGGCGCATAACCGAACTCGTCGCTGTCTTCAAACAGAATTTGCATTCCGACACAGATACCCAAAAACGGGCGCCCGGCCGAGATATGCGCGTGAATCGCCCGGTCCATGCCGCGCTCGCGCAACGCTTGCATCGTCGCGGCGAACGCACCGTCGCCGGGCAAAACGATGGACCGCGCTTGCGCCAACGTCCCCGCGTCGTCCGTAACCGCGAAAGCAGCATTACGCCGCTGCAACGCCGCAACGAGCGAGCCGAGATTTCCGCCACCGTAATCGATGACCGCGAGCATGGCTAAAGGATACTGACGACTGGGACGATCACGGCGCGCGACCGCTTTTCGGAATCGACGATGGAAAGCGAACGCGTCGAACCGGGTTTGCCGCGCAAGAGCTGCTGCACGGCGTAGAGCGAGAGCCCGTCGACGTCGTGCCCGTCCACTTCAACCAGGCGCGCTCCGGCCAATTCGGGGATGTTCAGTGCGCCGGCAATGAGGTACGAACCGTCTCGCTGCGGTTGCACGATGACTGGTGCCAGAGTGAGCTCGGACGGCCACGCGCGCCGCGTAAAGCGCATCTCCAAACGCTGCTGCGGATAGTCTAAACGAAAAGCAAAGTTACGAAGCACGTTCCCGCCGAGTGCGCCGGCGATCGGGGCGCTCATCAGCGAACTCATGTACTGTTCAAACGTGCCGGCTGGGCGCGAAACGACGTCGAGTGGTTCCAGCACCATGGGTCCTAAACGCGCTTGCGGTATGCGCAGCATCGTCGCTTCACGCTCTCCAAATGCGCCGGTCATATTTGCCGGACCGTACGCACCGTGCACCGACCGCCACGACGGGTTGTTTGATCGCAATCGATCCACAACGCGCTGCGAGAGCATACTGAACGATGCACCGGTGTCGAGCAAAAATCCCATGGTTTCGCCTTCAATCACCAGGTCGATACGAGGAAATGCACTTTTTGCTGAAACGCGAACCGGAATCTGTGCCGCACGCAATGGTGGTGCGTTCAGGCCGAGCGATCCGCTGGTATAATCATACGTCACTACGTAATCGCGCAAGAAGCCGCCGGGAAGAAACGCAGGCGACGTTGCTCCGGGCGAAACGACACTCGTTTGCCCAATAGTGCTCGCTGCGAACGGTACTGAAACTGCGTCCGAACTAATGTGCAAGCCGGGCGGAGCAATTTGCACGAAGCCTTCTTTGTCGGCTTTTCCGCGCAACGCTAAACCGAGATCGTCTACCGCGCGCCGCGCGAGAATGAGCGCACCGCCACCCGTATCGATTTGCGTTTGCAGCGTGCTTGCACGGCCTGCGGAACCGGAATAGTCGGCGTCAATATAAATTCGGTTGTTCTCGACCAGCATCGGAACGCTGATCGATGACGGTGCTTCGAACCGGCCGGTCTCGGGAGCGAACAGCGCGGCTAGCCCGGTGAGGAATGTCGCGCGATCCATCGGCTATTCCAAGACGCCTTTCGTGGAAGGCACGCTCTCGTCCGCAGTGCGCGTTTTTGCCATGGCGAACGCGCGCGCAAACGCTTTGAACGTCGCTTCGCAGACATGGTGCGCGACATGCCCATGCATTTGTATGAGATGCACCGTGATCTTCGCGTTGTCCGCGAGCGCGCGGAAGAACTCGCCGATCATCTCAGTCGGCATTTGGCCGAGATCATCGCGTAAAAATGAAACACGGAAGTTCAAATACGGCCGGCCCGAAATATCGACGGCAGCGGCGATAAGCGCTTCGTCAAGCGGTACCATCATCGAACCAAAACGCGCAATGCCGCGCTTCTCGCCCAGAGCCTGCGCGATAGCTTTGCCGAGCGCGATGCCAACGTCCTCAATGAGGTGATGATTGTCCATGCCGTCGCCGCTTGCGCGAACGACCAGTCCGCAGCCGCTGTGTTTTGCAAACGCCTGCAGCATGTGATCGAGAAAATCGATTGACGTGCTTACCTCGACGGGTCCGCCGTCCAAGTCAAGCGTCAGTTCAATCGAAGTTTCGGTCGTGGTCCGCGCAACCGCGCCGGCCCGACGTGCGATCACGGCTTGCCGTTGCCTCTGCGCTGCTCGATCGGTTCGAACGGATGCACCGGAGGCCCGGAGTACGTGGCCTGCGGGCGAATCAGCCGGTTATCGGCGAGTTGCTCGAGGATGTGCGCGGTCCAACCGGCGATGCGGCCACACGCAAAAATCGGCGTGAATTCATCCCCGGGAAAACCAAGGCTGTAAAACAGCGGCGCGCTGTAAAAGTCGACGTTGGCGTAAATGCGTTTGTCAGGTTTGGTTTCTTGCAGCACTTTGTTCGAGGCATTTTCGAGTGCGCGCGCGATGTTGTACCATTTCGGATCCATAATCGCGCTGAGTTTTTTGGCAACCGCCTCGAGATGTTCCGCGCGCGGATCGCGCACTTTGTACTCGCGGTGCCCCATGCCCATGATGCGCTCGCCGCGCGCGAGAACTTCGCGCACGTATGTTTCGGCGCGTTCAGGCTTACCGATTTCGAGTAGCACGCGCCCTACTGCGCTCGCTGCGCCGCCATGCGCTTCGCCTTGAAGCGTGGCGATCGCCGCGGTTACTGCAGCGTACAAATCGGCTTTCGTCGATGCGGTTACGCGTGCGGAGAATGTCGACGCGTTGTACGAGTGGTCCGCGAGAAGCACGAGGTACGTGTCCATCGCGTCTGCCGCAACATCGTTAGGCACCTGGCCGCGGCACATATACAAGAAGTTTGCAGCTTGCGAAAGGTCCGTGCGCGGTTCGACCGGTTCCAATCCGCGGCGGATGCGATCCCACATTGCAACGACGGTCGGGACTTTCGCGACCAATTCGATCGCGGCATGCACGTCGGAAACGTGCGCGCCTTTCGGGTCCACCGGCGTGAATAAACTCAAACCCGAAACGATCGTGCGCAGCACGTCCATCGGCCAGGCGTCTTTCGGCGCGCGTTCCATCGCGTTGATCAACGGCTCGGGGATCATGCGGTGCGCGCCCAGTTCCTTCTTGAGTGCGCTCAGCTCCGATGCCGTGGGCAAGTGGCCGTAGAGCAGTAGATGAACGATTTCTTCGAAACCAGCGTTCGGCGCAAGCTCGTGAATGTCGTAGCCGCGGAAGGTCAGGCGGCCTTCTTTGCCCTCGACATTACTCAGGAGCGTGCTTCCGACGACGACGCCTTCAAGCCCGCGATCGACAACGATACCGGTGGTAGACAGGTGAGTTTCCTCCAGGGAAATGGCTCGGAGGCATTCGGCGTGCCTGTTGCTGAACCCCCGGCGTATGGAAGCATTGGACCTGCGGAAGGCGCCGCCGCGCAGCCCCCACGCGCAAATCGGCGGCCTATTGATGCTGGGCGGGCGGTCGTAGCCTTCCCCCGACCGTC
>CAZRQS010000105.1:0-9040 GCA_964602255.1 uncultured bacterium | reverse complement strand
AGCTGCAAGCTGCGATTGACTACGACGCAACGCACGGGCACTAAGAGCCCGAAACAGGCACCCGACCGGATAGCAGCGCGACCGGACGATGGCGCCTCCACGCCGCTGTCGCCCGGTTGTTTTTTGGAAAACCGGCGACGGTTCGAATCGTTTTCAGCCTTTTAGATCCACAAGCACCAACTATAGCAGCTCGTCCGACGGCGTAACGTGGCCGCCCGGACAGGCGATTAATGACGTCGATTCACCCACGTCGCCGGTTTCGGTCACCGTATTTAATGGACAGTTGTACGTCTTTTGGAAGGACGACTCGACGAACGCGATTCACTTCAGCCATAGCGTTTAGGGAAGTGCGCGTTAGCGACGACAACGCTCGGATTAACGCTGAGGCGTACGGTGAAGATTGAGTGAAGCACTCAAGCCTCCACTGCGAGCAGTTCCCATTCGTCCGGCACGCCCTTCAACTGTTGCCTGCCGCGAGTGCTGAAACGTAGGCCCGAACCGGCGACCAAGTCGCGCAACGTGCTGGAAACCAGGATTTCGTTCGGTGCAGCTTTGGATTGCACGCGCGCGGCAATGTGAACGGCGATGCCGGCGATGTCTTCTCCGATGATCTCGCATTCGCCGGTATGGATTCCAACGCGCAAATCGATGCCCAATCGGCGTACGTCGTCAACTAACGCCATCGCGCACCGAACGGCGCGCGCCGGCCCGTCGAACGTGATGAGGAAACCGTCGCCGGTTGTTTTGACCTCATGACCTCCGAACCGGGCGATTTCGTGTCGAACGACGGCGTGATGGCTCTCGAGAAGCTGGTGCCAGCGCAGATCGCCAATCGATGTGGCCATTTCAGTCGATGCAACGATATCGGTGAACAGCACGGTCGCCAGCACGCGATCGCGCTCTAAGACGTGGCGCTCGCCCGTGAGAAATTCTTCTACCTCGTCGACGATCGCATCACTGTCGCCACAAAACCAAACATGATCTATTCCCGGTAACTCCACAAACTTTGCGCCGGGAATACGTTCGGCGATGTAGCGGCCGTTCCCAAACTGTACTTGACGATCGCCGGTTCGATGCATTACGAGCGTTGGAACGTGAACCGCCGGCAGAATGCTGCGCACGTCAATGTACGTGTTCATCGAAGCTAGCGCAATGGCGGCGCTGGGCGAGGCACTCCGGCGCAAATACGTTGCAAACCACTCGGCGAATTGAGGATCGTCTGCGCGGCTCGGTGCGAACGTCGCCAAATCGACTGCGCCGCCCCATTGCGATTCAAGAGACGCGATCCACGTCTCGCGCTCTTCAAGTGTGGGAGCCCAGGGATAATCCGGCGCCCAAAGACGTTTTGCGAAAGCACCGTAAATCGCCAGCGCGATCATCCGCTGCGGATACGTGGCGGCAAAGAGAATGCTGAGGCTCGCGCCTTCGCTCACCCCGAAGAGTACGGCCCGTTTTGAGCCGACGGCATCGAGAACAGCTCGCACGTCATCCATGCGTTGTTCGAGCGTGGGCAAATCCGCGCTCGCAACGCGATCCGAAAGGCCGGTGCCGCGCTTGTCAAAGAGAATGAGCCGGCTGAACGAAGCGAGTCTTCTGAAAAACGCCGCAAACTGCGGTTCTTCCCACGAGTATTCGATGTTGGAGACCCAACCAGGAGCAAAGACAAGATCGAAGGGACCGTCTCCAACCACCTGATAGGCAATGTTTACATCGCCGCTTTTCGCATAGCGAGTGACGGGAGCCGCAGCCATCTGAGCGCTCCTCCCCATGGCACTATTAGAGAATAAAAACAAGCCCCGGCGCAAGTTCGCACCGGAGGCCAAGACAGCTGCTGTACACCGGCTCTCGAACGGCCGCGTTCCGATGCCGGAGAAAGCACCACGCCCTACAGTTTAGTGGACCCCCTCTTCGGGAGAATGCTACCCGATAAGCGGCGGCCCCCATGGCGCGCCTTCCGTAATTTGGAGCAGGTACGGAAGCACACCGTTCAATCGACTGAGCCCGTACGCTTTTCGTTCATGCTTGGATCCCTGGGCAGTCCCGAAGGGTAGAACGATGTAGTGCCGCGGCGTTCAAAATACCGGCGCTGCGTCATGGCGAGCGCTTCGAACAACTCGTAAATCCGCATGTCATTTTCCCTCCGCTGCCGTTCGAGCCGAACGAAACCTCGCGCATCCTTCCACGCATATTCGAAATCGAACGACCGCATGACGATTTCGAGGTTGACCGCTTTAGTGAAAACGAGGCCACCGACTTCTTCGAAAAAATCACAGTATGGGGCGGCCTGGCCAATCGGACCGCGATTGCCGTCGAGCGGCTGAAAATAGAGTTGCCGCGCGGCTTCGTCGTCTATGTCGCTGTTCAGTTGCGAGTGAACGTAGCGCCGAGACGCTTCGTACTCGGGTGTGTTTGCAGCTTTGTTTAACTCCAAAAGCGCGAGGGTTTCATTAGCCGCGCGAAGATGGCCAATCTGACGCAGCGCCGCATACGCCGTAACGGCAACCACAAGGAGTGTGATGACCGGAACAGTTGTAGTTATCCATTCCGTCAGCGTCATACGCTTATCCTCATGCAAACCGAGGTGCGAGGTAATGCTTCGCCGGCCGCATTGCTTTTCTGCCTGACTCCCATGCCGCAAATGAAAAGCCCCGGTGCGACACACCGGGGCTTCGTTTGCCCTAAGTTACGCGACTGTAGGCGCGGGAAGACCGGAAGATAGGGCGACGTCGACCTGAGCGTATTCGTTTTTGCAAATTCCGGCGGTCAGCGGCTCAAGAAACTCACGAACGCGCTCGACGGAAGGCGCCTCCCAAAGACAGATGGTTGTGGACCGATCTACGTTACTGATGTATTGCGGCAAGCGGAGATCGGACGGTATGTTCTGCGCGGTGCTGCTTGCCATTTCAAAGAAACGGTCCGGGTCGGTGATGCGATGGATCACGGAAACGAACATGACGCACCTCTTTTAGTGCATTACTTTGCAGAGGACCAGTATAGAACAAAGAAAGTCCCAACGCATAGCACGCGGGCGACTTCTAAATGTCCGGCAGACATAAGCGACGCCTATCCCAAAAGGAACAGATCTGAGTGACCGAACCGCAGCTCTCTTCGCGTAAGGAGTTGTACGCTTCGTCAGAGGCGTCAGGGCCAATTAAGCCGTTATTTCACCGGTTTGGCGTTTTCGTCGCAAGCGGCATCTCCGGGCGTCGTCACGAAACCGAACTGATGCGGATCGAAATACGCGTTGCACGATTCGCCGATGATGAGCCCGCCGCGATCGATGCCATTCTGGATGTGCGCCCGGTACACCACAATAGGAACGTGAGAGTCGTTGAATAGCACAAAACGGAGTTTCGAGCGCTCCCATCCGTAGTTCCGCGAATGAATGACTTTCACTAACCACGCCCGCTGTGCACGAGTAACTGTTGGTCCACCGCCGGATAACACCACGCTTACCGGATACGTGCGGAACGGCGGTCCCATCTCCGTCGCGCTTTGAACCACTGTGCCGCGATAGGTAAAGATGACTGGCTTCGACGCGCGATATGCGCAGGCACCGAGCGATAGGACCAGCAACGCGGCGGCAACCCGGGCCATCATAACGCGTCATTTGCCATCTAATAAAAAAGCCCCGGCGCTACGGCACTGGGGCTTCTTCAATATAGCGACGCTGGAGGGTCCTCGATAGGCCGTCGGAAGAATCCGGTATGTCGCGTTTACTGGGTGTGCTTGCAACCTTCGCTATGGTGATGTACGTAGTGTCAGCCGTCCGAGCCCAGTCGCGCGTTCCTACCGACATACAGATAGGTTCGGTAATTACCAATCCGCAAGCCGTCACGGGACCATGGGAGCAGTTGAATTCAGGTAAGGTCGTCGGGCTCGACATTGAAATCCGCACGGCGACACAGGGACTACCAAAGACGCTTCAAGGCACGGTGCAGCGGGTCGATTACATCTGGATCACAACGTACACACGAACGGCGGGACGTTCTCAGCGAACCTTCTGGAGCAGTCAGGTTCCAGCGGCGTTTAGTTGGCAAGACGACAACCTTAGTTTGCACGTAACGGATGATCCCGTGCATGGAGTGCAGCCGGTCAACCTCGCACTCACTTTCGATCGGAATAAACGCGAGTGGCGCGGACGGTTTGAGAATGAATGGTATGCGGGCCCGGTCGTGCTTAAGCGGCCTTTCGTGCCGCATATAGGTTTCAGAATCATCGGCGACTGGATATCTGGTGATCCTAGCGGTTATGCGTGTAAGCATGTCGCGCTTGGTGCTGACAGCGCATTGGTGATTTGGAGTGACATTATCGATTTGCCGGGAACCGTTATTTACCCAAAAGGAACAACGCCACCGGATTCGGCATCCGAGTGGTATGGTGAACTCGACATGGATGCCGAGTTGAAGGACATCGGATCTAATATGCTGTTCTTCACGGGTACGGACATGAGTGGCGATGTCGTGCTGGGCAGCGTGACTCAACAAGGTGACGTTTTCTCCGGCGAATCAGCCCATTTCGGAAATGGCTTGACGAACGGAAAATTCAACCCGTTTGTTTGGCGCCGTACGACCCCGGACTGCCGGTACGTATAAAGAATGATGCCAAAATTCGCCCGGCCTCTCGCTTCAGACGCTAAATGAACGACTCGGACGGGAGTACGGAAGCGGTATCAATTACGGTTCCGATCTTCACCGGCATACATTTCGCATGGTGTGGAACTGCACGTGCTTTGCAAAGGCGGAGGCAAACGATAGACCTATGCCGCCCGATTTAACACCGTGGGAACAAGAACTCTTCGATAAGGCGCCACTGCCGAAAGACGGTTGGACTTTGAGGCCGTGTCCGCAACATCGCAACACTTTCGCCGATTATCCGGAAGAACCGGATTAACGATTCAAAAAAACTGATAGGGCTCGAACCCACGACCTCCGCCGTGACAGGGCGTAAACGCCTGTATTCTTACGCCTTTTTAAGCATCGGAAAGCGCCCCGAAACGGCCCAAAGCGGACCGGCTGAGGGGAAAAATGAGGGGAAACCGGCGAGCAGTTCTCAGGCCGGTTTGTGCGAAACCTTTGCCTGCACGGTTGATAGACAAGAGTGCGAGGTGAATCGGTTGACCTACGACTGTACAGGCTCAGACTGGGCGTCGTTTGTTCCCCTTATCGGAGGACTCTTTTTTGCTTCGTTCGCGGCGGGGGCGTGGTTTTGGGCCAATACGCCTTTCATGTCCTGGTTGCTCTACGACCAGTATCCGACGGAGCGAAACGCGAGTCGTATTCAGTTGCTACTGGGCTACACCCGCGAAGGCATGGCTTCACTCTCATTGTGGAGCACGCGCATTTTTGCTACTTTTGGCGCGCTATTGTTTGGCGGTATCGGTGCCGCGCTGATCGTCGGGGCTTTCCAGCAATGCGGTGGCTTACATCTTCCGTTGCCGCACTCGGTGCAGGTCGGCATCGGCTTCCGCTTCTGGTCCCCCATGCTCTTATTCATTGCTGGAGCCTTAGCGATAGCGTCCATTCGTCTGCCGAGGATCGAAGAGGAGCGAAAACCCATTTTTATGGCGCTCGTCGGTTTTTGGGCGTTTGCTGCATCGGAAGCCGTCGCGTTCGGTAATGGCCCTAATGCGACGGGATGGGGCATTGTCGCTATCGCTACGTGGTTGGCAGCCGCAGTTGGGACCTGGCGCTGGCGCGCGCAGCGGTAGCGTGTATCTAGCGTGAAGGTGTGGTGCATTTGGCACCGACAGCACGACAAGGATGTAGCGGTCATCTAGTCGTCGGGTTCTATCTGATACGCTCGCGCCTGTTCTTGCCAACCCACAGAGTCTGGCGTCTCAGCCTGCGGCGTCGCCTTCTTGTAGACTCGAACTACGGCGGCCCATTCGCTCGCTTTTCGGGCCGCTTCGACACGGCGACCAACGTGCGCCGCAAAGATCGCTTCGACGGCAGATATGACGCTGCGCGCTTCTCCCAAGCATTTTTCCGCGGGCTCTTTGTCCGGCTCGTCGAGGGAATGGAATGTCGCGTTTCGGTTTTCGGCGTGCCTGCCTCGAAACGCGCGAATCGCCTTTAAGATGCCGTCCGCGATCTCGCCACTCGCGGCAGCCGCCATAAGACCGAGAAAGACGGTTTGCGGCTGATCAAATACGCGATCATTTAACAGTTGACGCTCACGAAGTTGTACGTGCTTCAACCGCGACTCGAAGGGCTCGGTAAGCGCGTCGAAAAGAGCCGTTAGGAAAACGGCTTTCAAGTATCCTTCGAGACACCGGTAAGCGCCGAAAACCGCCTCGTCGTAGTCGCCGGCTGCTATTCGCTTCGCGGCTCTTTCGAGTTTCTTCTCCAAATTGCCGTGGGCAACGGCGAACGTGGTCAACTGTTCTTAGGCGATGGACGCCGCCAGCAATTCAATCGGCTCTCGCGCGCCATTGAGGAGCATAAGCCCGTACTTGTCGTATTGGACACGTTGCGTTCGTTGTTTGCGGTCGATGAAAACGACCAAGAACAGATCGGCATCATCGCACGCAGCCTTCATGCGCTCGTCGCGGCGCACGATTGCAGCATCATCATCGCGCACCATAACAGAAAACCGGGAGCGTTCGGTTTCGGCGGAGCGCAAGCCGCCGTCGCTGGATCGGCACACATCGTAGGTATGGCCGACGTACATATCGCGCTTCGTGCTACCGAAGGCAAGTTCGCGAACCGACTCGATGTTATCAAAGACCAGCGACGGACCGACGGCGGCGCAATCGCCTTCGGGATCGCGGCGTCGCTTTGCAACGGCGTTTCCCGAATATCGTTGCAACCGCTTCAGCAGCAGCGGCAAGACAAAGACGCCGATACACTCGACGCGATCCGCAAGATCGGGCCGGCAACTCAAGCGGCATTGATCGAAGCGAGCATTGCGCGCCGCAAGATCGCGCATTTGCGCAGACACGGCCTTTTACGGGAAGCGGGCCGCAAGGGACGCGGCATCCTACTGGAGGCGGCCTAAATGTACGTTGTGCAATCTGCCTATAAGTACACGTACGTACATTTGTGGTTCCCCTACGGTCGTCTGAGGACGACCTACCCTTCCAATGAAAAGAAGACTCGCGCGTTCATACGGACGCGAGCCTTTACCGTCGAGTTCTGCGAGCATCACGCGCTCGCCATCGCTTCGCAGGCTCGCGCGGCTCGGTAAGACTTGGTTCTCGGGGCGGCGCGCTGCCGAAGAGCAAGCGCGCTGCCCTGAAATGCTGGGTCGCATGGCGATCACTTAAACCATACAGAGAAATACAATTGGTTCTGAAGATCAAAGAAGTCGCGGAGCGACTGAACTGCAGTACGGATTCGGCGTACGCGCTTATCTATAGCGGCAAACTGTCCGCCGTGAACATCAGCGGTAAGCCCGGTGCAACGCGCGCAGCTTGGCGCGTGCCGGTGAAGGCTTTGGAGCAGTTTCTAGCCGAACAGGCGGTTCGGAGGTAGCACTCTTGGCTAGAAAATATCCGAACTGCCGTGAACGGCAGATTGGCGGGCATACGTATTGGATCGCCCGCCTTCTCTTTCCACCCGATCCATTCACCGGCGTTCGTCCCAAACCGAAGGAGTTCTCGGCGAAGACCGCCGCCGATGCGCACAATGCTCGGGAGAAATACCGCAAGCAATTCAACCGCAACCCGAAGGCAGACCGCAGCACGACTTTCGCGCAGTTCTTGGAGTGCGAGTTCTTCGCGTACGAGGAAGCGCGACACAAAACCGGCTCGCTGTCGTGGGGTCGATACCAGGAACGCAAGTCCCGGCTCAGCCGGTTTGTCTTGCAGCATCCGAAGGGGAAGCAACTATGCAATGTGAGTCTTGCGCATCTTACGCCCGAACTGCTCGAACAGTTCTTCGACGAACTCTTGAAGGACAGCGTCACCCCGAACCGACGTAACATGGTCCGGCAAGACCTTATGCTTGCGATTCGGAAGGCGAAGCGTCGCCTGCCGTTCCCGGTGTCGGAATACTTTCTCGACATTCCGGTACAGCGGGAGGAGCGCAAGCCGAAGAAACTGTTCGACGCCGACGACGTTCTCGACCGCATCGGCGACGAATCGCGACCGCTGCAGTCGCGTGCAGTCGTCGCCTTCGAGTTCATAATGAACTGCCGCCCGAACGAAATGTTCGCCCTGACATGGTCGGATATTGATTGGCGCACGGAGCAAGTAATGATCTTTAAAGCCGTTCAACGCGCTCAGCACGGCTTCACGATCAAGGACAGCACGAAAATCGGACGCAAGGGAGATCGCGTTCTACCGCTCGGACTTATACTCGCGCCGCTGTTGCGTCAAGTGCAAAAGGCGCGCATGAAGGATGGTATCGCTTCTGAGTACGTCTTCTGTCAACCCGATGGTCGTCCGTACGACAAAGACAGTTTCAAGTATGCTTGGGAACGGATTCGCAAGGAACTCGCACTACCCGATGGTCCGACTTTCTATTCGCTAAAGACGACCGGCAACTCGTACGCGCTTGCGAATGGCGTCTCATCGGCGGCGCAAGCAAAGAAGATGGGACACACTAGCACACGCATGGCGGACAACGTTTACCGGACCGTTATGGACGCGGAGATCGTAAAGGCCGTGGAGGTTTACGGGAACCGGCAGAACAGGACGACCGCTTCTCACACCGTAGAAGTAAGCAATGCCGCTGCCAACTCCAACGCCTGAGCCCGTTGTTGCTTACGGTGTTTCGGTACGTTTACTTGTCATCGTCGGCCTCATCGTAATCGCGGGCATCGTTGCGGTCGTTCTTTCGCTTTCGCGCGAACGTGGACGACGCTCGGATTAACGCCTGAACGGGACGGGCTGAGGGGAAAACCGAGGGGAAAACTTTATCAACTAAACGCGAACCCCGGTGCGATCCGCCGGGGTTTTCGTTTTACCAATGAACACGACAAAAGAAAAAAGCCCCGACAAAATCGAGGCTTTTCTCTATCCCCCTAGAGGTAGCACTCTCAGGGAAAAAATGGCGACGCTGATGGGGCTCGAACCCACGACCTCCGCCGTGACAGG
>CAZRQS010000104.1:0-9062 GCA_964602255.1 uncultured bacterium | reverse complement strand
GGTCTCGTGCGCTGAGTGATTGAGGAGAAGGCCATGGAGCGGGAGCGGTTTGATGATGAAGATCTCGCTGAACGCGAGATTGACGATGACGACGAAGCCGAAGCCGACGGCGATATCGAACTCGATACCGATCGCGTAGATGAGCGTGAAACGCGCGGTTCAGACGAAGATGACGACCTATCATAAATTATAGGTAGGGCTAAATCTGGGCCGTTTGCCTCAAACAACCAAGCGGTAAGCGGAGTATAATCAAAATCCAATCCCTGGGGGAGGGACGGATTATGCTGATAACACGGCATGCTTCCCGGCTTATTCTTGGAAAGCCGGCCATTAAGCTAGACCGCGTTCGTTCTTGTGATTCCTATTGGAACTGCGGCTGCGTTGCCCGTACCGTAGAGCACGGAGTCGTGGAAATTAACTGGTGCAAAGAGCACGCCGAGATTTTCACGGCGCCCGATTTGAAGCTGCAAGCCTAAAAAGCGAGCAGCCTTTAAAGAAAACGAACCGCGATGACGGCCATGTCATCGGTGATGCGGTTCTGCGCAAAATCCACAGCGCTACGAACGATCGCGCCGCATAAGTCTTCCGTTGTCTTCTCGTAGTTTCGATCGCAAACTGCAATAAGACGTTCAGTGCCGTACAGTTCGTCTTCGCCGCGCGCTTCGCTCACGCCGTCGGACACAGCTACGAGTACCGAGCCGCGCGCGACCTCGATGCGCTCGTCAAAATAGATATTCGATGAATCGCTGAAGACGCCGATAATCGGGCCGGTCGGAGGAAGTGCTCGCGCCGTCCCAGTTTCGGCGGACAGCAGCAGCGCTTCGTGGCCGGCTGACGCGTACGTTAGCGTGCAACTCTCCGGATTGAAGCAAGCGAAAAATACACTAGCGAACGAGTCGCTGCCCTCGTACTGATCATTCTCTAAGTAAAAGCGGTTGAGCGAACGCAGTACCGCGCGCGGCGGCTGCCCCTCTGAGGCGAACGCGCGAACGCCGTACTTTACCAACCCCGCGTGCAGCGCGGCGGTAACGCCCTTTCCCGATATGTCCGTTAATGAAAGGCACACGTTGCCGTTCGTCCGTTTGTAGACGTCGATAACATCGCCACCGCTGTGTTTTTCGGCAAAGCGATACATAGCGGCGTACTCGATGCCTTCGACTTCCTGCGCGGGCGGTATGAATAGGTGGCGCAAAAGAACGTCGGCCGCACCCGCCCGGTCCATCAGCGATGCATCGGAATCGATCGAATCAATGGAAGCGGGACGCAGCGCGCGGTGCCGCTTGCGCCGCTCTACGAAGGTTGCCATCTCTGCTGCCAAGACAAAAAGTCTTGATTAATCATTATTCCCGCCGGTGAGAACCGGGAACGGTAACCGCTAGTGTGTGCCAACGATTTTTCCTAACATATCCGGTCGCCCGCCGATTCGAACGAGGTGCGGATAACGTAAGCCGTCGTGATAATTCACTGTGTAAGTCCCATACCAGCCGTTGAGCGATCCGAGCAGCCGAATAACATTGGATGAATGCTGCGCGCTCTTCACAGCATATTCCAAGGTATCGCCATCGAACTGTTGGTCGTTCACCGCTGCAATTTTCACTCCCGGCGACACGCCGGCGTTCCACGCCGCCGAACCCTTACGCACGTCGCTGACGGCTCCGTCGCCGTTAATTTTTAAACCGAGCGAGTACCAAAGGTTCATGCCTTTATCTTTTGCATTTCGTCCGCCACCGTAAGCATTAGGTTTGTCGTTGTAGACGAGACGCCAGCCCGCACGCTCGATGTCATCGTACGGCGGATGAGGCGAAACCGAGTACACATAGCGCTCGAAGAACGCGTGCCAATCGTACGGAGCCACCTCGTTGAGAAGATTCTCTACGTCGGCACGCGTGTACGTCTTAAGAACCGGGCCCGTGAGCCCCGGTTGCGTGAAGAGATGCAAGAAGTCGTCAAGCGATTTTCTTCCGGCCGTGCGATCCCGAATAATCACATCGGCGGCAAGCCAAATGAGGTGTCCTTCCGTATAAAAATCGTTCGCAGTGCGCCGTAACGACGGATATTCCCCGCCGTTGACATAAAAGTACGGCGCGCCCGTCGTCGTGTCGATGATCGGCGTCGTCATGCGCCCCGGTTCACTATCCATTGCTGCATAGATGCTAGCCAAATATTCTGTGTACGTCTTGGGGTCGCGAATGTTTGTACGAAACGAAAGCACGTCGCCCAAGTACTGGTTCATGCCTTCGTAGACCCACAGCAGATCGGTTTGCTGCACGATTTGAAAATTCGGCGTCGTGAGGTCGTCCGGACGGCGGTACTTTCCGTTCCAGGAATGGGAGAACTCGTGCGTGAGCAGATCGCCTTCCGTCAGCTGCTCTTTGGGCTCGGTCATGAAGTCTTCCGCTGCTCGATCGTCGCTGCTCTGATGATGTTCGATGCCTTGAAAACCGATTGCGTCGCTCAGTGTAAGCAGCGAGTGATACTGCGACCAATGGCGCGAACCGTACATCGCCAATGCTTGCGGCGTCATGCGTTTGTACGCGGCGACTTCTTTCGCCGGAAAATCCAAATCTTGCGGCCGATCGGCAAACGCGTCGAGCCATTGTGCCGCGTCGCCGTTTTTCCACAGCAGCACATGCTTGTAATAGCGGCCCATGTCCAGCGGCGAATCGACCAGCGTGTACAATGAAACGGTATCGAAATCCACGCGATCGCCGGTTTGCCGTGCGCCTGGAAGCGCCGTGCCGTAACCCCAGCCTTGCGGTAAGATCACGCTCGGCTTGACGAAATACTTTTCCGAGTTGATGTTGTTCTGATACAGCAGATCGCGATTCCAGTTCACGATCGCGATGTTGCGCGTCGCCATCGTATCGCCCGGTCCGTTGAGCAACACAGTGAAATCCACCGCGATCGAGTCAGTCCCAGCCGGTACGTCGACGTGAAACGTATACATGTCCGTCTTATCGCGCCGCCACGTGAGATCGCGTCCGCCGGCGCTAATACGCAGCTGCGTAAGATCGTTGAGCGGCCCAGTCGGTCCATGTTCGCCGGGAATCCACTTCGGATAGACGATTGTGAACGCGCCGGGTTTTGCCGGCATCGTCATATGCGATTGCATCATCCCGCGCGCCGCGTCTCGCGCGTCGAGAACCAGCGTCATCGGGCGGCTCTGCGTAGCAAGCGGAACGGCGTTTGCGCTTGGCTGCTCTTGTGCCAGGCATGCGGCAGATTGCAGAAGGCAAACGGAAATAAGTGCCAGGGCGAAACTGACGTGCTTCATGGCTGTGCGATTCTACGCGTCCCTGTAAACTTCTGCCGGCGCGGGTACAAGCGCCAAATGGAAGATAAACGCAAGACCGACGAATTTGGTGAGCTCTATCAAGATGCGTTTACTGAAAACCAAACCAAAGCGGACGGCGCCGTGCGCGAGGATGCTGAGGAGGACATAACGCTCGATCCCAACGTCGATTCCGAAGACGACGATCGCGCGATGGCGCAAAACCGGTTCGGAGTAAACAAGCCCAAGCCCAAGTCATAACGTGACGGCATTCATCCTCGATCTGGATGGAACGCTGATCGATAGCGTGTATCAGCATGTTCTCGCCTGGCATACTGCGCTTCGTCAATGTGGATACGACCTGCCGATGTGGCGCATTCATCGCAAGATTGGTATGAGCGGCGGCCTACTCATGCGTGCACTTGAGGTCGAACTCGGACAGGGCATCGACGAATCGACGAGTAAACGGCTCGAGAAAATTCACTCCGATGAATTTGAGCGGCTGCGCCCCACGATGCAACCGTTTCGCGGAGTGCGCGAGATGCTGCAGACGTTTGCGCGCAACGACATCCCGTACGCGATTGCCAGTAGCGGGCACCGCAAAGACGCCGAGCCCAGTCTGGCGGCGCTTGGTATCGGCGATGACGTTCCGGTTCTTACAAAGGAAGACGCGGAAAACCCCAAACCGGATCCGCAGCTATTTTTGAAAGCTGCGCAGCGCCTGCGCACGAAATCGGAAAGTACTGTCGTGGTGGGGGATGCCGTTTGGGACATGCTCGCAGCCAGGCGTGCGCATTTTTTAGGCGTCGGATTACTAACGGGCGGGTATGCGGAAAGCGAGCTGACCGGGGCGGGCGCGTACCGCGTCTTCGCCGATCCGGAACAGCTACGCCAACACCTCTACGAGACCGGCGTGAACATACGGGCGAACGATAATGGACCGTCAGCGATATAGCGACGAGCACTTCTAGCGCCACGCGAATATGCGAGTTGTTCGCAAATTCCTCTGATAAAATTATCTGCCGGATGCAGGGCCATCACCCCGCCTGGCCCAATCAAGCCCGGATCATGTTGCGCCCACAAATGCCTAGCATTTGTGGGACGCGTTGTGTTTAGGAGGCCTCGAAGTCCACGTGAAGATCGTGGTTACCGTGAAGCTGGTGCCGGATACGAATGCCGCGAAGCGGATCGATCCGCAAAACAAGCGACTTGTGCGCACCGGTTTGGAAACCGTCCTCAATCCCTTCGACGAATACGCGATCGAAGCGGCATTGCAATTAAAAGAGAAACTGGGCGGCGATACGACCGTCACCATTTTTACGATGGCGCCCGAGACGGGCAAAGAAACGATTCGCAAAGCGCTCGCTATGGGCGCCGACGATGCGGTCATGCTTAGCGATGCGGGCCTGGAAGGCAGCGACGTTTGGGCTACCTCGTATGCGATGACGCAGGCGCTCAAGCGCGTCGGTTTCGATTTGCTCATTTGCGGTGGACTTGCCGACGACGGCAACACCGGCGGCGTGCCGACCGCACTCGCGGAATATTTGGGCGTGCCGGGCCTAACCAACGTGCGCAAAATCGAAGAAGCCGGCGACGGCAAGATCCGCGCGCAGCGTGAAACCGACAGCGGCTATCAGGTCGTAACGGGTCCGCTTCCGGCGCTCATCACCGTGACGATGGCTGTCGGCGAACCGCGCTATGCCTCGCTCAAAGGCATCATGGGCGCAAAGAAAAAGACGATTTCGACGATGTCGCTGGCCGATCTCGGCTTGGATCGCGCAGTCGGTACCGACGGCGCGAAAACTGAGGTGCTCGACGTGTCGGCGCCCAAACCGCGCGAAAAAGCGCGCGTCGTGGAAGCGTCGGACGGTGCTACCGGTGCGAAAGCCATCTTTGATTTCCTGCGAGAGAAAAAACTGATCTAATGCAGCACGTCATCGTTTATGCCGAACACAAGGGCGGCCAAACGCGTAAAGTCACGTTTGAACTCGCGAGCGAAGCCCGCAAAATCGCCGACGCGCTCGGCGGAAAAGCGCACGCAGTGGTACTCGGTGCCGGCGCGTCATCGCTTGCGGAACAGTTGAAGAAGTATCCGCTCGACGTCATTCATGTCAGCGAAGACCCGGACGTCGACAAGTATTTCCTCGATCCGGTGATCGATTATTTAGAAGCCGTTGCAAAAGAAACCGGACCGGCGCTGATCCTCGTGCCGAACACGATGCAGGGCCGCGATATCGCAGGTCGCGTGGCCGCACGTTTGGGCGCGGGCCTTAATTCCGACGTCACGGACTTTAAGCTCGACGGCGGCAAGCCGGTGAGCGTGGGACCGAAACTGCAAGGCTCGACTATTGTGGCCAGCGGCTTCAAAAATACCGATTACGGCGTTGCAACGATCCGACCCAACGCGTTTGACGCGCAAGCGGGCGGCAGCTCGGTTATCGTCGTGGACATCGAGAAACCGTCCGGCAAATCGTATGCCATGGTCATCGAAAACGAAGTGGAAGAGGCTTCAGGTGAACTTGGCCTCGAGGAAGCGCCGGTCGTCATTAGCGGCGGACGCGGCCTTGGCGGGCCCGAACCCTTTACTACACTGCTCAAACCGCTGGCGGACGCGCTCGGCGGCGCCGTTGGAGCCTCGCGTGCGGCTGCAGATGCCGGTTGGGTGCCCTACAGCCTGCAGATCGGTCAGACCGGCAAAGTCGTTAGCCCGCCGCTGTATATCGCGGCCGGCATCTCGGGAGCTATCCAACACAAGGTCGGTATGCAGTCCGCAGGAACCATTATCGCCATTAATCGCGATGCGAGCGTGCCGATCGGCGAGTTCGCGGACCTGCTCGTCGTAGGCGACCTTTTCCAAATCATCCCCGAACTCACCAACATGGTCCAAGGGGCCAAAGCGCACGCGTGACAATCGCCCTGCCTGCGGCGTTGTATGAGCGTAGTCAATAAATAAGGACAGTACAGTATTTTGAAACGTATCCTGTTGCCCGCGTTCTTCGTTGCGGCTTTGTGCTCGGTGGTTGCGTTCTCGACCGGTACGGCGAGCGCGGCTAAAGCGACGCCAACGCCGTCGCCCTCGCCGGCGCCGCTGCCGACCGCGACGCCCGAACCGCCGAATGTCGCCATTCCGCGCTTGGAGCAAAAGCTCAAAGACAATCCCAACGATCGTCAAGCGATGATCGAGCTCGCCGGTCAATTCTTGGGCATCAATCACCCGGAAGCCGCAGTACCGGTTACGCAACGGTTGTTGCAGCTCGGCACGAAGACCGCGCAAGTCTACTTCTTGGACGGCTCCGCTCAAGCGTCGCTCGGCAACGCCAACGCGGCAATTAGCGATCTCGAGAACGCGTCCACGCTCGAGCCGACCAATCTCGCGGTGCTTGCAACGCTTGCGGACTTGTACGTGAAGGGCGGACGCATGCAGGATGCAAACCGCATTGCCACGCGCGCCGTGACGTTCAACAAGGACGATCCGAAAGCGTACGAGACGCTCGCCGGTGTTCTGGCAGCGCAGCAGAAGTGGGACGATTCCCGCGCGCAATTCGAAAAGGCGTACTCGCTCAATCCCAAAGACGTGACGCCGCTCATGCAAGAAGCTCAAACGTGGGTCGCGCAAAACACGATTCCAAACGCGCTCACCGTGATCGACCGCGCAATCGCTGCGGATCCGAAGAACGTGCAGGTGCTCGTTTTCCGCGCGGACCTCTACAAGCAGCAACGGGATGCGGCGCGCTCGGCGGCAGCATATGACGACGCGGTAGCCGCTTCGAACAGCGACGCGGAGAAAGCGTCGATTGTCGTTCGCAAAGCCCTCATGTACGCGGGTTTGCGTCAGACCGCTCAGGCGACCGCAACGTTCGATGCAGCAGTCAAGGCGTATCCCTCGATCTCCTCGCTCCACACGGCGTACGGCGAATACTATATCGCGCAGAACGATCAGCGGCGCGCCGAGCAAGAGTTTCTCCTCGCTCTCAAAGGCGATCGTACCGACGTGAACGCGCTGTACGACATGGCGAACCTCAAACAGCGGCAAGGCCGCACGACCGATGCGATCTCATACCTCAAGCAGCTCAGCGACGTCGCCCCGAGCGCCCAAACCTTCGCGCTGCTCGGTCAAGCGTACGTCTCTGCGCACCAGTACACGCAGGCACGCGATGCATGCGGAAAGTCGTTCCAGATCAACCGCAACCCCGACACGCTGGGCTGCATCGCCGGCTCCGACTACAGCCTAAAGAACTACAAAGAAGCCGCGCAAATCTTCGACATCCTGAACAACAACGTGCGGCAGTACCTGGATCGCAATCCGCAGCTGCTCTACATGGCCGGCGTCGCATACACGCAAACCAATCAAAAGCCCAAAGCCGTCGACTCCTACAAGCGTCTGCTCAAGCTGATGAAACCCGGCACGAAGACCTACGCGCAAATCCAAGCGCAGATCGCGGCGTTGACGAAAAACGCTCCGCCTAAGAAAAGCAAGCACGGCTAAAAGCCGGGGTCGTTATTTGGCTTGGACGGGCGACCGGCCTACCGATGTTCGGGGGCCGGTCGCCTTTTCACATCGTGTGAAAAGTGCTCCCTTGGCCTCTTTGCCCCTAAGTATCGCCATCGTGGCTACGGGGCAAATTCACACACCCCCGAACATCAGTAGGCCGGCCGCCCGTCCAATCCAAATAACTTGTGCTATGCTCATGGTTTCGTTTCTCGTGCTTGGCGTTTTAGTTCAATGCTGATCGTTTACGACGAGATTTATGCTGACCACTTGCGTGGGATTCCGCATCCGGAATCGCCTGACCGCGTTGAAGTGGTCGCGTCGTTTTTACGTGAGCGAGGTGATTTGCGTGATGCGCTAGCGGCGCGTGATGCTACGGATGTTGAGATTGAGCGCGTTCATAGTGCGGGGTATTTGAATCTCGTTCGTGCTGAGGTTGCGCGGATGCATGGGCATGCGGGATATCTTTCGACCGGCGATACGGTTGTCGATGAGCGATCGTTTGACGTGGCGCGGCGTGCTGCGGGTGGGGCGATTGTTGCGGCGCAGGTTGCGATGGAGCGGAACACTGCTTCGTTTGCGATTGTCCGGCCGCCCGGGCATCATGCGGAGTCGACGCGTGGCATGGGATTTTGTGTGTTTAATAATGCGGCGATTGCTGCGCGGGCCATGCAGGACGCGACCGGGGCGCGCGTGTTGATCGTTGATTTTGATTATCACCATGGCAATGGAACGCAGGCGGTTAGTGGTAGTGGGCTCTCCTATGTGTCGACGCATGGGTATCCGGCGTATCCCGGTACCGGTGGTGCGGATGAGAATTATGTGCTTGATGGGCGGGATGCGATTGTAAATTTGCCACTGCCGCCGCACCGGTTTGGGACTGAAGCGTTTGTAGCGGCGTGGGAAGCGCTTTTGCCGCGAGTCGCGGCGCATGTGCGGCCGGATCTGTTGATTGTCAGTGCGGGGTTCGATTATGTCGCGGGGGATCCGGTCGGGGATTTGGACGTCGATGTTTCTGCGGCCGGCGATTTAGCGGCGGTCATCAACGATGTTGCGCGGGCGTTTTGTAATGGGCGCGTTGCGTACGTTTTGGAAGGCGGCTATGATACTCGGGCACTTGCGCACTCGGTTGGCGCAATTATTGATGCGCATGACTCGCAGCTCGGTGGTGGCAGCGGTGCGCAGGTCGAGGCAATGCCGAACTCGCAGCGCGTCATACTTTCAAGGATCGACTCACTGCTCAAATAGGCGCCTCTGTCGCCTGGAGCGGAGAGCGAACTCTTCCCGGCCCCGGCAACAGAT
>CAZRQS010000103.1:0-9214 GCA_964602255.1 uncultured bacterium | reverse complement strand
CCATCTCTTTCCTATTGGCTACGTACCGCCGTTCAGCGCGCTGCTCTCTTACGAGCTGCATGCCGGACGCACGATAATCACGCCGTGGATCTCGTATGAATCGGGTTATCCGTACGGCAACGGCAAGATGGCCTGGGTGTACGATGCCAACGGCGACCCGGTTCAAGTCGCGAACGACAACCATGTCAATCCGGGTTACAACTATTACTTCTTACGCGATCCGTCGCTGCCGTTTGACGCGAACAGTAATCCCTATATTGCGAACCTCGGAACCCCGGAAGGCAACGATCCGAACACGCTTCGCAGCAAACCGCTACTGCTCGTTTCACTGCGTGCCGAAACGCCGCTCTCGAGCCGTGTAACCCTCATGCTCGATGTTGCGAATCTTTTCGGTAACGCGCAGCCCACCCAGATGATGGGCAATCCGTATCTCATCGGACCGCCGGGCTACACCGGCGGCAATCCGCTCTACGCTCGCTATTACGGCACGGTCTTCGGCTCGACCGGGCCGTACACGCTGGGCAACGGCATCCCAACGAACGACGGCACCACCGCGGCCGTTCCTTGGAGTTACGGTACAGGGCCGTATATCGCGTCCTCGTATCCTGAAGCGCGTTCGGTGTACGTGCGTATACGCGTACGTCTTTGAACGCGGTTCGTTACGGCGATTGCGGCAACTTGAAGATCACCACGGAATCGCCGTACGGATATCCCAGCTGAAAGTTGCCGCCCGCCGCGACCGCAATATATTCTTGTCCGTTCACCGAATATGCCATCGGCGGAGCATTCACACCCGCGCCTAAGTTGTAACGCCACAGGCGCTTTCCGCTGCGCGCATCGAATGCGTCAAACCAGCCGTTCCCCTCACCCATGAATGCAACTCCACCGGCGGTCACGAGTGCGCCGCCGATGAGTGGCTGCGGCGTAATCACGGTCCACGCAACCCGTCCTGTGTCCACGTTGATTGCAACGAACCGGCCGTCTTGAACGCCGTGCGGCTTCACGTTCACGAACGCGCTGCCTAAACGCAGGTGACCTCGCGGCGCAGTACCGAGGCCGACCGTGAAATGCATGAGCTGATCCATTCCGAGTACATACACGAGGTGCGTTTGCGGCGAGTACGCGGGCGGCGACCATTCAGCGCCACCGTTTGCTCCCGGAAGCATGTCGACACCGTGCCTCGTCGGCACGGTAAACGCGTTCTTGGAGAAAAGTACATACGGCTGCGATTTACGGATCAACGCGCCCGTATTGCGGTTGACGATAAAGAACCAGCCGACTTTGCCCGCTTCTCCGGCTGCGGGAATCGTTCTACCGTTGACGTTGACGTTGAAGAGTACGACTGGGCTTACGGCATCGTAATCCCAAACGTCGTGCCGCACTTCTTGATAGCCCCACTTGAATTTTCCGGTATGCACGTCAAGGGCAACGATAGAATCGCTCCACCGGTTATCGCCCTTGCGATTCAAGCCGTTTAAATCCGGGTTCGGATTACCCGTAGAGAAAATCACCAGGCCGCGCTGCGGATCGAGCGCCGGCGTCGTCCAAGGCATTGCGCCGCCCGTCTGCCACGAGTTTCCGGAGTACGAGCTCGGGTCGGTCGTCCACCAACGCCAACGTTGCTTGCCGGTATGCGCGTCGTACGCGGCGATGAAACCGCGAAGCGCCCATTCTCCGCCGGCACTGCCGACGATGATCAAGCCGTCGTACGCAAGCGGCGCCAGCGTCTCCGAATATCCGCCGGTGGGATCGGCAACGCTCGTGGACCAGCGCTGCTTTCCGGTTCGCGCATCAAGCGCGATGAGTTTGGCGTCGAGCGTATCGAAATACACCATGCCATACGCAACGGCGGGACCGCGATTCACCGGTCCGCAGCAAATCTGGAAAGCGCCTTCATTGATTGTCGTTTGCCAGTACGGTTCGCCGGTCGCAGCATTGAACGACATGACTTTCATTTGATTGTTGACGGTCGGTGTGGTCAAATACATCACACCGTCGGAAACAACCGGCGTCGTTTCGAAGCTGGCGGTCATACCGGTCTGCATAATCGCAGCCGGAATGAGCGACCGGACGTTGTTCGCGTTGATTTGCGTAAGCGGCGAATAGCGCGCGTTATCGTAGGTACGCCCGTCAACGAGCCAATTACTCGGATCGTTCGCGCCGTTCAACATCATCGCGTCGCTGACGTTCACCCGCGCCGTGGATGGAATGGCATGCGTAACGACGGTTGTCGGAGGCGGCACGCGCACGATCTCGTACGTCGTTCCTCCGGGCGCCGCAGCTCCTTTTGAAGCGCCGGATTTGCCGGTGACTCGTCCACGAGCACCCGAAGGCGGCGGCGTTCCCTTCGTCGCGCCGGCTTTCCCGGTGACTTGTCCGCCGAGACGCCCGTTTTGCGCAAGCAAAAATGCCGTGACTTCTTGATATTGCGTTCTGCTCAAGCTACCGGGCGCATTGTACGGCATCTGTGTTCGTATGAAATTGTACAGCGCCGTCGGATTGGAATAGGCGCTATTGAACGATTGGCCCTTTAATGCGGGACCAGACTGCCCTTGCAAGTTCGTGCCATGGCACTGAGCGCATGTCTGTGCATAGACAACGCTTCCCGCTCCAGCTTGTGATGCGGTGAACGTTTGTGCGCGTGCGGGAGCGACGGAAATAAGAGATGAGACTACGAAAATAGCGAAGCCCGGAAAAAGCAAGGCCGCGAATCGTTTCATCGCCGTTTCCTCCGCTTATCATGTTACCTCGCACAGCAAAAACGCGATGCAGGCAGGCTCTCGCTACGATTAGGCCATTGCGCGTTCGGCTAAACCGGCTACCCAGCGATACAGTCCGATCGCAAGCGCGATGAACGCGATCCCGCCGATGATCTCCGACGGTATCAGGAACGAATCGCCGACGAGCGCGAGCGGTGCGCCTTTGCCGCTGAAAACGATGATGCCGGAGAGCAGCACACCGAACAAACTCTCGCCGACGATCAGTCCCGATGCGAGAAGCACACCAAGCCGTTTTGCGACCTCCGCGTGCGGACTGCGGCTCACGGCACGGTTGTAGTACCATCCGAAAACCGCGCCAAGCACAGCGGCTGCTGTTGTCGACGTCGGCAGATAGATGCCCAGACCAACGGCCAACGGTGGAAGTTTGCGCTTTTGGTTGCTCGTTGCGCGGAGCACTTCATCGACGATAATCACACCGATGCCGACCAGCACGCCGATGAAAATCATTCCCCAATTGATCTGGCCGCTGATCACGCCTTTGGCGAGTGCGGAGATAAGCGTTGCTTGCGGCGCGGGCAACGGCTGCGCCGCGGCCGCCGCATGCGGATGCGGCGCTCCGGCAAAACCGTACGCGGCGTTGAGCAAACCGAGAATCGGCGGTATCACCAGCGACCCGAAAATCACGCCGACGATGAGTGAGACCTGCTGCCGCCACGGCGTCGCATCGACGAGTTGTCCCGTTTTCAGATCCTGCAAATTATCGTTCGCGATCGTTGCAGCGGCCAACACGACGGCGGTCACAAACAGCGCAAATGCGACGAGCGCATCCTTCGCGCTTCCCGACGCACCGTGTGCGACGGCCAGCACGATAAGCGCGATGCCGATAACCGCAAGAATTGCCAGACCCGAAACCGGACTGTTCGACGAACCGATGAGTCCAGCCATGTACCCGGCCACGGCAGCAACGACAAAGCCGACCACCACCACATAGATCACGGCTGCAATTGTAAGCGGAACGATGTACGCGCTTATTGCGCCGCCCTGCAGAAACGCGGCGAACAAGAACGCCATAGGAATCAGACATGCGATGCTGATGATCGCCACGATTCCGATGGGCATGTCGCGCTCCGTGCGCGGCAAGAGATGCCCTTCACCGGCGGAGTGCCGCCGTGAAGCTTCGATCGCCGAAAGCAAGCCCGTCCAAACGGGAACCGCTAAACGCGCGAGCGTCCAAATTGCAGAGACGCCGATTGCGCCGGCACCGATAAACCGCACTTGGTGCTGCCACACCGAAATCGCAACGTCGGCAGCCGGACCTGCCACCGGATGCAATACGGTAAGCACCGGTACCGCAACGCCCCATGCGATGACAAAGCCGGCCAAGATCGCAAGACCGACCGCAAGGCCGATCAGATGTCCCGCGCCGAGCAGCGCGAGTGAAAGCGAGAATCCGATACCGCTTGCCGATGCGCCGGCACGAAAATAGTAGTCAATCTCACCCGCAAAGACGCGCGTCGCGGTAACAGCTGCAAATACTGCAGACGCGATGGAACCCCACACAACGGCGAGCAGGCCGGCTTTGCCTTCCGCTGCGCCTTCGCGCGTGCCGGTTCCGACGCGCAACACTTCAGCTGCAGCAACGCCTTCGGGGTACGGCAGATCCGACGTCGTCACCAAAGCGCGCCGCAGCGGAATCGTAAACATTACCCCGAGTATGCCGCCGACAACGCAGATGCCGAACGCAGGCCAGAATGGAAAGCCGCTCCACCAGCCGATCATCACTAGACCCGGCAACACGAAAATTATCGACGAAAGCGTGCCTGCCGCCGATGCGACCGTCTGCACGATGTTATTCTCGTAGATCGTTCCGGTTTTGAACGCACGCAGCACGGCCATCGAGATGACTGCGGCCGGAATCGACGAGGCGAACGTTAGACCGACTTTTAGACCTAAGTAGACGTTGGCAGCCGTAAAAACGAGCGTGATCGCCGCGCCTAAAACGAGACTGCGAACGGTCAATTCCAGGCGCGAGTCAGCGGCCGGCGTCGTTGCTACGGCAGGGGCGGCTTCGGATTGCAGCATCCCGCCCGGTTAGACGCGAAGGGTCCAATCCCCCATCATCGAGGAGCCTATGAACGATACCTCACGCGAGCTGCGTTACCGGCTCGGAACGCTGTGCGAACGTTACAACACCATGGTTGCCGATAAGGACACGCTCGACTTTCGGCTGGGATCGCCCGAGCCGTACGGCGACACGACCGCGTCTGTTGCCCCCGAGCGCGTTTATGAGGCCGAATCGCATGAGGTGACGCATACTCTGCGGCAGCTCATCGTCGAAATCATCGAGGTAGGTCAAAGCATCAGGAACATCGAGCGCTTCTAGCGCGGCGAAGTAAAAGAGGCCGGGCGAACCCGGCCTCTTTTTTCCAATGCGAATTCCGGCTAGAGTTTGATCTGCACCGAGAAGTACGCTTGGAACGGCAAGTTGTATCCGATCGGTTGATACGTGTGCGCGATATACGGGTTGAGCGGAACGCCGTTGGCGGCGATGTCGTTTGGACCGCTTCCATTATAGAAGCCGCCGTGCGGCGCAATCGGTGAGGGCGCGTATCCGTTCGAACCGTATGCGCAGATGTTGTAGCCCGGCGGGAACGCAGCCGTCCACGGCGTTGCGGTACCACCGAAGCACCGGTTGTAGACGTTCGCGAGTATCGCCGATACGCGAATGCTTGGGCTCACGTCGTACGTCAATGCCGTGTTGACCGTAATCTGATCGGGATTACGGAATTGACCGAGTGATGTAAACCGTCCGCCGTTTTCAGGATTAGGTACGGAAACCTGACCCGCACAAGACGTATAGTCTGCTTGCAGCGGGTCGGGCGCGGTCGGAATGGCTCGTGAATTCACCTTGCACGTCGTCGGGTCGATGCCCGGTATGTCCAGCGGTACACCGTAGGGGTTACCCGACGTATATACTATCGATGGCGTGATCGCGAACTTGTTGATGCGATAGTTGAGCACCGCCGTTACGACATTCGGAACGAAGTAGCTGTTGCTGATATTCGCAACGAACGCCGTGTACTGCGGAATTGCGGGGAACGTGTCGAACGTAAAGTATTCTCCCGAGCGATCCAGTAGCGGCTGTGCCGGTTGGTTGAAGTACGGATTGCGAATCGACGTTGGACCGCAAGCCGGATCGGGCGTCCCGTTGCCCGCATTTGTGTAACACGGTGCGCCGCCACCCGCCGACGTCAACGCGTTATAGCCCTTGATGCTGTCGTTTAGGATGTCGATGATGTTACGTCCCGGTGCATTCAAGAAATCGTTGTACCGTATCCGTGAATGCGTCCAGGTGTATGAGAGCAACCCTGAAAAACCGTTGCGGTCGAAGTTGCCCTTCTGCGCTTGGAACTCGATGCCGTAGGCAATCTGCCGGCCCACGTTCAAGCCGCTTACGAAGCCCGTCGTGGGATCCAAGTAAAACTGCTGTACTTGGTGCTGCGTGGAGCGGTAGTACGGCGTCAGTTTGAACGAGATGTCCGTTCCGTGGAAGTGATGCTCGAGCGAGAAGTCCGCATTATCGGAAATCGACGGAACCACGTCATGCCGCGGCGAGGTGAAGCCGAATTTCCAGAAGGTCTGGAAAAGAAACTTCGCCAGGTTCGGATCTTCACGGCTGTATTGCACGAATGCCGCATTGACCGGCTGCGCATACCGCCCGTACGAAGCACGAATAACGGTGTTGGGATTGAATGTGTACGTAAAGGCCACGCGCGGCGACCAGACGTTGCTGATTATTCGCGGATCGTACGTATTCGTGAGCAACCGGTCGGTGCCGACACCGTCCGGATGCACCAAACCTGCCGCGCACGTTAGCGTAGCGGCAAACGACACCTGCAGTGTGGCCGGGTTGTAACAGAACTCGCGCTGGGCGGCGGTGAACCAGAAGTTGTGGCCGTTGCCGCTCGTGTCGAAGAGGTCGTATTCGAAGCGCTCGAATCGCACGCCGATGTTCAACAACAGTTTGTCCGTCGGTTTGTACTGATCGGAAAGCGCACCCGAATAAAACTTCGGCACGACCGCGTTGAACGTCGCGCGCGGAACATCGTTGGTGACGATCCACGTTCCGTTAACCGGCGTGAGCACGGGCGGGTTGCCGAACGGATGTGTGAACGTCCCCGCAGTGCTTGCGCTATTGCACGGCGCTATGGCACCGGTCGCCGGAACAAAGCACACCAGGCCGTTCGTATCGTTGGTGGCGCGTGCATTGGAGCCGGCAATATCGAGTAACGTCGTGTTATTAGCTCGTATCGTGCTTGCGGTGGTGTAGTTCGCGGTGAAGTTGAGCAGATGTTGAGGACCTAGCTGGTCAGCGAACTGCAACTCCGCCCCTCTGGTATGCGTGCTCAACTCGTAATCGGGTGAGCCGCCATACAATGGCCCGATGTTTCCGAAATTCGAGGTCACGGCCGTGGGGATCCACAGTCCATTGAAATTCGGCCCGTTGATAAGCCAATCCGAATAGAATGTGTATCCGAAGAGCCGCACGTACGCATTGGATCCGATGTTCTTTTGATATTGCAGCTTCACGATGTCCTGATTGTTGATATAGGCATCGCGCGCGTTGGGATCGATGAGCGATCCGGGTGCGCGTTGCTGCGGAGAGCTCGGCTGCAAATACGGCGTCGCGACCAAACTCGGCGTGACGGGTTGGCCGAACGTCACTCCCGGCGGAAACACCAGCGGATCGTCGTACGCGAGCGCGGAGTTGCAAACCAGCCGTCCACCGACGACGCATTCCGGATGTCCGAACGGCGCTCCAAACGCGTTGTAGATGTTCTGTAAGCCAATGTCGTTCTGACTCGTGTAGATCGGCGACCATAGCGTGCCGGCGCTGAACAGCAGCTGCACGTCGTCACGGTTGGAATCGTGCCTATGCGGAATGGCAAAGTGCAGGTTCGCAACGGCCTCACGATCGATTTCCTGCGCGAAGAAGAATCCGCCCGACCCCGGACCTGCAGCCACCTGCACGTTCGCACCGAACCCGACATAGCCCGGCCCGAAGGCAAAGCATCCCGGATCGGCGCTCATGCCGACAGGTCTGTACGTCGTGCCGAATCCCGACGTACCCGCGGTACAGTTTGGAACGACGCCAGTCGGTATGCCATTGATCGATGTGTTGAACGGGCTGTTCAGTACGGTCACGTATCCGAGTTCGGGATGCGTTCCGCCGCCGTTGAACTGATCGAAGAGCCGGAAGTTTTGGTTGAAACCACCGACGCCGGCATAATACGAAAAGCTGCGGTTCGGCGTTGCGCCGCCCACTTCGGCGCTGAATTTGTGATAGAACGTCGGCGCTCCGATTCCGGCATCAATCGTACCGAAGCCGGGATAGGTTCCGGTTCGAATAACTTGATTGATGAATCCCGAGATCGCAGCGGCAGACGAACCCGCGGGCGCGCCGCCGGTATAGACTTGCAACTCTTGCTGGCCAAGACTCGCAAGAGAACCGCCGGCGTAATTGTCGAACGAGCGGTTTACGGGAACGCCGTCGTACTCGTAACCGATTTGATTGTAATCGCCGCCGCGAATATACAATGCTTGGCCGTAGCCTTGCTGCCCTTGCGGCACATACGTGCCGGGCACCGAAGCAATGGCGGAGTACGCATTGTTCAGATTTCCGCCTCCGCCAAGCACGGCGGTATTTCGCGCCGTTGCCGCATTGACGGAATAAATATCGCTGGTCGTACCCGGCTTGACCAACGCCGCAGCGGCTTGTGAGATAACGCTCGCAATAGTTTTGAGCGATTTCCGGGTGGTAAGCGTGAGCGTTCGTGTTTGATCGGCAAGGATGGTGATGCCGGTTTCAGATGCCGGATCGTAGCCTACCTTGTCCATGGATACGGTGTACGTATCGGGAGCGAGGGAGAGAAACACGTAATGTCCCGATGAGTCTGTCTGAACTGTGGCGCTCTGTGACGCGCTGGTCGCGTGCACGGCTGCATTGGCAACCGGTGCCCCACCGCTGCTCGCATCCACTACCGTTCCGCTTAACGCGCCGGTCGTGCCGGCGACGAGGATCCCGGGAGATGCAAAAACAGCGACTGCAAGGAGAGCGCCAATAATTGGACGATGAACTTTCATCGTACCGCCTCCTAGCTGGCGCGGCTCAAGGTATCGAGCCTACGCTGATTCTAGTACGCGCGATACGATCTAAATGTGACCGCGCAACGTCTTAAAGCAAACGTTACGCGGCCGTTATTTTGTCTTTAGTTTTGGGGGGATGCGATTAGACTCGACGTTATCATCTTGGTACCTCGCCCGAAAAGGTACGCGAGCGCGCGTTTCGCCTCGCCGGGCGCTCGCTTATTTACCTTTGGCTAGCGCGGCGCTGATTTCGCGCTGTACCGGTGTGACGTCTTTCTCAATCACGCGCGTGGCTGCCCATACGAAAGCTGCGCACAGCAGCGTGAGTAAAAACGCATCGTCGAATA
>CAZRQS010000102.1:7321-9310 GCA_964602255.1 uncultured bacterium | reverse complement strand
CATGATACTCCCAGTACTAGGATAACTGCGGTGTAGTCATAGCACTCGACTTCCGTTATTCTAGCACTGAAGCGGCGCCGCCGTCTACGCGCCGTTCCATCCCCTCAGGAGTTTTCCTCACTTATGGCACTCGCAGTGCGCACGCCGGTGCGCGCAGGGGCTTCTATTCCCTCGCGTACCCTGCGGCCCGCCGAATCAAAACCGCCGGAATCGCTTGTCGAGCACGGCACGCGGCGCACGCTCGTGGTAGCCGGCGTCATGCTTGCAGCGCTGCTGCAGACCGTCGATGCAACGATCGTCAACGTCGCGCTTCCAACGATTCAAGGCAATCTCGGCGCGACGGTCGACGAAGCGACGTGGGTCGTTACGGCATACGTCATTGCGAACGTCGTCGTGATTCCGCTCACGCCGTGGCTGCAAACGCGCTTCGGACGCAAAAACTATTTCATTGTCTCGATCCTCGGATTTACCGCTGCGTCGATGTTGTGCGGCATGGCGACCTCGCTGCAGATGCTCATTTTCTTTCGCATCGTGCAAGGTGCGTTCGGCGGCGGTCTCCTCGCGACGGCGCAAGTGATCTTACGTGAAACGTATCCGCCTGAATTCATCGGGACGAGTCAGTCGATCTTCACGCTCGGCGCCATTTTGGGACCGTCGATCGGACCCACGCTCGGCGGCATCATTACGGATAATCTTTCGTGGCAGTGGGTGTTCGATATCAATCTGGTCCCCGGAATTCTTGCTGCCCTGATACTCGCGCTGTATCTACGCGGCAACACCTCGCGGAAAAGCCCGGTCGATTTGCCCGGAATCGCATTGTTGACGATAACGATCGGCGCGCTGCAGTATGTGCTCGATCAAGGTCAACTCGAGGACTGGTTTTCCAGTGGTGCTATTACGGCGTTCACGTTGATTTCCGTCCTCGCGGCGGTGCTGTTCGTTTGGTGGGAACTGCGTACGCCGCAGCCTATTGTCGATCTTCGCATTCTTCGACGAATCCCTGTTGCTACTGCGTCCGTCCTCGGTGCAACGATAGCCGTGATCATCTTCGGCGCGCTGCTGCTGCTTCCGCAGTTTACGGTCAACGTGCTGGGCTTCACGGAAACGCTGGCGGGCGTACTCATCGGCATGCGCGCGCTCCCGATCTTGCTGCTTACGATTCCGGTTGGACGTATCGTCAACAGCGGAAAAATCGATGTTCGTCTCCTTATCGGAGCCGGTCTGGTTGTCGCGTCAATCGCTTCGATATGGCTGTCCCGGGAAGTTACGAGCGACAGTGTGCTCTGGTCACTGGCGTTACCTCTGGCACTCATGGGATTCGGCATCGCGTTCGTGTTCTCGCCGATTCTCGTAGCTGTGCTACGCGCGGTGCCGCCGCAAGACGCGCCCAAGGCCGCATCGTTCGTGACGCTCTTCACTCAACTCGGCGGATCGATTGCGAGCGCTTCGCTCGTCACGTTCACCGAACGGCGTGCGGACTTCCATCAAAGTGTGCTCGCCGCGGGTGCCACATTGCACGATAACGCCGTACAGACATTTTTACGCACGCATCCGCTCGCGGAACTGTATCGGACCATCGCTACACAAGCGACGGTTCTCTCTTACGCAGATGCCTTCTTCGTGATGGGCGTCATCGGCATCATCATGAGTCCTCTCGTGTTTTTCCTCGTACGAAAGGAGCCCGAACGTGGTCGCAACAACGGCGTTACCAAAACTCCACTCGCAGTCGCCGCGATTGTTCGCCCGGTTGCGCGCGAGCGTATCTGAAGAGGCGCTCGAGGCCTCGCGAGTTCTGACCGTCGATCTGTTCGAAGCGACGCTCGGCGCCGCTCACCTGCATGGCATGACCCGTTTGATCGTGCTCTTGTATCTGGCCGCGGCCGCGCGAAATACGACGGCGCAGCGGCGAGAGAAGCGCTGGCGCCGTTTTATTGCCGTGCTCGCACCGCTGGCACAGCAGACGCATTCTGCGCGCCTTCGCGCTTTGGT
>CAZRQS010000102.1:3777-7221 GCA_964602255.1 uncultured bacterium | reverse complement strand
CCGTGCTCGCACCGCTGGCACAGCAGACGCATTCTGCGCGCCTTCGCGCTTTGGTGCGTGAGAACGCGGACTTATTAGAGCAAGACTACGCCGCGAATTTCGTTTAGCGGCACGGAATACGCATGCGCACCCGCGCCGTGTCGTAAGTACGGCGGCTTCGGTGCGCCCGGAACGAGCGGTTGCAAATAGACGTGCTCCGGATCGTTGTCGATACGCTCGAGCACGCCTTCATAATGCCCTTCGTGGTGCGAGGGTGGAAGCGGACGCGTGATGACTTGAACCCTCTTGCCGAAGTAGGGACGAACCTCTTCCAAAGTCATGGGTGCATGTTACCCAGCAGCCACGGAGGATGCGCAAAAATGAGTGCGCTCCACAGAAGCAGCACTGCGCCTGCAACCGGTACGGCAGAACGGCCGCGCGACGCCGTTTTTTCATAAACCATCAGTGCGGTGAGTGCGGCCATCCACCATAAGCTTGCAAAGCCGGCAGCAAATCCAATCAGCATGAGCGCCCAGCAACAGCCGGTGCAAAACAGCCCGTGGCGGTATCCGATTTCAAACGCCGCACGTGCGCCGCGACGGTAATGACGAACGAGAAAATTCGCTGGAAGACGGCACGCGCGCAAACAGGCGTCTTTGAGCGGCGTAAATTGAAATAAGCCGGCCATCGCCAGCACGGAGCCGCCGATAATCCACGGACGCGCGCCAAGCCACGTAACGCGGTCCACCAGACGATGCAACATAATGTCGCCGGCGAAGGCGAGCATTCCAAACGCCGACCACACGACGGCGTAACCCGCGATAAAGCACACCAGCATGAGCGTGGGGCGGCTTTGCCTTGACGTTGCGATTGAGAACATGCGGATGAGCGGCAAGCTCGAGGGCAGCATCATCGCCGCAATCATTATCAGCCATGCGAGGAGAAACAGCGCGAATGCTATGGCAAGCGGGGGACCATGCTCGATCAGCGCGTGATGATGCACGAACGCCGCTGAACCTGTAAATTGTGCCGCTGCGGCGATTGCCCAAGCTATCGCAATGGCCGCGGGAATCGCAACCGGTAGCGGCGCGGCTCGCGCGGATTGCACGGCGCTCTAGCCGCTATACGCGATTGTGTAGTCGCCTTGAATCGCGTTGCGCCCCTCGAACCCCCACATGATGTCGTACTTGGGAATGTTCACGCGGTGATAACGCGCTTTTGCAACGTACGCCGGCGAGCCGGGAATCGTTGAGAAGATCGAATCGCGTAGCGTGGTAGGTGTACCGTCCGGTCCGCGGTACGGCTCCATGGACGCCGCAATCCATTGGCCAACGTTGAGTTCGCCCGCGCCCTCGTGCACGTCATGCGAGATGGGGACGCGCTCTACGCCCAGTATCTCGCCGACAAGTTGAGCGAGATCCGCAAGCGGTCCGCCGAGCTGTCCCGTGTAAGCGGCCGTCAACGCTTGCACTTGTTCCTCACGGGCGCGCTCGTCCATGAGCACCAGAACCTTCCAACTTTTCGGCGTGAGTACGTTGCCCGGTATCTGCACAACCATCACCATCGATAGTCCGCTCACATCGACGCCTTGGATCTCGCCGCGATCGAAGTGATAACCGAGGAATGCTTGGCAAATGCCCGTGTCCGGATCTTCGCCGATCCAACACGGACACAGAACGTCGCACGAACACGCTTCTAACAGCGTGCCCTGCAAGTTGTACACGTACTCTTGCTTTTGTTCTGCGCCGGTAGGTTGCACTGTCGACATAAGTGCCTCCTTAGAGACGCGCACCCGCGAGGCGCCTTATATCGATGAGTCTACCGCCTGTTTTTGAGCGGCGTCAACGGCGGCTTCCATACTTTCGAACACAGGCCACGCCGTAATCAAATGCGTGAGCTGCAAAATCTTGCGGACCATATAGTCCGAAGGGCGGATAACAAGTATTGCCGGCGGGTGCCCCTGGGCTTTTCGCACCTTGCGCATGTAAATGAGCTCGTCCAAGAACGTCGCGTCACCGCAATGAAATCCGGTGAAGTCGACGATACACGACCCGGCAGTATATGCAGGCGTCAGACGGCGTCTTAACTCGGCGCGCCCGAAAATATCCCAATCACCTGCGAGCGAAATCACGGCGGGCATAGTTTCCCTCTGGGCATACAAGCATACGCCCGAAGGCGGAACCCGCACGTTAATCGGCGTGATGCCCGGCGTTCAGTCTTTCTTAAGGGTATGTTTGCGAATAGGAATGACCCCAGGCCACTAAAGTAACAATGCTCCCCACCCATGGAGGGGGTGGCTTTATGCGCAAACTCTTGCGGTATATCTGCGCGCTTATTGTCGTTACCCTATCGGCATGCGGCGGCGGTTCAAGTCCCACTCTTCCAACGCAACCTGCTCCGGGTAACAGTATGCAGAGCGTCCCTCGCCGAGTTGCCGGCAGCGATGGGAGCGTACGCGCGATGTTCTATACGAAGGAGATCGAACTGAGCGGGCGCGTCAACGCGAATCCCGATGCCGGACGGCAAATTCTGGCCACGAACCCGAACAATCTACTGTATAACGGCGGCCCGGTTCAGACGGCGCCGAAAATCTATGTGGTGTACTGGGGAAGTTGGAGTTCGACCGGGGATCCCCGCGGCGTGCGAAGCTACTTCAATAAGTATCTCGCGGGTCTTGGCGGAAGCCGGTGGCTAAGCACTGTGACACAATACGCCCAGCGCGGCGGGCAGCACATCGGAAACGCGGTGGGCAGCTTCAACGCCGCAGCGCAATCGTGGAACGACACGTCGGCGATTCCGAATCTCACCAACGGTGCTACGTTTGAAGGGCTTTTGGCTGCCGAAGCCCGCAAAGCTGCGACGCACTTCAACAATCGCACCACGAGCGCAAGTTACATCATCGCATTGCCGCATCGCGTAGCGGTGTACGAATTCGCTGGCAGCTGCGGAGTGGGGTGCGACCCCAACAATGCGTACTGCGCGTTTCACAGCACGACTACGTCGGGAACAGCAACGATCGCGTACACGAATTTTCCATATCAACCCGATGGTGCCGACAGCTGCGGACAGGGGTCGGTCACGTTTCCGGGCTACAACGACGGCGTGAGCATCGTCGGCGGTCACGAACAGGCGGAAACGGAAACCGATCCTCAGCTCAACGCTTGGTACGACGCCAAGGGCTTTGAGATCGGCGATAAATGCTCGTGGTTCAACTTGCAAAACATCTCGTTCTCGACCGGAAAGTTTCCGTCACAACCGCTCTGGAGCAATTCCGCGAACGGTTGCGTTCAGTAGCGGTTTACCTCGCGCTCGAGAAACGGTAGAAAAGAGCTGGCTGCGAGATTTAAGGCAAAGAGCGCCATAATGCCGTAGCTGAGAGTCGAGAACGAAATCCAGCTGCTGATTTGTGAGAGCGGTGCGGAACCTGTGCCCATTCCGATAACGGCAAGCGTTTCCGCGCCGCCG
>CAZRQS010000102.1:2057-3677 GCA_964602255.1 uncultured bacterium | reverse complement strand
TCGCAAGCGGTATGTGTTCTGTGTCGAGCTTCGAGCCGGCAGCAGGCGTGCCGTCCGTTGCCAACTCCGCGCTCCAATGCGCAGCCGAACCGTGGCTATCCTTGCGATGTGGTCATTAACCGTACGCTCGCAGAGCTCGTCAACGATTGCCAAGGCAATCGATACGTCATGCATGATTGTTTAGTGTTCGTTACCAGGCGTATAATACTCTGTACGCTTAGAGTGTATCCCTCGAAGCGCGCAGCGCGTCACGTGATGCGCTTTTGTGAGTGTTCTGGAGGCCCTATGGCTGTAGCGAACCCCGAACTCACGATAAATCTGCTGTGGATAAATGCAACCAATCGCGCTATCCAAGAGATAGCGCTCGGCGCCATTCCCGGATGAATGCGATCAAACCCGAGGTTGCGGGCGAAGAGATCTGCGAGATCTGCGCGACGCCGATTGGCGAACATCATTCGCACGTCGTCGACGTGCGCGATCGGCGGTTGCTGTGCTCGTGCCGCGCATGCCACATGCTCTTCGTTCCCGAGGGCGCGGCGCAAGGCCGCTATCGTGCGGTCGGCGAGCGGTACGCGCAGCTGCCCGCCGCTACGTTCAGCGGACCGCATTGGGAAGCGCTGCAGATCCCGATCGATCTTGCGTTCTTTTTCTACAACAGCACGGCACGGCGCATGGAGGCTTTTTATCCCGAAGCCGGCGGCGCGATGGAATCCGAGCTTTCGATGGAGGCGTGGGATACGCTGTCGCGTGATGAGCCGCTTATCGCATCGATGCGGCCGGACATTGAAGCGACGCTGGTCTACCGCCGCCTGGACGAGGGCGTGGAAGCGTACATCGTGCCCATTGACGCCTGCTACGAGCTCGTCGCGCTGGTGCGATCATCGTGGCAAGGTTTTGACGGAGGCGACCAAGCCCACGAGCGCATCAATAACTTCTTTGCACGTGTGAAGGAGCATTGCGCGTGACCAAGCTCCAGTTCAGTGTCGCTACCGCGAGCGCGGATTCGCGTGCAATTTCACCGACCGTCCGGTTGCATATGCAGGCGCGCGCCGAGGGCGATCCTATTGCCGCGCTCGCTTTGCGGGCGCGTATTCAAATCGAGCCGTCCCTTCGCGATTATGCACCGGACGAGGAGCAAGTGCTCGAGTCGCTTTTCGGTGCGCGCGAACGCGGTGCGCGTTGGGTTACGCCGCTGCAATGGAACGAGGCATCGACCGTCGTCGGCGCATTCGATGGCCAGACGGAGTTCGATCTGCGTATTCCTTGCACGTACGACGCGCACGTTACAAGCAGCAAGTATCTCACCGCGCTCAAAGGCGGCGAGATTCCGGTGCGCATTTTCTTCAACGGCACCATCTTCCGAGGAGCGGCAAGCGGCTTTCAGGCGGAGATGCTTCCCTGGGATCTCGATTGCACGGCGCGCATACCGCTGCAGACGTGGCAGGATGCAATGGACGAATGCTTTCCCGACCAAACGTGGATTCGGGTGGATCGAGCAACGTTCGACGCGTTGACACGGTACCGCGCGTCGCGTGCGCTGCGCGACTGGGATTCGACGCTCACCGATCTTTTGAACTGCCGGACGCCATGAACGCATTCCAACAAAAAGCGCGCGAAGTG
>CAZRQS010000102.1:0-1957 GCA_964602255.1 uncultured bacterium | reverse complement strand
CACGTACTGCGCGAGGCGCTGAATCCGTAACATGCTGGAGCTCTATGGCACTGCATCGTGCCCTTACACCGCACAGATGCGCGAAGATCTCGAATGGCGGCACGAGCGTTTCATCGAGTATGACGTGGAGCAAGATCCGGACGCGCTCGCGCGCATGTTGCTGTTGTGCGACGGGAATCACACCGTGCCGGTGCTCGTCGAGGAGGGCCGCGTCGTCCAGGTCGGCTACGACGGGCGCGGGTGCTATGCGGGCGGAGGCACGTAAACAAGCCCGGCGCATCCACGTCGGAAACGTTGTTCAGGGCGTCGGTTTTCGTCCGTTCGTATATCGTCTTGCGCGAGAGCGCGGCATTACCTATATCAACTGTACGAATTGCGGACCGCGATATTCGATCATCCGCGCGCTTCCGTACGACGAGTGCCACCCACTAACGCGTACTGCGCAACCATTCTTCCACGCCCGTTAGGTGGATCGTCGCCCACGACCGTGCGCGTTCGGGATCGCGAGCCGCGATAGCTTCATAGATCATGCGATGTTCGCTGATCGAACGTTGCAATGCGTCCTGTTGCGTGAGTCCGCGCCAAATGCGTGCGCGCGTGGTCGATGGGACGATGCCTTCGATGAGCGAGCATAGGACGGCGTTGCCGCATCCTACGGCAAGTTGCCGGTGAAACTCTACGTCGCTTTTCATGAATTCCTCGATCGTTGAATCCGCGTTGCCTTGATCCAACGTACGGCGAAGTTCGTCTATCGCCTCGTCACTCATACGAACGGCGGCTAGCGCGGCTGCGGCGGTTTCCAAAACGCGGCGCACTTCGAAGATTTGCAGCAGCGATTCGTCGTGATGGAAGTCCATGACGAACTTCATCGCTTCGAGCAGAAGCGCGGGCTTCAGACTTGTCACATACGTGCCGTCGCCTTGACGCACATCGAGCACGCGCATGAGCGTTAGCGCGCGGACCGCTTCGCGCAGCGAATTGCGCGAGAGGCCCAAGCGTTCGGCGAGCTCGGGTTCTTTTGGGAGTCGATCGCCCGGACCAATCTCACCCGTGACGATCATGTCTTTGATCTTTTCGATGGCATCATCGGTAAGCGACATGATGTGATCCGACCTTTCCTAACTATTTGTAAGGTGCGTTAGCGGTAATTCCTATCAACAGGCCCTTAACATCGGACGTATAATTCAGGTCCCGCTATGACTGCTTCGCAGCGGACCCTTGAGGTCATCATAACAGATGCTGCCGAGGCGATGCTCGCAGAGCGGGCCGGTGCTAATCGCCTCGAGCTAGTCGCCGCGCGCGGCCGGGGTGGCCTTTCACCCTCCCTGGAAACTGTAGGGGCGGTACTGGACGCCGTGACCATCCCGGTTCATGCGATCGTGCGGGTTCATGACGAATCCTTTTGCTACGATATGGCCGCGCGCGAAGCGATGCTCAAAACCGCGGAGCAATTTGCTGCCCTGGGAGTTCACGGTTTGGTCGTCGGAGCGTTGCTCCCGGATGCCGATATCGACACGGCATTTTTGTGCGACGTTATCGATCGCGCGGGCGCTGCCGAGCTGACGTTTCATCGCGCGTTCGATCAGAGCGCAGACCTGCGCGCGAGCTATTCGCTGCTGGGCCGTTTTCCGCAGGTAACGCGAGTGCTAACCGCCGGCGCTGCTCCAGACGCGTGGACGGGAAGAGCGTTCTTGCGTGAACTTTCGCTCCTGAGCAAGGCGCCGGCGATTCTCGCCGGCGGCGGCATCACGCCCCAGAACGCGCGTGAGGTCATCGCCGCGACGGGTGTAACGGAAGTGCATGTCGGCAACGGTGCCCGCACCGACGGACAGCTCGACGCGCAGAAGATCTCGGCGCTCGCGGCAGCGCTCAGGAAGGCGTAGCGTGGCCACTCGCGAGTGAACGTGGCGCCCTTGTCACCCTGAGCTTGTCGAAGGGTGAGCCTGTCGAAGGGTGA
>CAZRQS010000101.1:0-9319 GCA_964602255.1 uncultured bacterium | reverse complement strand
TGCATCGATGCTGCGGGACCGGGAAATGAAGCCGCAGGATTACGCCAAGCGTTCGAAACGATTGTGTTCATGCGCTCCTCAAAAGACGCGCAGGATGCGCGCGCGCTGCATTTCCTCAAGGACCACGATCGCGTCTCGGACGACCTTACGCAGCTGATCAACGACGCGAAGGCAATAGTGCTGGAACTGGCCGAGGGTTACACGCCCCAAACCCATCGCCGCGACATTCCGGTGCTCGGCGACGAAGGCTTTCGCGCACTCGAGCAAAGTATCGAGAGCGCGACCGCGGCTGGATTGGCGACGCCTTACGACGGCGAGATTGCTCGTGCTATCGCTCGCGTCATGACCGGCGGTCCCGGGCCGGCGCGACGTGTTTCGCATGCGGAATTGCTCGATCTCGAAACGCGCTATTTCGAAACGCTGGTATTCAATCCAAAAACACGCGAGCGGATGGAACACATGCTGGCGCAGGGAACGCCGCTTCGCAATTAACGATAAGATACGAAGTATGGACGTCTACCTCGAAACGCCGCGTATGCTGCTACGCCGAATCACTCCCGAAGACGAAGGCCTGCTTCTTGATTTGGATAGCGACCCGGAGGTGATGCGATATCTCAACGGCGGCGTGCCGAACACCATTGAAGACATCCGCGGGCGAGTGCTGCCATGGGCGCTTCAAGACTACGGCGACGCGCGATGGGGCGCGTGGGCGGCTTTACTCAAACAGGCAAACGACTTCATCGGCTGGTTCCATTTTTATCCGTCTGCACAAGCACCGCACGACATTGAAGTGGGCTACCGTCTCAAACGAAAGTACTGGGGAATCGGACTTGCCACCGAAGGTACCACGGCGCTGATTCGCAAGGGCTTCGAAGAATATGGACTCGAACGCATCGTCGCGCGCACGCTTGCGACGAACGCGGCATCGCGCCGCGTCATGGAAAAGGCCGGGATGCGCTACATGAACGATGCCGATTTCACCGAGCATCGGTTTCCCGGTTCGGCGGCCGGCGTGTGGTACGAGATCAAGCGCGACGCGAACAAGCTCGGGGTCGTTCGATAGCTTAAGAAGATAAAATGTGTGGCTGACCATGATGGTTCTCGGGAAAAAGGCGTCATGGCACAACAAAAGTTTGTCGTTACCGTATTAGGCTGTGGAATCATGGGATCCGCAATTGCGCGCCGTGCGCGGGTTATGGGATTCCGAACAATCGCGTGGGATCGCAATTTTCAGCGTGCGCGCGACGTCGGCGAGGGCGTCGAAGCCGTCGAGCATTTGGAAGGCGCGATAAAGCCGGCCGACGTCGTCGTGACGATGTTGGCAGACGCCGGCGCAGTGCTCTCGGTTATGGACGAGCATCACGGCCTCGACGCTATGAAACCGGGTGCGGCATGGGTGCAAATGGCAACCATCGGCCTTCGCGGTATTATGAAAGCGATGCAGATCGCCATGCAACGCAGCGACGTGGTTTTCGTAGACGCGCCTGTATCCGGCACAAAAGGTCCCGCCGAACATGGGCAGCTGACCATTCTTGCTTCCGGCGATGAAGAACGCACTCAAGCGGTGCGCGACTTCTTTGATGCGATCGGACAGCGTACGTTTTGGCTTGGGCCCGCGGGGCAAGGTACGAGAATGAAACTCGTTCTCAACGCTTGGCTAGCGGCTTTGATGGAAGGTCTCGCAGAAACGCTAGCCGTGGCAGACACGCTTGGCATTTCTCTCCAGCAATTCGAGAAGGTCATCGAAGGAAGCCCGCTCACGCCGCCGTGGGCCATTGCGAAAATCAATAAGATCGAAGCCGGCAAAATGGACGAGACCGAGTTCCCGCTCAAATGGGCGGACAAAGACGTGCATCTTGCGCTCGAGGCGGTCAATGATACGAAACCGCGTTCGCTGCCCGAACTCGAATCGATTGCACGCGCGTGGGATCGCGCTATCGAGCAAGGTCTGGGCGATAAGGACGTGAGCGCAGCATATCTTGCCTTGCAGACCGCGCGATAATGGCGGCTGAAGCTTCGTACAACGGTCCTAGTTTTTGCAGTGCGGTGGTTGCGGCTTGCCGGATTGACAAATCGCCGGTTCCGCTTGCATCGCCTAGACCCGTGTGCTCGATCGCACCCGTCGCAACGTCGACGATGCGAACGGTGACGCGCGTCTGCGCACCTGCCTGTTGAACCGCTCCGTATAGCATCTTCTGTGCGCCCCACTGCGAACCGGCAGGCACGCTTCCGTTTGCAATGCCTTCGGCGATGCACTTCGTGCTCGGCAGAGCTCGGCCGTACCCGTCGAGACGGACAGTAATCTTCGTTACTGCGCCGGACCCGCTCGCCGCGATGTCGCCGAGCGGAACCGCATGACCGTTTGCTGCGAGCGCGCTCGCGAAGTCGGCGCGCAAACGATCGATAGTGGAGCCGGTGTTCGTATTCGCGTTCGGACATTTCGGCGTGGGTGCAGCTTTCGGCGACGGCGTTGCGTGCGGCGCGACTCCGGCGCCCGGAGTAAACGTCCACGAGACGGTCGCGTTTCCCGGCCCCGCGTCCCGCGAACACCATTCGACCAGAAGGCACGGGATGTGGAATTGATCGCCGCCGTGGTAATTGCTTGCGTTCGGTAAGTGAAAGTGCCGTGAGCCCGTCAGCGTACCGGAATGCGGCAGCGGAATCGCTTCAACGTGAACGTCGCTTCCTTCCACCATCGCGCCGTCTTTCGAATGCACCGCATTGATCGCAGCGGACGTGTAAAAGCCGTACACACATTGCTTCGAATCGATCCAGAACTGTTCGGGTCCAAACTTTCCGAGCGGCGGATCCGCCAGAACCGGACCGCTGCCTTCAAGGCGGACAGGCCGCGAGAGCGGCGATCCGTCCGCGTTCGTGAGCTCGGCAACGAGGTGGCCGGTACCGCTGGGCTTGCCCTGCCACGTCTCGTCGTAACCGTTGAACGAAATGACGCTCATGAACGACTGGCCCACGTAATGCGTGGTCGTCGCGGAATTGCCGTACGAGCGCTCGAGGTAGTACGGTGTGTGCACGGTACGGTCGTAGTTCACCGTAATCGTTCCCACCCAGTTCTTCACGTGCGCAAATTGAACACACGCGGCCAATAACAATATGGAGGCGATGTGCATCGTTCTCCATTGTTAACCGTTTGATGTAGCAGGGTCAAGGCCACGCTTCCAGGGAACGAGCGATTCGAGCATGCTCGACATAGCGCTTTTCGGCGAGCCGGTCTTTACCGTCGACGGACGGCCGCATCCGTTCGTCGCGCCGCCGAGAACGCTACCGCTCCTTGCGTACCTGCTGCTTCACCGCACCTCGCCCACCTCGCGCGAAGCGCTGGCCGGCATCCTCTGGCCGGACTCCGACGAAGAGACGGCGCGCGCGAACCTGCGGCGGCATCTGCATTATATTCGCAAAGCGCTACCCTCGGGAGAGTGGCTGCGCGTCGACGGCAAAACCGCACAGTGGAATACCGATGCGCCATATCGGCTGGACGTCGCGCAATTCGAGCAGCAGAGCAAGATGCCGCAAATGCGGCAGCTCGCTGTGAAACTTTATCGCGGCGATCTCTACCGCACATGCGACGAAGAGTGGATGTACTTCGAGCGCGAGCGCCTTCGCAACATGCAGATCGGCAATCTTGCCGCGCTTTCACAGGACGCCGAACGGGCCTTAGACCACGTCGCCGCGGCTGAGTACGCCCGGGCGCTGATAGAGGTCGAACCGTGGCGTGAGGATGCCGTGCGCGTTTTGATGCGTGCTCGCATGCAGACCGGAGATCGCGCCGGCGCGCTTGCCGAGTACGAACGTTTTCGTTCGCGTCTGGCCGACGAGATGGGCGTCGAACCGATGCAGGAAACACGCGAGCTCTTCGAAGCGTTCGCGCGTAAAGAGCATCGGGCGCCCGCGGCTGCACCACGCGCTCATGAGATTGTCGGACGCAACGGTGAACTTGAAACGCTGCTCGTGCAGTGGCGTGCCGCGACCAACAGTCACGGAGCTTTTGCGCTCGTCGGCGGTGAAGCCGGCGTCGGAAAATCCGCTTTGCTGCGAGAGTTAGCTTCCGAAGTGCGCGATGCGGGCGGCATCGTCTTGACGGGCGATATTTCATCGCAAGGCGACGCGCCGTACGCCGCGTTCACGCGCGCGCTTTCACAAGCACACCTCAATGGGAAGCTGCGCGCGGCCGGAACATCGCCACTGGCTGGAAGCCTCGCCGACACCGGTGAGCGAGGCGCATTCTTCGCTTCGGTTGCGACTGCCGTTCGATCGATTTCCGAGCACGCACCTGTGCTGTTATGCATTGAGGATTTGCATTGGGCGGGCGGCGACACGATTGCGCTCATAGAGTTTCTGGAGCGCCGTTTGCGTGACGCGCGTGTACTGCTTGCTTGTTCGTACCGCGACGATGCCATTGCCCCAGATCATCCGCTGCGCGCCCTGCGCCGCATTCTCTCCCCTCGTCAAGGATATACGCATATCGCGCTCAATCCGCTTACACCGGCGGATGCTCAACGCATAGCGCAGCGGCGCATGGGTGAGCGGACCGACAACGAGATCGTGCAGACGCTGTACCGCCGCTCGCAAGGCAACGCATTCTTCTTAACGGAGCTGCTCGAGAACTTGATCGCGGGCCAAGAGCGTGAAGTTCCCGACAGCATCCGGGATTTGGTCGAGGAGCGACGGGAACGCTTGAGCGCACCTGTTCGTGAGCTCGTCGTGCGCTTCGCCGTCGCCGGCGCGACGATTTCGCCCGAACTTCTCAGCGCGCTCGCCGAACATGACGTGAGCGTTTCTCAACGCGCTCTGGACGAACTCGTGCAAGCCCGCTTTTTGCGCGACGAGCCCGGCCCCGGTGGAGTAGCCTACGCCTTCAGTCACGACGTCGTGCGCGAATCGCTCTACGAAGGCATTCCAGCCGAACGGCGCGCCGCGCTACACGCCCAAATTGCATCCGCGTTGGAACAAACGTCTCCCTCCCGCTATGCCGCCGCGATCGCGAATCATTACGAACGCGCCGGCAACGCAGCGGCAGCCGCGCACGCGTACGTGCGTGCGGCAGCGCAAGCTGTCGACCTGTTCGCAAACGACGATGCCGAACGGTACGCGCGCAAGGCCTTAGCGCTTCATCCCGATCCGGACGTTGCGATGCAAGCGCACGCGCGTCTCGACGTCGTGTATCACCGCAGCGGCAAGCGCAAACTTCAACTTCACAATGCGCAGGAGATGGAAGCGGTCGCGCAACGTTCCGGAAATCCGCTGCATTTGCCCGATGCAATCTATCACCGTCTCGCACAGGCGTATTACGAGAATGATGCCGATGCCATGAAGGTACAGCTCGACAGGTTGCAATCTTGCTTGCCCGGCGAACCGCTCTGGAAAGCGCGCTTAGAAGCGCTAACCGGTACGTATGACGTGCTCCTTGGCAATCCTAACGAAGCGTGGACGCACTTGCAGAACGCTTTGGTACTTTGCCGGGATGCGGGATACGGGTTCGGCGAGCTTTTCTGTTACGTTCGATTGCTCGAAATCTGCGATGGCTACACGCGTCCATTCGATACACTGCTGGAACAGGCGCGTGCGCTCGAGCGGCGGCTGGACGATCCCGATTCAGCATTTCAGCTCGCCGACGCCGAGGCAAAACTGTTTCTGCATGTTGACCGGGCCCAGTGTCAGCTCTCCGCGCTACGGATCGTGGAGATTGGCGAGCGTACCGGCGATCACGTCTACGCCGGCGTTGGACACATGTATTTGGGCGCCGTTGCAACCTACCGTTTTGAACCCGAGGCCGCGGAGTACCATATCGCCGCGGCGCACGCAGCACTCACGGAGAGCGCGCGTCGCGCCGATATCGCGCGCCTGCTGCGTTTTCGCGGACTCTACCATTTCAACATCGGCGACGTCGAGCACGGCCTGGAAGACTCGCTTGCATCGTTAGACGTAGCGCTCGAAGCACACGCCTATGATTTGATCGCGGCAACCGCAGGCAACGCACTTTACGGATACGCGCTCCTGGAGCGTTACGACGAGGCGGAGCGATTGGCGGCGCATGTGTGGCCGGAAATTCGAGGCGTGCGCGAACATTATGTTACCGTGCATCACATGATGCTGGCGCTGGGCATGGTACTCGGCGCCCAAAAGCGTTCCGAGGAAGCCATTCAATTGATGAAGCGGTCCTATGAAGAGCACGCGATTCGCGGACAGAAACTGCACGCTGCATGGACCGGGACGTCGCTCGCATTCGAATTGCTTCGCGCAGGACGCGCGCAAGAAGCGCGCCCGTACGTCGAGGGCTATCTCAAGATTCTGCCCGACATGCTGGACGAAGGCTGGATGCCGCAGCTAACGCTTTGGCAGGCAGCGCAAGTGTTGCACGCGCTGGGCGAAGGCGAGCATGCGCAGTCGCTGCTGGATCGATCGGCGCACGTCGTCGCGACGCGGCTTGCTGCACTGCCACGTGAGGAGCAGCGACAACGCTTCCTTGAATTTCCCGCGAACCGCGAGATCATGCGAGCTCACTCAGAGAACGTTTGGCCTACGTTCTGATATCGCTGAACATTTCGCGCGCGATGAGCCAACGGTCCGCGCTGCTGCGCCACACTACCAAACTTTTTGCGAATGTCACCAGCCTCGCCGCCGGATCGGCGAGCGGCGCGCTCGCGCTCGTGAAGCATGAGGTCTCGATAACGTAGTCACCGGCAGTGAGGACATGCTCGACCGAAAAACCCCCGAGTTCGAAGTCGTATGGCAGCGCGCAAATGCCTTCGCAGTAGGCCCGGATCGCGGATGCGCCGGTGACCGGTTTTGCGCCAGGCGCGAGAATGACGGCGTCATCGTCGTAGAATGCGGCCAGCGCGGCCGCATCATGCCGCGCTAGAGCAGCAGCATATTCGTTATAGGTTTCACCGATCTGACGGCGCAGGGATTCATCCAGGGCAATTTCCATGGCCAAAACGTAGCAGTCCGGCGTCTAACATCCGTCTAGCGGGGTCTTAGACGGTAGCTAGACGACGCGATGCGAGAATGCGTGCATGAAGAAGCACGTTTTGACGCTCGGTCTCGCACTGTTGGGCGTTGCCCAGCCGGTCGCGCCTCTCGATCACACGCAGAGCATCTCGGCGGTGAAGACCCAAACGGCGCCGCCGGTGGACGCGTCCCTGAGCAGCCCGGTCTGGCAAAACGCGCTCAGAGCCGTGATGGCGGAGAACTTCGCCGTCAGGGCGCCGGCGAAGAACGATTCTGCCGCGTACCTGCTCTACGACGAGAGAAATCTCTACGTCGGCTTCCACGCTCAGCAGAGCGGCATTCCGATCACCGCGACGCAAACGGTCGATCACGCCAACATCGACTCCGACGATCACGTGACGATCGCTCTAGACACCTCCGGGAATGGCACGCGGGTTTATAAGTTCCGCTCGACGCCCAAAGGCGTTCACGATGAATCCTCATCGGAGAATGTGCGGTATTCGCCCGAATGGACCAGCGTCGCGTCGATCTTGCCTAGCGGCGATTACAACGTGATGATGGTGATTCCGCTCAGCGCCATGCGCCTGCAAAACAGCGGCGCGCAGCACTGGCGCATCAACGTCGTCCAATACATCGCCCATACCAACGATTTGTTCGAACTCGCGTACGAGCCGACGCAAACCGATCCCGGTGCACCGCAATATTGGCCGGCGCTCGGCGGCATCACCTTGAGCGGAAGTTCCGCGCGGCCGCCGGCGCATGCCGACGTGTTTGCGCTTGCCAGCAGCGGTTCGGATCACGGCCTGTTTCAAAACGGTATCGGACGATTCAAACCGACGCGCGCGCGTAGCGTAGGCGTCGACGTAACTATTCCGATCACAGGGACGCTTTCGTTCGTCGGAACGGTGAACCCGGATTTCTCGAATATCGAAAAAGACCAAACGACGATTGCGCCGCAACAGTTCGCGCGCAATTATTCCGAGTACCGGCCGTTCTTCGCGCAGGGAGCGCAGTATATCAACACGCTTCCGCAAATATCCATGAACGGCATCACCGACACGCTCTTCTACTCACCCTCGATCGGCATCTTCGATCGGGGACTCAAAGTCGAAGGCACACAGGGCAACAGCTCGGTCGGCGCGCTTAACGTTGCCGGAGCGGGCTTCAACGATACCGCACTCGGCTACGCGTACACAACGCCGGACCACACCGTTCGCGTAAGCACGCAAGCCGTTCTCGCAAAACATACCGGCATTACGGACGATGCGCTGGGCGCCGGTTTCCACATCACGAACCCGCACAGCGGCGTCTTTACCATCTTCAAGGGCCAGACGGAAGCGAACTCGCAGTCGGGTCAGAGCCATTATATCTTCGCCTCGCAAGGGCTCAATACGGCGGCGTGGTTTGCGGCTGTCGACTACCGCGACATCTCGCGGAACTTCAACCCGATCGACGGATATACGGCGTTTACCGATATCCGCGGGCCTCGATTCGCCTTCAGTTACAACGGTGTCGGCAAAAAAGACGGTGCGGTAAAGAACTATTCCGTCGGCGGGTTGCTTGACCGTTTCGTCGATCGCAATGGCAGCGTGAAAGAGTACGACGAAAATATGAGCGCGTACGTCTTGCTGCAAAATCAACTATCGTTCCAGGTTAACGGAGGGACGAGTGCCTTGCGGTTCGAGGACGATCCGGCAGCGCCGCTTACGCCGTTCAACCTCACGCAAATCGCCGTAGGTTACAAGGACGGTACACCGTCGCCGGTAGATTTCACGTACGCGTGGGGACCGTTCGGCGGCGCCTACTTGCAGCAAACCGGACTTTCGACAAGCAAGGCTTTCGGGCCATATAGCGTTTCGCTGGAATACGACGGCAGCGTAGAGCATGCCGCAGGCGTACGCGATTCGCAGTGGCTGCGCCGCGTTTCAGTCGCGCGTTCCTTCGGGCGTAACACGACGCTTGCGCTCAACCTGCGCACGATCAACGGTTACGGCGGGTACGCCTTACCCGGTACCAATCTTTCGTTCTTGTTCCACGAGCGCCGCAACAACGGCGACGAGTTCTACATCGACTACGGCACGCCCGCGTCGCGTCAAACGCTGCACCGCATCGTCGCCAAATACGTGTTTAGCATCGCATCTCATTAATTGGAGTAAACATGAAACACCTTGCAGCGCAAAATGTCCTTCCCGTGCGGGGAACCGCGACGGTCGACGTAACGACCGTTTCAGGCACGATTCGATAAACGGCACGCTCGGCGTGATCGCGAAGTCACCCTTCGACAAGCTCAGGGTGACAGACTGACAAGCTCAGGGTGACAGACTAAACACTTGGTGTGTTCCTTTGTCACACT
>CAZRQS010000100.1:0-9646 GCA_964602255.1 uncultured bacterium | reverse complement strand
AAATAGTTGAGCTGCCAGAAGTGGATGAACCGCTGCAACTCTTCCTGCACGCGCGGATCGATGTCGACGAACGCCATGCCGTGCGCGAACTTGCGCTGTTCCGTATTGAAAAACGTCGCCAGCACTTTTGCATGTACGGTCATCGGCGCAAATCCCGGCGGCTGCACCTTGATGGACTCAGGACGCAGCCCGAAGGGACTTTGCTCGTACAGCTCTTTTTCCACGGTCATGGTGGCCAGGAAATCGTCGGGCAATTTGAAGTCGAGCAACAGAATGGAGCCGCTGAGGAAATCCTCGTCGCAGGAGAGGCGCAAACCACCGGCGCTCAGATCGTTCGCTTTGCCGCTTCGACGGCCGCGCCGCCCCTCGAGTGTATAGTCGATGTCGAACTCGACCGGCATGCGAAACGCCGAACGTTTCTGTGGACTGAGCACGGCCGGCCGCAGTCGCGACTCCGGCTTCCTTTTCTTGAAAAAGAACACGCTTGCCAGGCAGCGTTAAAAGGCGCGCGGCGCAGTTCCTCCTAAAGATGTCGTGGTGGTTGTTCAGCGCTTAATCGACGCGCTCGGGGCCGGCGCGGTCAAGACCGAGCGCGAAGACCTCACCGTCTACGCGTTCGATGCTTACTCCGAAGGGCGTCTTCCAACTGCGGTCGTTCAGCCCAGTTCAACGCGCGACGTTGCGGCGGCCGTAAAAATCGCAAACGATTGCGGCGAGCCTATCGTTGCGCGCGGTTCGGGCACGGGTCTTTGCGGCGGCGCGGTTCCGGCACAGGGCGGCATCGTCTTCTCTTTTGCGCGGATGAACCGCGTGCTGGAGATCGACGTGCGAAACCGGCGGGCGCTCGTGCAGCCCGGCCTCATCAATCTCGAACTCTCCAAGCAGGTCGCGCATGCCGGATTGTTTTACGCGCCGGATCCGTCCTCGCAAAAGATTTCAACAATCGGCGGCAACATCGGCACGAATGCCGGCGGACCGCACTGCCTCTCCTACGGTACGACGGTGAACCACGTTCTCGGTTTAGAAGTCGTCGACGATAACGGTGACGTGTTTCATACGTCGGTTGACGAGACCGGTTACGACTTGACCGGAACGCTGGTCGGCAGCGAAGGTACGCTTGGCATCACGTGCGCGGCGTGGGTGCGGCTCCTGCGAACGCCCGAGGCCGTTCGCGTTTGGCTCGCAGCGTTTCCCGACGTCGAAAGCGCATCCGCCGGCGTCTCGGCGATCATCGGGGCAGGCATCGTACCGACGGCACTCGAGATGCTCGATCGCCTTGCGCTGCAAGCAGTAAATGCAGCGTTCCCAAACTCCGGATATCCCTCCGATGCAGGCGCCGTGTTGCTCATCGAGAGCGCCGGATTCGAAGACGATTTGAATCAGTACGAATCGCAGATTGCGCGGCTCGTTCGCGAAGCCGGCGCTCTTTCTTGGCGTTCAGCACGCTCCGAAGCCGAGCGTGAAGCGCTGTGGGCTGGACGTAAAGGCGCGCTCGGCGCTACGGGGCGTATCGCACCGAATTATTATATTCAAGACGTCGTCGTGCCACGCACCAAGTTGCCGCGAGCACTGACCGCGGTCGAAGCGGCATGCGACGCGCGCGGGATCAAAGTTGCCAATGTCTTTCATGCGGGCGACGGCAATCTCCATCCGCTGCTGATGTACGATCGCGGCAATAAGAAACAGGTCGGCGCAGTGATCGACGCGGGCAACGAAATACTCCAGGCTGCGGTCGACCTGGGTGGCACAATCAGCGGCGAACACGGCATCGGCTATGAAAAGCGCGAGACGCTTACGCGCATCTTCAGCACGGACGATTTGGCAACGATGGCGCGCGTACGTGAAGTTTTCGATCCCCGGCGTATGCTCAATCCGGAGAAGATCTTTCCCGCCGGCGTGGGATGCGCCGAAGTGCGATGATTGCGCAGCGCATATCTCCGGCGAGCGTCGCCGAATTGGCAGAATCGATCAAACGCTGCAATGATGAAGGTCTTGCGGTAACAATCGAAGGCGGTAAAACGCTGCATGCCATGGGATCGACGCCTCGACGTGCAGACATGGCGATCTCGACGGTAAAACTCAACGAGCTGCTTGCGCACGAATTGCACGATCTGACCTGCTCGGTGCGTGCCGGCATCACGCTGGCAAATCTTGCGGAGAATCTCGCCCAGCACGGGCAGTTCGTTCCCATCGACGCACCGCTTCGCCGCAAAGCCACCGTCGGTGGAACGATGGCCGCCGGTTGGCTCGGGCCGCGGCGTCATTTGTACGGACGCGCACGCGACTTCGTCATCGGCTCGCAAGTCGTCTTAGCGGACGGCACGATCGCGAGCGCAGGCGGCATGGTCGTGAAAAACGTGAGCGGATACGATATGAGCAAGCTCTATATCGGTTCCTTCGGAACGCTTGGCGTCATGACGCAGCTCAATTTCAAAACGCTGCCACTGCCGCGGCGCCGCCGTACGCTTATCGCAAAACTTCCCGAACGTACGCGTCCCAAGACGGTCGCGCAGATAGCTGCGCTTTCTGTAACACCCGCAGCCGCGTACTGCATCGAAGGATTTCGCAAGACGGTAGACGGCGAGGACGGTGTCGATGGGCGGCTCTTTCTTTTGCTCGAAGGATCCGAGGCGCTCGTCGACCGGGCAACGCGCGATTTGCGATCGGAGCTCGGGCGCGCGGGAATTCCCGAAACGACGATTCTCGACGCGGGCGCCGCGGAGAGCTACGAACGTCTGGTAGACGCGCAGATAGCCACGCTCGGTGAGCGGTCGATCACCTACCGGTCACTCGGTATGCCCGAAACGGTGGAGCAGCGCGCTACCGTGCTGCGCGATGCAGCCAACCGCCACGAGCTCTTCACCGACGTGCTGTTCGATATCATGAACGGTGACGTGTTCGTGCGCGTGAGCGAACGCGACAGCCGCGCATTTGCAGAGAAAATCGAAGCATGTGACGACGACATACGCGCACTCGATCCGCACAGCGTCATTGTAGCGGGTGAGGCGCCGATTCGCTCCTCACTGCACGCGTGGGGAGCGCAGCCGAAAGCCATCGAGAAGATGCGCGCGATGAAAGCGCGCTTCGATCCGAAAGCAACGTTGAATCCCGGCCGTTTCGTGGGCGGAATCTAGCCTGCGTGCTAGCTGAAGAAATACGCTGGGCGGCGGCTCGAGTTCTCACGGCGCCGCGGCGGCTGGTGTTTTTGCTGCGCGGCGGACTCGACGATGCGCTCGACTTGCGGCGCTTTCTCGTGCACGTCGTGCCGCTCGCACACCGCGCAATTGCGCGGCTCCAACGCTTGGCCGAACGCATTCCGGATTCGGAGTTGCGATCGCAAGCGCTCTCGAGTCTTACGGCAAAGGCGTATCATATTGCGGGTGCGAGCATTCTCGCGACGTATCTGCCCAGCATGGCGCGCGAACATTACATCGAAATCGTCGCTCCGCTGGAAGCGATCTACGACTTTTTGGATTCGCTGTGCGACCGCCATCCCGAAACGGGCCCGCAAGCGTTCCGGCAATTGCATGAGGCACTTTTCGACGCGCTCGATCCACACCGGCCGCTGCACGAATATTACGCGTATGGACCGCCTGGAGACGACGGCGACTACCTTCGGACACTGGTGATACGCGTTCGCAGCGCACTGCGGTGTCTCAGCGATTACGAGCTGCTCCTTCCGTACTTTCGTGAAGCGGCCGCACTCTACGCGGACACGCAAACGTTCAAACATTTGCCCAACGGTGAGAACGAACGGGCGTGCATAGAATGGCATGCCCGTAAAGGCACGCGCTTCGGCGATCTCTCGTGGTGGGAGTTCGGCGCCGCAGCAGGCTCGCAGTTCCAAGTCTATGCGCCGCTGTACGCCGCATTTTGCAGCGAATTCGAACGGCTGGGACAGACGTACGATGCGTACTTTCCCGCCTTTTCGGCGCTCCACGTTTTGCTGGACTCGTTCATCGATCGCGCCGAAGACCGCGCGCACGGCGAACTGAATTGGATGGAGTGCTATCCGTCGCCGCAAGCGTTTGTAGAACGCGCGGCTACGCTCGCAGATAGAGCGCGACGCGCGTTCGGTAATCTTGCGATGCCGCGCGCGCACCAATTTGCGCTGCGCATTATGGCGCTGTTTTACTTAACACACCCCAAAGTCGACCACCAGCAACTCGATCACGAAGCCATGGCTCTGCTGGACGCGCTCGCGTAGCTCGTGGGGATGCGGCGCCCCGCAAGCCAGTACGCCGCCGCACAGAATATAGGAAGTACGCTCACGTAAAGCAATGCATGTGCCGCTCCGACGCGCGCGACGCCAAAGCCGACCGCCGTTACGAGGGCCGATCCCAAACCGAACGCGACACCGTTCATCAGTCCGAGCGCCATGCCCAGATTGCGCGGCAACATGCGCTGCACGATAGCGACACTCGGCGCACTTTGAACGTTTAGCAACACGTTGGCCAAGAGCAGCGCGAGAAGTCCGCCGACGCTGCCAAAGGCAAAAAATCCGTACAGGGCCGGAGCCGACAGCGCAAGGCTTCCGACGGCAATCGGCAACGCACCGAAGCGATCCCCAAGCCAGCCGCCTGCGTACAGTCCAATGACGCCTACCGCCAGAAATGCGGTGACAATAGTGCCGGCTTCCGTAATGCTTCCGCCGCGCGCAACGATGAGGTTGGGAAGATACGTCATGAATGCCGCGCCCGTCAAATACTTCAGAGCCGTTCCGGCAACGAGCAGCGCGACGCCGGCCCGATCGACGCTCGCAGATTCCGATGCCAGTGCGGCGTGATGCGCCTTTGCCGCGCGCTGCGCGTGCGCCGCAAGCCCGTGCATCAATGCAAAGCTGAAAAGGATCGCAATCGCACCCGGTACGAGCATCCAAAGCGAGCCTGGAGCACCGTAGCGCGCGAGGAGCGCCGCAATCGCCGCCGGACCCAGTGCGTAGCCGATGGCTCCGCCGATTTGAAAAATCGAAATACCGCCGGACTTGCGATCGCCGCTAAGCAGCGCAGCGTACCGTCCTGCCTCGGGATGCATGACCGCCGAGCCCAACCCGCCTACGACCACCAGCGCCGCGAGCGTTCCGATTCCGGGCGAGATGCCAATGAATGAAACCGAAACGACCGTAACGGCGACCGACGCCGGAAGAAACCACCAGCGGCCGGCGCGATCCGAGTATGCGCCGAACAACGGCTGCACGATCGAGCTGGTAAAGTACCAGAGAAACCCGATCGCGCCCTGATATAAGGGTGAAAGCCGGTGCGCGGTCACGATTGCAAAGATCAGCAGCGGTACCATCCCGGAATAAAAATCGCTGGCACCGTGCGCGAACCCCATCGTGAGCAGGCCGCGCAGGTGCCAGGAATTTTTCGGACTTTCACTCTTCATGGCGCCGGATCGTTCGACGCCCGGTAATGGCTCTCCGTGCGCCGCTTAACGCGCGGTCATCATCTGCTCGCTAAAGTCGAATTCGCCACGCGTGATGGCGTTCGGACGAACGAAGGCTTTGACGAAATCGTCTTCGTGCGTGGCCATGAGGTGGAAGAACTTCGGAGCGTCGTCGAGCGTTCCGCGGTGCGTGATGATGAACGACGGATCGATTTCACCGCGGCGAACGAATTCCATCAATGGGCGCAGGTAGCGTTGCACGTGCGTTTGGCCCGTGCGCAGCTGTAGGCCTTTCTCGAAGATCGCCCCCATCGGCATCTTGTCGATGAAGCCACCGTACACGCCCGGCACCGATATCGTGCCGCCTTTTCCGCACGCCTGAATGGCCAAGCGAAGCGCGTGTGCACGATCCATCTCTAGACGAACGGTCTGTTTTGCCGCATCCAAAATCGCGTCGGGTGTCCGGCCGTGCGCCTCCATACCGACGCAATCGATGCACGAGTCGGGACCGCGTCCGCCGGTCATTTCGTAAAGCGCGTCGAGAATGTTGACTTCGTCGAAATCGACGACGCGCGCGCCGCCGGCTCGCGCCATCTCGAGGCGCTCTGGAATCCGATCGATCGCAATCACTTGTTCGGCTCCGAGCAAATATGCGCTGCGAATCGCAAATTGTCCAACGGGACCGCATCCCCAAACCGCAATGACGTCGCCCGGCTTGATGCCGGTGTTTTCCGCGGCCATGAATCCGGTGGGAAAGATGTCGCTCAGGTAGAGCGCTCGCTCATCTTCGACGATGTCAGGCACGGTAACGGGTCCGGCATCGGCAAAAGGTACGCGCACGTACTCCGCGAGACCGCCGGAATATCCGCCGAAAAGATGCGAATAGCCGAACAGGCCTGCACACGAAAATCCGTACAACCGTTCGGCCATTCCCGCGTTGGGATTGGAGTTGTCGCACAGCGACCACTGGTCGCGCAGGCACGGCTCGCAATTGCCGCACGCAATGTTGAACGGTACGACGACGCGTTCTCCCGGCCGCAAATTCTGCACGCGCGGACCGACTTCTTCAACGATGCCCATGAACTCGTGTCCGAGGATGTCGCCGGGTTTCATCGTCGGCATCAGTCCGTTGTACAGGTGCATGTCGGAGCCGCAAATCGCCGTCGCCGTTACGCGGACTATCGCGTCGCGTGGATTGATAATCTCCGGATCCTTTACGCGCTCGACGCGCACGTCATGCGTCCCGTTCCAAATGAGCGCTTTCATGCGTATCTTCTCCCGGTCGGTATCTCCCCAGTTTCGAGCAACGCTTTCGTACGCCGCAACACGTCTTTCACGCCGTATTTTCCGATGCCGCGCATCGTGAGATAGAGTTCCGTTCCACGCCCTGCCGGTGCTTCACGCACTTCCAACCGCTCGATCAGCGCTATCTTGCGTTTGGAATCCAACGCTTCAATCATACGCTCGCGCGATTCGACGAATTCCTCGACGCGGTCTCGCGGAACGAATACGGTCATTGCTTGCGTTACGGGTTTGCGCATTCGCGCACGCGCGCTGCGTGCCAAATAGGTGAAGGTCAATCCCGCAGCAGCGCCGGCAACTAAAAGTGTAACGGAGGTCTTCCGTTCATTCATGCCGCCAGTGTTCCCGTAAAACGCGTGATGCCACGGCATTGCGCTTGGCGGAGTGCCCGCCTTGCGATTCGCCTTCCGCTTGGTGAGCGCCAAGAAGGCCGCAGGCGGCTACAACCAAATATGAAGGCATGAACTATACCGGCCGGCGCGCCACGTTCTCCGCAGCGCTAGTGGACGGCGTGGCGATCATTCCCGCCGCATGCGAGCGCGTTCGCAACGGCGATACCGAGTACGAATTCCGCCAGGATTCCGACTTCCTTTATCTCACGGGTTTTGACGAGCCCGACGCAGTGCTCGTTCTCGCACCGCATCACGAGCGCGATCGCTCGGTGTTGTTCTTGCGTCCGCGCGATCGAACGCAAGAGATTTGGACCGGACGGCGCCTGGGTGCGCAGGCCGCGCCGGAAGCTCTTGGCGTCGATGTTGCGTACAGTATTGATGAACTCGATGAACGGCTGCCGCACTATCTAAACGGCGCGAGCAAACTGTATTATGATCTCGGCCGCGATGAGGCATTCGACCGGCGCATCTTGGAAGCGCTACAGAACGTGCGAAGGCATACGCGCCGCAAAGGACGCGCGCCCGAAGAATTCGTCAATCCGGGCACGGTGCTGCACGAGATGCGCTTGTACAAAGATCCGAATGAGATCGAAACGATGCGCCGCGCCGCCGCAGTAACCGCACTCGGTCATCGTGCAGGTATGGCCGGAACCCGGCCCGGCCTGTTCGAGTACGAGATCGAAGCGCTGATCGAATACACCTATTTCAGCAACGGTGCGCAGGCGGTCGCGTATCCGTCGATCGTTGCGGGCGGCGAAAATGCGACGATTCTTCACTACGACAGCAACCGTGAGCGTCTTCGCGAGGGAGATCTCGTTCTCGTCGACAGCGGCAGCGAAGTCGATGCGTACGCTTCCGATGTGACGCGCACGTGGCCCATCAACGGGCGTTTCTCTCCCGAGCAGCGTGCCATTTACGAAATCGTTCTCGCTGCGCAAGGAGCTGGCATTGCAGCCGTAAAACCCGGCGCGCGTTGCCGCGATTTTCATGAGGCATGCGTACGCGTGGTAACCGAAGGGCTCATCGATATCGGTTTGCTTTCGGGCAGCGTCGATGAAAACATCGAGACGCAGCGGTACTATGACTTCTTCATGCACGGCAGCGGCCATTGGCTTGGACTGGACGTGCACGACGCCGGCCGTTACCGTACGGCGGACGATACGTATCGTTTCTTTGAACCGGGCATGGTAACGACCGTTGAGCCCGGCATCTACGTGCACGGCGATATCGATTGCGACGAACGGTTCAAAGGCATCGGCGTGCGCATTGAGGACAATCTTCTCGTAACCGCTGACGGCAGTGAAAACTTTAACGCGGCAATCCCCAAAACGATCGCGGAGATTGAAGCGCTGGTTGGTGAAACCGCGTGCGCGTAGCCATTTTTGGCGCGAGCGGTTTCATCGGCAAACATTTGAGCGCGGCCCTTCGAGCGCGCGGTTACGACGTCGTCGAAGCTTCGTTGCGCGACCCGCAGGCGGCCGCGCGTGCCAGCGCTGGATGTGACGTCGTCGTGAATTTGGCAGGCGAGCCGCTCGCGCAGCGCTGGAACACGGATGTAAAGCGCCGGGTCATGGAAAGCCGGTCGACGCAGCCTGCAAAATTCTTCGACGCATTAGCCCAAGTCGATGCGAAACCCAGCGTGTACGTTTCCGCATCGGCGATCGGGTATTACGGAACGAGCGAAACTGCGACGTTCACGGAAGCCAGCCCGCCCGGCAACGATTTCCTTGCGAATGTCTGCGTCGCGTGGGAGCGCACCGCACTGCGCGCGCAAGATTTCGGCATGCGCGTCGCGATGGTACGCGCAGGGCTCGTGCTTGGAACCGACGGCGGCGCGCTCGCAAAATTGCTCCCGCTTTTCAAGGCCGGAACGGGCGGCCGCGCCGGCAGCGGCACGCAATGGTATTCGTGGATTCACATCGATGACGCCGTCGGTATTTATCTTCTCGCGATCGATCGCGCGGAAGGCGCGCTGAACGGCACCGCGCCGAATCCCGTGCATAACAAACAGTTCACCGAAATACTCGCGCACGTCTTGCACCGTCCGGCTGCGCTGCCCGCACCGGCGTTCATGGTGAAGCTCGCGCTCGGCGAAGGCGCAAAGCTCGTGCTCGAAGGACAGCGCGTTCTCCCCGAACGCACGATGGCTGAAGGCTACGCGTTCAAATACCCGACGCTCGAACGCGCGCTCTCGAATCTTTTGCCGTGACCGAGGCGCTGAGCACGTCCCGCCTCATTCTCGAACCTGTGAAGGCGGCACACGCCCAAGAAGCATGGCCGCTGATCGACAACGAGCGGATGTGGACGTATTTTCCCGAGCAGCGGCCCGCAACGCTCGACGACCTGCGCCGCCTCTACGAACGCTGGGAGCGCGGCTCGCCCGATCCGGCACAGCTTTGGCTGAATTGGATCTTGCGCGAACGTTCGACGAACGCGCCCGTCGGCGCGATGCAGTCGACGGTATTTCCGCCTAGGCATACGGCGTATATCGCTTATGCCGTATATCCCGCGCACCAACGTAACGGCTACGCGCGCGAAGCCTGCGAGGCGATCATCACGTATCTGCG
>CAZRQS010000099.1:7751-9894 GCA_964602255.1 uncultured bacterium | reverse complement strand
CATCGTGTTTGGCTGGAAGTCGTTGCCGGCAATGTCGTTGCCCGGCGGCTCTACGAAAGCGAAGGTTTTACGCACGAAGGAACCTACCGTCATGGCTTTCGGCGAAGCGACGGCAGTTTTGAAGATCTAGCGCACTATGGCTTGCTTGACGATGAATACGCGTCCCGTTGTAACGACAAGCGAACGGCGTCCGAAGCGCCCGTAGAGGCCAAACGCGGGGATTTATGGCGTCGGACTTGAGCTCGGACTTGACGAGGCGCTAGCGCTCGGTGATGGACTTGGGCTTCTCGACGGGCTTGGGCTGGAGCTCGGCGTCGGTGAGTTCGTCGGCACAGTAGTAGGTGTCGCTGGCGGTGTTGGAGAGCCGCCGGCCCCCGGCGGGTGCACCGGCAACGCTGGAATTCCGCCATTGGTGTTACAAGCCGAAACAGCAGCGCACAGCGCGACGGCGGCCAGCAGGGTGAATAGCGACTCCAGAATCCGGCCCATGGCTCAAGAAGGCTATTCATGGCTCATAAGGGCTTCTCCCGCACGCGTTGAATGCCTAAAACGATGAGGCAGCAACGCGAGCGGGTCATTGACTCCGTCGACGAAGCGCGGAGCGAGTTTCACCGCGCACAATTTGCAAAGGCGTCCGAGCGGCTACGTTCTATGCTTGACTCAAAGCCGGACGCCGTGGCGGCGGCCCTCCTACTCGCGCGCGTCGAATTGCGACGTGGAAATCCGTCGTATGCGTTGTCAGTTTTGACTCGTCATGGCCGTAGTGCAAAGCGTGCTTTGAAGGGCGAAGCGGCGCTGCTCAAGGCGGTCGCGTTCGCGCGCCTCGGCGATACATCATCGTTTCGAGCTCAATTTCGTGAAGCTGAGTCCCTCGTGCGATCCGGTGACGAACTGTACGGTGAGCTGATGTACCAGCTCGCTGCTGCAGAATGGATCGAACGCCGGTTGGATCGCGCCGCGAAGGCCCTGGAACGCGCTCCTGAAAAATGCTCGGTGGAGCTTGAACTCCATCTACGCATTTTGCGCGGCGCGATCGCGTCGGCGGCGGAAAATTTACCCGCCCAAGGCGCCATATTGCTCGACGCACTGCGCCAAGTACGCCATCCGGAACAGACGGACGTCTATTTGTACGGCATGCTCGTGACGCAAATCGCCGCGCTAGCGGTGGAACTGCCGAGCACCGAACTTCGAGACGCCGCAATAGCGCACGTTGACAAAGTTCCGTGGACGAAAGACATCGCTGACCTGCATTTTCACGCCGTGCGCGCAATAGCGTGGCGGCACGCGCTCGAGGGCGATGAATTTAATGCATTCCGGCGCCTGAAACAAGCCCTTGCCTCGGCCAATACGGACGCATGGCGCGTCGCGGCCTTAGCGGACCGTGCGTATTTGGCTGCAGCGCTCGATGAAAAGCGATGGGCTGCACAAGAACTGCGCGACGCCCACGAGCTGGCCTCTACTATCGATTGGAACGCCATCGCCGGTGAGGAGAAACTTGCGCTTCCCGTGCTCGCAGAGTTGTTCGCAAACCGCGACCCATCGGTTGCGATCAGCTATGTGACGACATTCACGAATGTCGGGAAAAACTATCCGCGCGTGCTCTCGTCTCGTCGGGACCGGCGTGTCGAAGCGCTCGAAGCCTATTCGCTCGGCAAAGTTCAACGTTCTCTGGGGGAGATGCGTGAAGCGAAGAGGTTGCTGACGGTCGCATGGTCGATCTACGAGAAGCTGGGAATACAGTGGCGCGCCGCGCGTGCGGCGCTTGCGCTTTCCGAAATCGAAGACGCGGAACTGTGGCGGGCGCGTGCCGCTACTACACTTGAGGCCTATCCGCGCAGCTGGCTCGCACGCGCGAAGAGTAGTGCGTCCTCATCTCCCATTGCGGTGAGCGCTAGCGCCGTCAAGCTCACTAAAGCGCAGCAGTTGGTGCTCGATCTTTTATTGCAAGGACGCGGCACGGATGAGATAGCCCACACCCTAGGACGCAGTGCATTCACTGTGCGCAACCACCTTAAGGCGATTTTCAAGGCATACGGCGTGACGTCGCGATCCGCCCTCGTCCTAAAAGCCACGAGGGGCTAGCCAAGCATAACCCAATTGGGTTAAAATCTGACCCAAGCGTGTCTCCGTATCGGGTGTGGGC
>CAZRQS010000099.1:5136-7651 GCA_964602255.1 uncultured bacterium | reverse complement strand
ATAACCCAATTGGGTTAAAATCTGACCCAAGCGTGTCTCCGTATCGGGTGTGGGCGCAAACTTCGGAGGTGGGTCGATGCATGCTGGACTGCCTGTCAGTGCTTTCGCGGCAGGCGCCTTCGCTGTCACGTTGGCAGGGTGCGCCGGGACAACAGGCGCGCCAAGCACGACGCAAGGTCCTGTCGAATGCTTACTCGCGCCTCAGCCGCCCTCGCTAGTTTATCCCGGTGACGGCGCCACAAATGTGCCCGACGGCAACTTCACGCTATTGCTAACCGGTTCAGCTACGCCTATGTCCCTCGAGATCAACAACGTTGTCGCTGTTTCGGATTTGCAGCCGACATCGATTCCAAGTCCGCTTCCGACACCAGCGGCCACAGCTTCGCCGCACGCTGCGTATGCGGTACCGGCACTACAGCCGGCAACAACGTACCAAGTCGTCGGTGTCTATCCGGTGAGCGGGTGTCATCCCCTCAGTTATACGCCTCCACCTCAGCCAATCGGCAGTTTCACCACAAAATGAAGATTGCAGCATTCGCCGTTATGTTTGCCTCCCTGCTCGCAGCGTGCGGCGGCGGGAGCGGTTCGCTCTCGCCGTCGCAAAGTCAGCGGCAAGACTCGCTGCTTGCAACACCATCGAGTCTTAGCGTCAATTTGCTGAGCGGATCGCCGGAAACATTTCCAATTACCGTTACCGGCTCGCCGGGTTTTAATCTAGCCTTGCAGTTGAGCGCGACGGATTTTTCATTCCTAAGTCTCTCTTTGCAGCCGGATTCTCCAACATCGGAAACACTCAACGTGTTGGTGGTCGGAGCGGGTACCTCCACGATCACCGCGCGCAGTTCGGATGGCGCCTCAGTAAGCATTCCTGTAACGAGCATACCGTGCGGGCGGCCGGACATTATCAACTATGCCCAGCTCATTTTCCCCGCGAACGGTGCGCACAATGTTCCGGTAACGACTGCCGCGTACTACGTGCAGCTCGGCGGCCTTCGATCGGTTACCCAATCGCCGTTTACGCCTCCTTTGCACGCGCATTTCGTTGTCAATAATAATTCAACGATTGACCCGCAAGCGATGTTGGTTGCCGCAACGCTTCCGCCGGATATCCCGACGCCATCCCCACCGCCGCTCGCAAATGACAACTTAGGTATTGAGGCCGGTCAGATGCCCCAGCTCGCCGCCGGCACTGCTTACACCGTGTACGTTTATGCCGATACTTGCGAGACCCCGTGGAACATTGGATCGTTTTCCACGTGACCGCGGAGTGAGGCGCGCTTCGATTAGATCTTGACGAGTGGATTCTTCTCGGCAAACGCTCCGTTCGGATTCGGCTTCACCCACACGATGAGATCCCAGATCGACGGCATATCGAACACCGTAGCGACTTCGGAAGTCGCCTTAGCGCGGCCCATTTTAACGAGCTGCGCGGCAGTTGGATGTTGCGGATCGCCACCCGCCGCTCTGAACTTCGGCGCCATTACGTATTTGTCGTACTGTAACGTGCCGTCGGCGCTTCTCAGCACGTAATGCACGTGATCGTCGAATGCATACCAGCGGCCGGGATTCACACCGAAACGCTGTGGGCGCGTGCCGTTGGTGTTCGCCGTGGAGAAATCTGCACCGAGTAAATTGCCGGCCTTGTCATACCATAGCTGGCTGGGATGCTGGATATCCGCCGATTCCCAGTGCAGATTCGCGTAACTAATCGCACCGGTTTCGTCTGCATTCGTGTAACGAACATAGCCGGCTTTCTGCGCGTCTGCCGCAGTCGGAAAACGCTTCATGAGATCCGTTTGAATCGACTGCACGAATGCTTTTTCCGATGGGCTCATCGGTCCCGAATACGTCGGATTCTCATCCGCGATAGCGGCTAGCGACGTTACGAATGCTGCGATAAGGAGTCCTAAGACAAGGCGCTTGAACATGAGGTACCTCCACTGGTATGTCGGGTTACGAAGTGCTCCTGTGACTGCCGGCGACGCGTAGTTTGCGATACGTACCACGCCCCACGCGAAACATGATAATTACGGCGACGAGTGCCAACGCCGCCCCAATAAACGGAGTAAGAAACGCTAGTACGGTTACTCCGATGGCCGCAGCGTCTTCGAATGCACTGATAAACGGGTTCGCCACTCCGCCGGTAGTCGCAGTCGATGCAACCCGTACAGACGAGGTGAACGTGTGCACACCCAATGCGTTGAGCGCACCGAGGACCATCAAACCTACGAGCACACTATGGTTTTGTGGATGCGTAGTCCCGGCGACCAGAATTGCCGCCGCTGCCGGTTTGGTGAGCACCTGAACGAAATGCAGGGCGTGATCGAGCAGCGGAACTTTATCGGCGAAGAGTTCGGCCAACGCAACGGCTATGAGCACAACGGTAACGTTCGTTGAGCCAAGCCAGTCATATGGCTGCGGCGGATGAATGTAGCCGAAATGCGCCGCAATCGAAACGAGCGCGAGCGGAAGAAGTGCGCGAATTCCGGCACTCGTGGTGAGCGCATAAGCCAGC
>CAZRQS010000099.1:0-5036 GCA_964602255.1 uncultured bacterium | reverse complement strand
CGCGAGCGGAAGAAGTGCGCGAATTCCGGCACTCGTGGTGAGCGCATAAGCCAGCGCGTACTGCGCCGCAGCGTCCATGGCCTATAGTATCGCACCGCCGCGCCGAAGTTGCACGTCCTAGGCGACGGCACTCTCCGGTACGGCCGCTTCTTGCCGCACGGCGCCGACGCCGAACGAGAGAACAACGGTGATCGCCAGGAGTGCTGCGGCAAGGAACCACGCGCCGCCGGGAAGCTTCCACGCCTCGAGCGAGTGTGCGTAGAAGAAGCTGAACAGCAGCGGACCGATGATCATCGTGATCCCGCGCATACTTCCTAGCGCTCCTTGCAATTCACCCTGTTCCGAAGCGGATACGCGATGCGTCATCAGACTCTGCGCGGCCGGTCCGGCAATTCCCCAAAGCGCCATCACCGGAATAGCCGCCAGCATGAACGCACCCGTCGGGGCAAGTCCAAAGAGTGCAAAGGCAACCGTACCAAATACCAAACCGAGAATAAGCGCTCGCCGTTCGCCCAGCCGAGCGACGACCGGTTGAATGAGTCCGGCCTGCACGATGACGACACTCAAGCCGACAACGGCGAGCGAACCGCCGACGGCAGCCGAGCTCCAGTGATAACGCGCTTGTGCGTAGAGCACGAAAACGACCGGCAATATTTCGTGCGCGATATACTCGATGAAGTTGATGAACGAAAGGCGCGAAAGTTCAGGATGCGATCGCAGCATTCGCAGCGAGCCCAGCGGATTAGCGCGCCGCCACGCAAGTTCGGTTGCACGCTTCTCCGTCGAGAGCGATTCCGGTAACACAAAGTAACCGTAAGCGGCATTCAGCAGTGTGAGGCCCGCAGCCACCCAGAACGGAACGCGCGGCCCGAACTGACCGAGCACTCCGCCGAGGGCCGGACCAAGGATGAACCCAAATCCGAAGGTCGCGCCGACCAGACCCATCGCACCGGCGCGTTTCTCCGGCGTTGTGATATCCGTTATGTAGGCATACGCGGTCGTTACGTTCGACGTTGTGATGCCCGAAATAATCCGCCCGATGAAGAGCCAACCGATGCCGGGGGCGAGTGCCATGACGATGTAATCGAATCCGAGGCCAAGCATCGACGCAATCAAGATCGGACGGCGGCCGTAGCGATCTGAGAGAATTCCGAAGATCGGCGAGAAGACGAACTGCATGATCGCGAAGACGGCGCCGAAGATGCCGAACATTCGTGCAGCATCGGCGGTGCTGCCGCCCAGAAAATCGCGTACGAGTTTGGGCAATACCGGCGCGATAATACCGAACGAGAGAAAGTCGATGGTCAGCGCGATCAAAATGAACGCCATCGCAGCTTGGCGTGTTTTCATGAGGCGAGGTCCTTTACTGGGGCAACATACGGCAGAGTTTGTAACCACAGCTCGACAGCGCGGGTGACGCGTTCGCGATCTCGCGTCGCGCACAGGTCGAGCAAAAATCCACGAAAACCGGCAACGATGATCGTCGCCATCGCGCGCGCGTCGGCGGCCGGCCAACCGCTATGGACGTACGGCGCGCCGACGTACTCGAGCCACGGATCGACGACGCGTTTGAGAAAGCGCGCGTAGCGTTTGCGATCCTGCAGCGCAAGGCCGTACACTTCGAAGAACAATCGGAAGATCGGTTCGGACGCCGGCGCGCTCATAACGTTCCAAATCTCGCGGCAGGCATCGGTCGATCCCAAGTGCCGGATGCGAAGGCGTTCGAACAGACGCTGCTGGCGCGTCCGCGCCTGTTCCAAAACCTCCATGACCAGATCTTCCTTGGAATTGAAGTAGTAGAGCAGTACGCGTGGACTGCTGTCGACCGCTTGCGCGAGCGGCCGCAGTGATAGTCCCGCAACGCCGTGCTTACAGACGTAGTCGACGATCGAATCGAGCAGCTGCGCGCGGCGCGCCTCGTCCGGGGTCCGGGCCATGCGCATACGATATCATACTTGAAACGACTGTTTCAAGTATGGAAATTAACGGCGAAGGCGTCCAAGCGCGAAAGCACTAGCAACGGCGAGGGCCGGCAGTATGCCGATAAGGCGCGGCCGTTCACCGATGATCGCCGTGCCTATTGCGGGTGCGAGAATCAAGGCAATGCTATTGATCGAATCGCTGACGCCCATGATAGCGCCCAGTTCCGACTTTGGTGCACGTTTGGAAAGTATCGTCATGATTGTCGGTTCGACCATTGCCGCGCCCGCAGCCCACAAGATGAGTACCGGAAAGAACCAATTGATGTTCTTCACGAAATAGATGAGCGCGTAGGCAACGAAGAGCAGCGCGAATCCGATCTGCCCGGTACGAAAATCGCCGATGCGCCTTGTGAGCGGCGTAACGACTGCCAGCATCGTGATTCCGCCGACGATGCCGGCACCTGCGAGCAACCAGCTCGAATGTTGAATACTTTCGTGCAGCGCATGGTCGAGATACAGCGCGAAATCGGCAAGCAGGTATACAACTGCAAAGATAAAGAGAAATTGGCGCAGCAGCACGCGCCGGATTTCCGGCCGCCACGCGGCTCGCAGAGAGTGCGCGATGGTTGTTTCCTCGTGCTGCGGTTTTCTCGATCGGCGGGTTCGCGCCGGTAAAAGCCATATGGTAAGCCCGATGTTGATGACCTCGAGACCGGCCGCCACAACGAACGGAAATTGCAGGCCGTACACGTGGAGAAAACCCGCAGCCACCGGGCCGACAATGAAAGCCGAACCTAGAACCGCGCCATAAACTGCGTAAGCGCGATTACGCTGCTGCTCGTTGGTTACGTCGGCGATGAAGGATTCCGCGGCGCTGATGCTGCCGGCGCCGACGCCGGAAATCAAGCGTGAGATATATATCCAAAACAGCGAATCGGCGAGCGCAAGAACCACATAACCCGCGAGTGTAAACACTTGCGCCACTAAAATCACGAACTTGCGGCCCGCGTGATCGCTCGCTCTTCCCCATATGGGCGCGGCAACGGCGGAGAAGAAGGCCGGAATGCTCAGCAGCATGCCGGTCATCCAGTCGTGTGCGCCGTATTTGTGAGCGATGGCGGGCAAGAGCGGAATGAGCAGCGTATAGCTGAGCATGTCTACGAATGTCGTGAGATAGATCGGCAGGACTTCGCGTGGAAGACCGAAGGCCCGTATCGATGACGATGCTGCTCGTGTCACGTTGTTGGGAGCCATGTACCCAACTCAAAACTCCAAGGCAGTCCCTTTTCCATCGGCGAGCGCACGCTCGTAGATGGCGTTTGCCGCGGCCAAGTCTTCGATCGCGAGGCCAACCGATTTAAAGATCGTAATCTCCGTCTCGGACGCGCGGCCGGGATGTTTGCCGCTAGCGAGCTCCGCCAGGTCCGCGAGCAAGTCCGCCTCTTGTATCGCGCCTTCCGCGATTGGAACGCGAATATCGTCGGGCTCGCGCAGAGCACTATCGCGGCTGTCCACGAAGAGCTTGGATCGCACGATCGCTGCGGTGTCGAGTTCGCGAAAGGGCGGCACGGACGAACCGACGGCATTGACATGTGCCCCGTCCGCAATCCAACGTCCCTCGAGAATCGGCGACGTCGAGGCTGTCACGGTGCATACGATCTCTGCACCCTCGACAGCGTCGCGCGCCGTGTCAACCGCCTTGACATCGAGTTGATACTCGCGCGCCGCTTGCTGCGCAAAGGCTCGCGCATTCTCTGCAGTGCGGCTCCAAACGCGCACGCTTCGGATGGGACGCGCTTCGAGCATCGCTTGCAGATGCGTGTGCGCCTGCGTTCCGGAGCCAAGGATCGCCAAATCGCCGGCGTCGCGGTTCGCTAGCAGCCGCGTCGCAAGCCCGCTCACAGCGGCGGTTCGAATCGCCGTTATTGCTCCGGCGTGTAAAATCGCGCGCAGTGCGCCATGCTCTGTTTCAAAAAGTGCGACCAAACCCTGATGCGACTCCATTCCGGCCTGGCGATTTTGCGGAAAGACGCTGATCAGCTTTGCGCCGAGCGCAAGCGGATCGCCCAGCCACGCGGGCATCGCGGCAATCGCGCCCGTGCGGTCCGGCTGCCACGCGATAATCCGCGCCGGCTGCGTGAAACCCGACGCAGCCACACCCGCAAACGTTCGCTGCATGACGTCGATACAGTAATGCATCGGAAGCAATTCGTGAACGTCGCGCTCACCTATAATCAGCACTTCCACCGGGAACAAGCATACCATGTGGGCTCATGGCATCCTGATCGAATCTGCCCGAATCGATGTACTTGAGGGAATCGTCGCCAAATTACGCCCGGTGGGCGCGTCATTGCACGCGGGATAGATTCACCGGTTTGACGCCGGCCTTTTGCAGCAGCGCGTTGACCTGCGGCACGGCCGTTTGAACGTAGCTGTTGTACTTCGCGATCTGCGCCCGGTAATCGCCGTCGACGCGATCTCCGAGTTCCCGCATCGATCCCGTTATCGGCACCGTGATGGATTGCAAACCGTTGAAGATGTTTTCGCGCAGCTTACCCGGGCGCTGCAAGAAGTCTTCAAAGTTGTGATAATCCGCCGTCAGCCCACTGACCAGGTCTGAACGAGCGGTCAATGCTGCAGTGATCTGCGTGCTCATCGCAGTGTCACTCTTTTTCTTGGCAGCGTCGGATGCGGCGTCCAATTGCTTTTTGACCGTATCCAGCTGGTTGAGCATCGTATCGACGACCGACATCTGATGGAAGTAATGCTTCGCGTACGCATAGCCTTCGTCGTTCTGCGCTTGCGTCACGAGCGATTGCGGGTCAGGCTCGATCGTCACCGGCTGCGTGTAGGAATGCGATCCGAGCGTGAGACGCACGAAGTAATGGCCGGGTGAGACACCTGCGCCCTCCTCCGGCCCTTTGAAGAACGGACTGCCGGCGCCTTCCCATTTCACCGGACCGTTCTCCTGAAAGTCCCAAACGTAGCGGTTGAGTCCCGCCTCGTTCGAAACGTTAGGCTGATCCTTGCCCTCGACTTTGTGCGTGCCTTGCACGGTGCGCAGCACGTGGTAATGCGAGTCCATGATTTCGATCTTGGGCGGCGTCTTTTGCG
>CAZRQS010000098.1:0-9932 GCA_964602255.1 uncultured bacterium | reverse complement strand
ATCCTTCGACAGGCTCATCCTTCGACAGGCTCAGGATGACGGGGAGAGGAACTGCCTGAATGTGAGTTCCCAGAAGATGTTGTTGGCGAATCCGCGCGGGTGCTGTGCGGGTGTGGACCGCGCCATTGCGGTAGTCGACCAATTGCTCGACCAGCACGGCGGTCCCATTTACGTGCGCAAGGAGATCGTGCACAACCGCGAGGTCGTCGATCGCCTGCGCGCGCGCGGCGCCGTCTTTGTGGAAGAAGTCGATGAAGCGCCGAAGGGCGCCGTTCTGGTGTTCAGCGCACACGGGATCTCACCGGCGGTCCGCCAGATGGCCAAGGATCGCAACTTGCGGGTCATCGACGCAACGTGTCCACTCGTCTCGAAAGTACATTACGAAGCCATCAAATTTGCGAAGGCCGGGTTGCATGTGCTGTTGATCGGCCACGCCGAGCACGACGAAGTGATCGGCACGATGGGCGAGATTCCCGGACAGATCAGTTTAGTGGAAGACGTCGAAGACGTTGCAACAGTTCAGGTTCCCGACGAAGACCATGTTGCGGTTATCACGCAAACGACGCTGAGCGTCGACGAGACTCGCGACATCATGGAAGCCGTTCGCCGCCGCTTTCCGAAAATCAAGACGCCTGCGCGCGACGACATCTGTTATGCTACGCAAAACCGGCAAGACGCGGTTCGCGACCTTGCGCAGCAGGTCGACGTGGTGCTGGTCGTCGGTTCACATAACAGTTCTAACTCGTTACGTCTGCGTGAACTTGCCGTACAGCTTGGTACGCCGTCCTATCTCATCGACCACGCCGAGCAAATCGACCCGCAATGGATTGAAGGCGCAAAGCGCGTGGGAATCACGGCCGGCGCCTCCTCTCCAGAGCGTCTAACGCAGGCGATCGTCGATCGCCTCAAAGAACTAGGCACGTTCGAGATCGAAGAGGTCGGCGAACCCGAGCCCGAGATCATCTTCACGATGCCGCGCGAAATCTCGCTGATTTAGGTTTTACGTCGAGAAGTTTTGAAGCGGTACGGCGTTACACCCGCCGTTATATTGCGTCAGGTAAACCGTCCACGTGTTACCTGCCGGAAGCGTTTGCGAGAACTGCGAGCTATAATAGAAGTCTGATGGGTATGGGTGCGGACCGCTTGGGTTGGCAACGAGATTCAGCTGGCCCCCTTGGTACTGGCTGTAGCCGTTGGTGACGTAGATATACCAATTCTGATAATTGTTGTAGAGCGTGTTGGTATTGCCATTGGCGACGATTGTAATTTGATTTACGTTTGACGCAGATTGTCCGGGCAACGGATTTGCGAGTTCCACCGCTGTGCCGGTATTGCACTCTGTGGCCTGAGGCGGCGGACCGAAAAGATTTCCACCGGAGCCGCCGCCGCACGCGGAAAGACCAACGACAAGCAGAGATGCAATAAAGAGCTGTAGAGTGTTCATGCTGAGCCTTCCTCCTGCTTGAACAACGTTCGGGCAAGCCGGCGCGTCCTGAGAGCTCGCTGGGAAATTGGGTATCGAAGGGCGTGGCCGAATCAGTTCCCCCGAAATACTTCATCGATCTGTACAAACGCGAGATCGATCCGTGGCGCTTTGAAACGAGCGAATACGAGCGGAGAAAGTATGCCGTAACGTTGATGGAGTTGCCGCGGGAGCGCTATGCGCGGGCATTGGAGATCGGGTGTTCGGTCGGCGTGTTCACCAACATGCTCGCTCAGCGATGCGATGAGCTGTTAGCGGTGGACGTCTCTGACGATGCACTGGCGCGAGCGCGGCGCAACTGCGCAACACGCGCGAACGTGAGTTTCGAACGGCGTACCATGCCGCATGGTTATCCGGACGGCATGTTCGATCTGACGACCGTATGCGAGATGGGGTTTTATTTGTCCATGGACGACCTGCTTGCATTGCGTGAAAATGTGATTGCGCACGCCACCCCAGGTGGGCACATCGTTCTCGTTCACTGGACGCCCCCGGTCCAGGGACACGCTACTACGGCAGAAGAGGTGCACGATACGTTCCGCGCAGCGCCGGAGCTGGAGTGGCTGAGCGGCTTATCGGCCGAAACCTACAGGCTGGACGTCCTGAAGCGGCCGTAAGATGCGCGACGAGTGTGCAATCGTGATTGCAACGCACAACCGATGTGCAACCCTCGCGCAAACGCTCGAACGTCTCTACGATCTTCCCGAACACCCTCGCATTGTCGTCGTCGACAATGCTTCAGTCGACGACACGGATCGCGCCTGCAAGCGGTTTGCCAACCGGATCCTTTTCTTGAAGTTGCGGCGCAACTTGGGTGCTGCGGCGCGAACGATTGGGGCAAGGGAAGCTGCGACGCCGTACATAGCCTTTTGCGATGACGATTGCTATTGGACGCCCGGCTCATTGCAATGTGCCGTTGAGCGGCTCCACAATAATCCGCAGGTCGGCGTTATCAACGGGCAGGTGCTGATCGGCGAAAGCCAATCGCCGGATCCGGCGTGTCAAGCGATGCAAGCGAGTGCGACGGCGGCGGATTGCCCGGGTATTCCAATCGCGTACTTCATGGCGGGGGCGTCGGTCATGCGAACCCGTGCGTTTTTGGAGGCGGGCGGGTATCACGAACGCTACTTCATCGGCGCGGAAGAGTCGCTGCTCTCGCTCGATCTTGCATCGCATGGTTGGGGACTGTGGTACTGCGGCGATGTAGTCGTGCGTCACCAACCTTCGCCTGTCAATCGCGATCCGGATGCGCGCCGCCGGTTAGTCCTCCGTAACCGGTTGTGGACCACACTGCTGCGCCGCTCACCAATAACTGTGCTACGGACGTTGGGGCGTTACGTACAGCTTGCGGCCGGCGATCCGATTGTGCGCGCAGCCCTCGTTCAAGCACTTGCGGGTCTTCCATGGATTGTGCGCGAGCGGCGCAGGATTCCGGGCGAGTTGGAAGAGCGCATAGCAGCGTTCGATAACGCGTTCGGCCCGTGATTCGGGGATACCCGAACCGTCCCACGGTGATTGCGGGCAGCACGCTATCGCTGCACGTCGCGACGAATGCGCGCCGAGTCCGCATTTTATTTTTTCGATGTGGTGAACGGCCCGAACGTATCGCAACCGAGGAGCGATGGTTTGCGGCAGCACCGGAGCTGACGCGCTATGACGTCGATATTCCCACGCATTGGCGCGCCGGCGTGTACGTCGGCGTGCTGGTGTCCGATCCGCCCGACGCAGCGATTCGCGCGGATCCAACGGGTGCAACGCTCGACGCACGTTCGGCGCGAATACTTTTTGTCGTGCGCGAGGAGCGCGCCCGAGGACCGCTGCTCGTGGCGCTTCCGCTGTTCACCTATCATGCGTACAATGTCGCGGACGTCGATGGTACGAAGGGCGAGGGCGAAGGCGATTGCCTTTACAGCGATGCGCGGTGGGTTTCGTTACATCGGCCTGGGGGTGGAATAGGCGGACATCCATGGGACGAAGTCAACATTGACGTGTACGACCGCGCAACGCCGCGCCAAACGTTCGCGCATTGGGATGCAAAGGGCATAGCTTGGCTGGAGCGTGCGGGCTACGGTTACGACTGCTGCACCGATCTCGAATTGCATGACGGCAGCGTGGATCTTACCGCGTATCGCGCGATTCTTTCCTTTGGGCATCACGAGTATTGGACACGGCAAATGCGTAAGCGCATCGACCGCTTTATTAGGCGCGGTGGAAACGCGGCATTCTTTGGCGGAAATACATGTTGGTTTGAGCTCGAGTACGATCCGGAGAATCACGCGATTCGACGCGTGGGGCGCTGGAACGGTGTTCCCGAATGGAAAACAACCGGTGTTTCTTACGCGTTCGGCGGCGGAAAATGGATCGGTCCGCGCCCTGAAGCCGGCTATCGGGTAGCCAATGCGAAGCACTGGCTTTTTAACAGCACCGGGTTCACGAACGGCGAGACCTTCGGAGCGCAGGAGCGTCTGATCGGGTATGAATGCGACGGGGCGCCCCCTGAGAGCGATCTCGAAGTGCTAGCCGAAGCGAAAATTCATGAATGGCCCGTCGCTGACGGCTCTGGTGAAGTCTCTCCGCGCGCTCGCGCAAGCCTTGGTGTTCGTCTTGACGGCGGCATGGTCTTTACCGCTTCCACCGTAGATTGGGCGCGCGTGCTCGGCAGCGGAGAGCCGGCGGTGAACCACATCACTCGCAACGTGCTCGATCGATTCATACTTTGACGTTTTCATTCTTTTTTTACACATTGGCGGTATCACTGTTCGCAAGTCAATTGCGCTAACGTTGTCCTGCTGAGGTTTCCATCATGCTTTCACGCATCGCCACGGCGGCCGCCGCCGCTGCCGTTCTTTCACTGTTGCCTTCGATTGGCATCGCCGGCGCGGCTGGCGATCCGGCCACGATTCAAATCGTTCCGGTGGTTAGCAAGTTCAATCCGGACAAAATTACGCTGCACGCAGGGGTAACGTCCAAGCTTGAATTTACGCGTACCGAGGGCGTGCATGCGATCCAATCAGCACAGCTCGGTATTCCGCTTACGACACTCGCGCCCGGCAAAGATGTCGTCATCGAAGTTACGCCACAAAAGGCCGGAACCTACGTACTGCATTGCGAGATCATTTGCGGTACGGATCACGAGAGCATGGCGTTGACGGTCTCCGTTGAGTCATGATTCGTGCGCTAGCTATCGTTGCCGCGGTTGCCTGCGGCGCAGTCCTTGCGTGTTGGCGTCAGGCGGACGCGATGCCGCCGTTTGCGCAATCCTACGGCGTGGACTGCTCCGTGTGCCATACCGAGGTGCCTGCACTGAATGCGCACGGACGATGGGTGCAGCGTACCGGGTATGACGTTCTGGACCATTCTGTTTTGAAACGATCGCTGCCGCTTTGGGTTGGCGTGAATCCCTCATTCGATTCACAAGACACCAATGGGCCGCGCCCGCGCTTCGGTAACGTGGCGCTGCATGCGGTCGGCGTTGCAGGTGAGTGGTCATATCACGTGCAGCAGTGGGTTCGGCAGAACGATGCGAGCGGAGGGCTCGACACAGCTTGGGTTTCGTATAACAATCTGTTCCACCGCAACGGCCATCTGTTTTTCGGAAAAATCGAAACGCCGGCGCCTTCGCCGCTTAGTCAGTGGTTCGATCTTGCGCCGATCGCCAGCTCACAGATGGCGGTTGGCGAGCACCCCTACCAGCTCGCAAACAATCGTTGGGGCACGAGGTTTGCTTACGTGCATGGATCGTTTGACGGTGAGGTGGCTTTTCTAGCCAGTAACGCAGGCACCGGCGGAGTCAGTGATTTTGCGGGCGATACGGATAAAACGCTGCAGTATAAACTGGCGTGGGCCAATCCGGATCGGCCGCTGGAGATTGGCGTGTTCGGGTCGCGAGGGAGTTTTCCGTTGCCGGAGGGCGGGACGGACCAGTATCGTTCGCTTGCGTTCTACCTGCAGCGCGATCCGCGGTATGGAGCACCGGGGACGCTCTTCATCTACCAAACCACGTTCGATGCTAATCCCGGCGCCGGCGCCGCTGCAGCCGCAGGCAACGCGGCTACGGTGGAATTGTACAAGACGTTTTTGCGTGGTAAGGCGTTGCTGGCGGTGCGCAAAGAGTTCATTAACGACGGGCTGGGCACGCAGTTTCAGAGCGGCAACGTCGACCTGGAGTACCACCTTGCTCGTTTCATCAACGTGTATCTCGAGACGTACTTGGCGCAGCACAGCAGGCCCGGCTACCGGTATATGCTTTGGTGGACGACGCCCGTCAGCAGCGTAAGGTAACAAGCTTTCAGAGATTTTTCAAGCTTTATTCTCATGATGATTTTCCGGCTGCGGCCGGAGGAGTTCGAACATGAGTGCTGCTTCGAAGTGGTTTTGCTTATGCGCGTTTGCGCTCGTAGGAACGGCTTGCAGTGGAGGCCGCGGCGGACAGGCCGTCGCGCCGCCCATGCCGGCGCAGCCGGGTTCCGGAACGTTGAGTACGGCCGTGAGCGGCGCGGACATTCCATCACAGTTCAACCTGCCGGGACATATCGTTATCGCCGATCAGTTCAATAACCGCATTGTCGAGATTAACGCGCAACACCAAGTCGTCTGGCACTTCGGCAGCGGATCGAGTGTCGCCGGACCAAATTCCATCGTCGGACCGAATGACGCCGAACGCTACGGCACGCTGACGATAATGGCTGGAACCGGCGCACCTGCGGGTACTGAACCGACGTGCAAGGTGGCCTGCGTCGACAATCGCGTGATCGTCGTCAACCGCGACGGACAGATCGTTTGGCAGTACGGCAAGGCCGGCGTTACGGGAGCGGGTTTCGACGAACTCAACGTTCCGGTATCCGATGTGCCGCTGGCGAACGGCAACGTGATCATCACTGACCAGGGGAACGAGCGCGTCATTGAGGTGACGCGCGACAAACGCATCGTTTTCCAATATGGAACGACCGGCGTTATGGGATCCGGATTCAATCAACTGAACAATCCCAACATGGCCGAGCTGTTGCCCAACGGCCGCATATTGATCGCAGACGAGAACAACAACCGCGTTATCGAAGTTGACGGCGCACACCGTATTCGCTGGCAGTACGGCAGTCCCAGTAACACCTCGATTTTGAACGGCGCCGCATTTGCGAGCCGCTTGCCCAACGGCAACACGCTCATCACCGATTCGAATAACAACCGCATCGTGGAGATCAATCCGTTGAAGCAAGTCGTGTGGACGTACGTGACGACTGCGCGGCCCGGAAGTATTGCAATGCCGCTTCCCACGCGCGCCGTGCGGCTTGCGAACGGGAACACGCTCATCAGCGATCAGTTCAACCACCAAGTCATTGAGGTCAATCACGCCAAACAGATCGTGTTCAGCCAAGGTAAGGTAGGCGTTGCCGGTACGGGCTTCAACATGCTCAACGGCCCGTACGACGCGAAAGTCATCGAAGATTTCACGGGGCTCACACCGCCGTTTCTCAACGACGGCGACGACGACACGGACGACTCGCTCTGATGATTAGTCCCCCGCGAGCAGGGAACAATGGGACCTCAACGTTTTCTGCTCGCGGGGGTAGGTCGTGAAAAAGAAAGACCCGGTTTCCGAACTTTTCGAGAACGACGATCTGGACGAAGCCGTGATGAGTGCCGACGACACCGGCATGGTGGCGGAGCAGCACGTTGTCGCCGAAGAAGAGCCGCTTATCGAACTCGAGCGCCGGCTCAATGAGGAAGAGAAGTAGCTAAGAGCGCGACGCATCCAAAGGCAAGTGCGATCGCGATGATATCTTCGATGATCGCGGCGGGTATTGCGCCGGCTTTTAGAATCAACCACATCCGCCCACGATAGCCGCCGAACGTTCCGATAAGTGCGCCCAGTACGCCGACGATAGCCCCGGGCACGCGGGCGACGACCCACCCCATAAAGGCGCCGCTGACGCAACGGACGATGACCGAACCGGTAGCCGTCCGCGCGGGCGTCTGCGGCAACGCGTCCATGGCGAATTCGATGAGGGCCAAGATCGGAAACCCGATTCCGGCCACGCCTCCGCGAAGCCCGAAAAACACGGCTTCACCCGTGAACGTGCGAAGCCCGGCGACAATGCCGAAGAGGAAAGCGACAATGATGCTCATTGTCGCAGTATAATTGGTTTCGAGGACCAAGGTGAACCCCACGTTCACATGCCCGTGCATAATCGGGCTGTTTTTGCTGCTCGTGACGGCCAAGCCGGTGCTATCCACGGCACAGGCTGCGCCCGTAGTGAACATCGTGCGCGTCGATGGCGTAATCGGCCCGGCGACGGCGCGCTACGTTCTTCGGGGACTGCGTGAAACAGCGCATGAGAACGCGCAGGCGCTCGTTATCGAGCTCGACACCCCGGGCGGGCTGATGAGATCGATGGACGACATCGCCAAAGCACTGCTTACGTCGCCCGTGCCGACGGTCGTCTATGTGTATCCAACCGGCGCGCGCGATGCTTCCGCGGGTGTGTTCATCACGTATGCCGCTCATATCGCCGCGATGGCGCCGACGACGCACCTGGGAGCTGCGCATCCGGTCGGCCTCGGGCAGGGCACCATGGACAAGACAGAAATGGCCAAGATCACAAACGACGCAGCGGCAGAAATTCGAGGATTTGCAATTCGACGCGGCCGCAATCCGGTATGGGCGGAGAAAGCCGTCCGGGAGAGTGTCTCTCTTACGGACGCGCAAGCGCTGCGTCTTGGAGTGATCAATCTCATCGCGGATAACCCGCGCGACTTGTTGGCGAAGATCGATGGGAAGGGCGTTCGAACGCAGACCGGCTTGCGCCGCCTGCAGACGCGAACAGCACGGATCGTCGAGATACCAATGGATTTCGGTGAAGGCTTTCTGCTGCTCCTGAGCGATCCGAACGTAGCATTCGTTCTGATGACGCTTGGAATCTATGGGCTCATCTTCGAGCTCAGCAACCCCGGCTCGGTGTTCCCGGGTGTGATTGGCGGCCTCGCGCTTATTCTCGCGCTGATTTTATTTACTGCTATTGACGTGAACGTCGGCGGCCTGTTCCTCATCGCGTTTGCCGTCCTTCTGTTCATAGCCGACATCAAAGTGACAAGTCATGGAGTGCTCACCGCCGGAGGAATCGCCGCGTTTGTCCTTGGGTCGCTGCTCCTGACCCAAAACCAGGCGCCGTTTTTGCGTATTTCGCTTACGTTGATCTTGACGATTGCGACACTGACCGCACTGTTCTTCGTGTTTGCCGTAGGGGCTGGGATTCGCGCTCAGGCGCGTAAAATTCAGACCGGCCGCGACGCGTTGATCGGTGAGCACGGTATCGCGCGCGGTAGTCTTTCTCCAGCCGGACCGGTCTTCGTGCACGGAGAGCTCTGGAACGCCGAAAGCGTTGACGGCATCGTTCAGGCCGGCGAACGCGTTAGCGTTGTCGGAATTACGGGACTGCGGCTCGCAGTGCGTAAGTTGATGGACGCCGACAAAAAGGATGGAACAAGATGACTGCACTTATTCTGCTGATTGCATTTATTATTGTGCTGCTCGCGCTGTTCTCTTCCGCTGTGAAGATTTTGCGGGAGTACGAAAGGGCCGTCGTCTTCCGGCTTGGCCGGCTGCTTCGCGCCAAAGGGCCCGGCGTGGTATTCCTCATCCCAGTCGTCGACCGAATGGTGAGAATCGACTTGCGAGTCATCACCTTGGACGTGCCGCGTCAGGAAATGATGACGCGCGACAACGTTACCGTAAGCGTTGATGCCGTAATGTACTTCCGCGTCGTAGACGCGCAAGACGCCGTGATAAAAGTCGAAAACTTTTCGAAGGCGACATTCATGCTTGCGCAGACCACTCTTCGAAGCGTCATCGGCCAGCATGAATTAGACGAACTGCTAAGCCAGCGCGATCGGATTAATCAGCAGCTCCAGCAAGTAATGGACGAACGCACCGAACCCTGGGGCATCAAAATCACGCTCGTGGAAGTGCGAGACGTTGCCCTCCCGGACGCGATGAAACGGGCTATGGCTAAACAGGCCGAGGTCGAGCGCGAACGGCGCGCCAAAGTGATCAATGCCGAGGGCGAGTATCAGGCCGCCGAAAAACTCGTGATGGCTGGTGCGAAGATTTCGACTCAACCGGTAGCGCTGCAGCTGCGCTTTCTTCAGGCTCTAACCGAAGTTGCGACCGAGCACAACTCCACGACGGTCTTTCCGATCCCTATCGATGTGATTTCGCCCTTTCTTCAGAAGTTAGGAGATCGCGGAGCCGGAGCGCCCCGCGATTAGCCGGAGTTAGCAGCCGTTGCACTCTTTGGCGTGGCGGCGCATCTTCCACGCCAGCACACCGGCGGCCAGTGCTTGCTCGTAGGGAACGTCCATTTGAGCCAGCTCGTCCCCGTTGTAATTCTCAATGAGCTGAGCAATATTTTTGTCGTTGTACTCCGCGGTAGCTTTCCCGAAGTTCTTATGCTTC
>CAZRQS010000097.1:0-9939 GCA_964602255.1 uncultured bacterium | reverse complement strand
TAAGCCGCCACCGATGACGACGACGTCGTGCTTGATCAACGTGGACCTTTCCCGGAATGGAAAAAAGCTTTGCTTCTCTTTATACTACTCCGGTTTCCACAGGCCCCACGACCTTAGTGGCACGGTCGCCGCGGCTGGATTTAGAAGCTGACGACCTCGGTCGCGGCTTCTTGCACTGCGGCCAGCGAAGCGGCGATCTCGCTCTGGGCGCGCCGGGCCTCGGCGCGAATGGCGGCAGCGACGCAGGTTGCTTGTATTCCCTCATGGGCGTCCACGAGCTGCTCGAGGTTGTGCTTATACTCGAACAGGCGGGCGAGCGGTTGTGAAACCGCGGTGAGGGCAGCGGCCAACCGCTGCATCCGAGCGTCGGCTAGCGTGTCCAGCATATGAGAATCCCCCCTACGTCCGTAACGTACAGACGATAGGGCCTCATCGTAGCAGGGGGCGCCTGGTTGCAAGAGAGCCGAACGGATTATTTTTTCTCGAAGAAATAGTACCGGTTCTTTCCTAGCTGTTTAGCTGAATACAACGCCTCATCGGCCGCGTAAAAGAGCGTCTGCCCGTCTACGCCGTCCTGCGGGAACATCGCGACGCCAATCGAGGATTGCAGCCCGTTGCGCCGCAGGGCGCCAAGGATGCGCTCGACGCCGCGCTCGGCCGCGACGCGATCGGTTTTCGTCATCACCACGACAAACTCGTCGCCGCCGTACCGGGCGACGATGTCGCCTTTCCGCGCGCCTTTCTTTAGGACGTTGGCAAACCGCTTGATCGCCAGATCGCCTAGGCTATGACCGCCCGTATCGTTGATCTTCTTGAGATCGTCGAGGTCGAAAATCATGAAAGCGAAGGGCGAGTCGAATCGCTCGGAGGCCTGCAGCTCGCGTTCCAGCATCTCCCCCAACGCCCGCCGGTTCGGAATGCCGGTGAGGGAATCGGTCAGCGCCAGCCGCTGCGTCTCTTCCAGAAGGCGCCGCGTTTGCTCGTAAAGCCGCGCGTTCTCCACAGCGATCGCCGCCTGCGCGGCAAAATCCAAGAGCACGCGCAGTTGGTTTTCGGTGACTTCGTCACCCGGCGGATCGTCCACGTAAAGCATGCCGCGCACGACGTCGCGCGCGACGAGCGGAGCAATGCAATAGGAACCTTTTGTGTCCCGTAGTGGTTTATCCGGATCGGATTCGTGACCGAATGCGATCTGCAAGTCCCCGCGCGCGACGTCGTGCAGCGTCGAATTCGGGAGGAAATCATGTCCGTCCGCGGCGTGTAGCACGGTGCCTTCGCCGTTGCCCTCTAGACGACGGATGACATTGCCCTGCTCGTCGACGTCGAAGAGGATGACCCGGTTGAATTTTAACGCTTCGCATACGCCGCGAAGCACCATCGAAAGAATATCGTTGATGTCGAGCGTCGAATTGATGGTGGAGAACACCTGTTGCAGGACGAAAAGCTCGGCGTTCTGTTGTGCGTATTCGTCGCGCTCGGCTTCGAGCATCGCAATGCGCGATCTCAGGCGCTCGATCTCATGGAGGAGATCGGCCGGCGAGGAGTTATCGACGAGTGCGGGCTGGGCACCCGCCCCGGACAGGTTCAAGCCCACCCTTACTGTAACGTCTTAATTCGCTGTTTTCTTTAGTTGCCGCGCCATTCAATAGAGGTCCGTTAGCCGTCCGGTGAGTTCTTTCGTTCATCTCCACGTCCACAGTGAATACTCGCTCCTGGATGGAGCTTGCCGCGTAGAGGACCTATGCCGCCGTTCCGCCGACGGCGGTAGCCCGGCCGTCGCGCTGACGGACCACGGCGTCATGTACGGCGCTATGGAGTTTTACTACACCGCGCGGGACCACAGACTCACGCCGATCATCGGCTGCGAGGCCTATATCGCGCCGCGTGGACGATTCGATCGCACGGTCCGGGACGAAGCCCACGTCACGCTGCTCGCCGCAGACGTTACGGGTTACAGAAACTTGACGGCGCTCATCTCCAAAGGCTTTCTCGAGGGCTACTATTACAAGCCAAGGATCGATTTGGACTTGCTGGCAGAGCACAACGAGGGCCTCATCGTGCTCTCGGGATGCATGTCCGGGCTCGTTGCGGCTCCGTTGCTGAAAAACGAGTACGAGAAGTCGCGCGATGCAGCCAAGACGTTCGCGGATATCTTCGGCGACCGTTTTTACATCGAAGTGATGCGACACGGGATGCCCGAGGAAGAAGTCATCAACAAAGGCCTCGTCAGCGTAGCGCGCGAGCTGAACATTCCGATCGTTGCAACGAACGACTCGCATTATCTCGAGCAAAAAGACGCGCCCGCGCATGACGTGCTGCTCTGCATCGGAACGGGCAAAACCGTGTCCGACACGAGCCGGATGAAGTTCTACTCCGATCAGTTTTACGTCAAAAGCGATGCCGAGATGCGCGAGTTGTGGGCAGACTTGCCGGAGGCGTGCGATAATACGGTCGAGATCGCCAAGCGTATCGATATTCGCATTCCCGAGAAGATCTATCATCTGCCGGCGTTTCCGGTGCCGCAAGAGCCGCTCGATCGCGAAAAAACGGCTGAAGACTACCTACGTGAAGTGTGCGAACGCGGACTCGCCGAGCGCTACGGTGAGGAGCGTGCGCAAAACGACGCGGCGCTGCGCGAACGTTTCGAGTACGAGCTCTCCATCATTCTCAAGATGGGCTTCGCCTCGTACTTCCTCATCGTTTGGGATTTCATCAAGTATGCGAAGGATCATGATATTCCGGTGGGGCCCGGACGCGGCTCCGCCGTCGGTTCAGTCATTTCGTATTGTTTGAAGATCACCGATCTCGATCCGCTCAAATACAATCTGCTGTTCGAGCGCTTCCTGAATCCCGACCGCATCTCGATGCCCGATATCGATACCGATTTCTGCGTAGAGCGGCGCGACGAAGTGATCAAGTACGTCACCGAAAAATACGGGTCGGATCGCGTAGCACAGATCGTTACGTTCGGAACCATGGCGGCGCGGGCTGCGGTGCGCGACGCCGGACGCGCGCTCGGCGTGCCGCTGCCGGATGTGGATCGCGTCGCAAAAATGATCCCGTCCGGGCCGGGCGGGATGTCGATTGCGCAGGCACTCGAAAGTATTCCCGACCTCAAGAGTTTGTACGCGATGTCGCCCGAGATCCGGCGGCTGCTCGACACGGCAAAAGCCATCGAAGGCCTTGCGCGCAACGCGGGCACGCACGCTGCCGGCGTCGTGATCTCACCGGGACCGCTCGTGGAATATGCGCCGCTTGCAAAGAGCGACACGGGCGTCAATACCCAATACGACATGGTGTGGGCGGAAAAGATTGGGTTGCTCAAGATGGATTTCTTGGGCCTGCGCAATCTCACCGTCATGAAGAACGCGGTGGACGAAATCCGGCGCACCACCAATCCGGATTTCGATATCGCGAAGATTCCGGACGACGACGCGCGCACGTACGAAATGCTCTCGCGCGGCGAGACGATGGGCGTGTTTCAACTCGAGTCGGAAGGCATGGTTCGCGTCTGCACGGAGCTGCGGCCATCGGACTTCAACGATATCATCGCGCTGGTTGCGTTATATCGTCCGGGTCCCATGGAATGGATTCCCCAGTACATCAGCAACAAACACGGACGCACGAAGCCGACGTACCTGCATCCGAAATTGGAAGCACTGCTATCTGAAACGTACGGCATAGCCTGTTATCAAGAACAGATCATGCAGATGGCGCGCGATCTCGCCGGCTTCAGCATGGGACAAGCGGACGAGCTGCGCAAGGTCATGGGGAAGAAGCAGAAGGAGAAAATCCCCGTCTATCGCGAGAAATTCATACAAGGTTGCGCAGAATTCTCACGTATTGACGAAAAACTCGGTGAGCAGCTCTTTGCGTTCATCGAGCCGTTCGCGGGGTACGGGTTCAATAAGTCGCATGCCGCCGCGTACGCTTGGGTGGCGTATCAGACGGCGTATCTAAAAGCGAATCATCCGCTCCCGTATTTTTCGGCGCTCATGTCGTCGATGAAGAGCAACACGGACAAACTCGTCGAGTACATCGACGAGGCGAAGAAAATGGGCATCTCGGTATTGCCTCCGGACGTCAACGCGTCGCTGATCGACTTCGCCGTTGTCGGCGACCAAATTCGCTTTGGTCTTTCGGCGATCAAAGGCGTCGGAGAAGGCGCGGTCGGTGTGGTGCTCGAGGCGCGTGAAGCGGGCGGTCCGTTCAAAGATCTTTTCGAACTGGCCAAGCGCGTCGATACGAAGCAAGTCAATAGACGCGTCTTCGAAGCGCTCATCAAATGCGGCGCGTTGGATTGTCTGCCGGGCAATCGCGCGCAGAAACTCGGCGCGCTCGATACCGCGATGGATATTGCAGCTGCGGAATCGCGCGATGCGCAGCTTGGACAAACGTCGCTGTTCGGTGAAGCGCCCGAAGTGCATCATTCGCTCACCCCGACACTGCCGCTCGTTCCACCGCCGACGACGATGCAGGCGCTGCAGTGGGAGAAAGAAACCCTCGGAATCTTCGTTTCGGGACATCCGCTTGCGGACGTCGCGGATGCACTCGCGCGGACGGGCGCCGTCGCAGTCAAAGACTTGCGCACGCGTGAGGACGACAGTTTCGTCGTTGTCGCCGGCATGGTGCAATCGGTGCGGCGCACGCTGACGAAAGCCGGCCAGCAAATTCTCATCGCGCAGCTCGAAGATACGACGGGATCCTGCGAGGTGGTCGTGTTCGCAAAGCTCTATCCGCAAGTGCAATCGCTTTTCGAACAAGACAAAATTCTGGTCGTCAAAGGCCGCGTGCGTATGCGCGAGCGACGCGGTGCGACGGGCGAGGACGCGCCGATCGACATCTCCGTCACCGCAAACGAAGTCTTACCGTTTGAACGTCCCGCGCATGTTGCTGCGCCTGCGGGGTGGCACGTTACCGTCAACACGCGCGAACAGATCGATCGGCTCGCCGCGATCCTGGACGAATGGCCCGGAACCGTTCCGGTAATGGCGCGCATCGGCAACCGCACACAGCGTCTTCCGCGCGCCCTCGCCGGCGACTATCGCATCAAACAGGAACTCGAGCGCATCTTCGGGTTCGGGAATGTGAACGAGGGACTGCCGGAGTGAAATTGCCGCCCGGCGTTCGGGACTGGCTACCCCAAGAGTATGCGTACAAACGCGATATCGAAGAAACGATTCGCGGCGTGTTCGGCACGTGGTCGTACGCGGAGATGCTTACGCCCACGTTTGAGAGCGAAGAAGCGCTCGAGCGCGGCCTGGGCGTAAAACTCATGCAGCAGACGTTTCGCTTTACGGACCCGCTCGGTACCTCGGTCGCGCTGCGCACCGAGATGACGACGCCGATCGCCCGCGTCGTTTCAGCACGCCTGCGCAATGCTACGCTTCCGCTGCGATTGTCGTACATTGCGAGCGGTTATCGTTATGAGGAACCGCAGCTCGGACGCATGCGTGAGTTCACGCAAGCCGGCGCAGAACTCATCGGCGGTCCGGGCGTCGACGCCGAAGCGGAAGTGCTGTTCATGGCGATGGAGACGCTCGATGCAGTCGGGCTCCCGGATGCACGCTTCGATATCAACAATGCTGCGATCGTCGACGGTGTGCTTGCGGCGGCGGGACTCGAGGGCGAGGACATGCAGCGCTACAAAGAGCTCATCGCAGACCGCAACGTCGTCGCAATCGAAAATGAGACGATCAAAAAACTGGCAATGATGCGCGGGCGCGAAGAGATGATCGCGTTCGTGCGCCCGCTTTGTAAAACGCCGGAGTCCATAGCGGCGCTCGAAGATCTGGAGCAAGTTCTGGAACGCGCGGCCGCACTCGGCTACCGCGATCGGATCAACATCGATTTCGCGCTGCTTCGCGACCTGGAGTACTATACGGGCTTCGTTTTCGAAGGCTACATCGACGATCTCGGCTTTTCGCTCTGCGGCGGCGGCCGGTACGATTCGCTGTTACCGCGCTTCGGCTACGACGTTCCCGCCGTTGGCTGGATGGTCGGCGTCGAGCGCATTCTGCTTGCACTGGAACGGCGGCGCGAAGACGAGCGTCCACGCAATGAAGTTGATGTGCTCGTCAGCGGCTCCGACGCCATCGCGTCGCGAGAGCGGCGCAAAGGCTTACGCGTACGCGTCGATGTGCGTAACCTCGACCGCGAGGGCTTGCTTTCGTACGCCCGTCACAAGCGCATTCCGCGCGTTATCATCGCGCGCGGCGGTTCCGTCGAGGAGATCGAACTGTGACCGAGCGCCTCGTTATCGCCGTGCCGAAAGGCGCGCTGTATGACGAAACGGCGCGGCGGTTGCGCGCTGCGGGTATCGAAGTACCTGAGGAAACGGGACGCCGCCTAACAGTGATGACGTCCGACGGAAAAGCCGAATTGTTGATGCTTCGTCCAACCGATGTCCCGGCATACGTGGAGTTCGGTGCCGCAGACTGCGGGATCGTCGGTAAAGACGTGCTTTGGGAAACGGACCGCTCGGTGAGCGAAGTTGCAGATCTGGGATTCGGAGCATGCCGCTTGGTCGTTGCAGCGCGGCGAAGTGACGGCTACCACGAAGGCGCTCGCTATCCCACGTTCTTGCGCGTCGCGACGAAATTCAAACGCTCAGCGCAGGCGTATTTCGCCGAACGTGACGTGCCGTGCGAGATCATCGCGCTGCACGGATCGGTGGAGCTCAGTCCGCTCGTCGGCCTTTCGGATGTTATCGTGGATCTCGTTGCGACCGGCAATACGCTGCGCGAGCACGATATGGTGGTCGTAGACGAGATCGCGTCGTCGACGGCTCGATTGGTGGTCAACCCGGTGCGTTTTCGCGCAAAATACGCGGCGCTGCGGGAACTGGTGGAACGCTTGGAGCAAACGGCGCTTACGTGAGTCTGCAGATTCTCCAGGGCGGCGATTACGATGCGCTCGCCGGTTTGTATCGTGGAGGCTGGGAATGCCCGGCGGACATTTCGAACCGCGTTGCCCAAATAGTTTCCGAAGTTCGTAATCGCGGCGACGCGGCGCTGGTAGAGTATAGCCGCCGCTTTGACGACCCGTCGTACGACATCAGCAAACTGCGAGTGCCCATTCCTATGCACGAACAGGCGCGGGCGCTGGTGCCGCACGAGATCGTGACCGGCCTTGCGCTGGCGCGCGAACGCGTGGAGGCGTTTCACCGGCGTCAGCTTCGTGACAACATTGAGTATACCGAGGAAGACGGAACGCGCTACGCGTTTCGAGCGCACCCACTCGACGCCGTAGCGGCATACGTGCCCGGCGGAACTGCAGCGCTGCCCTCGTCGGTCATCATGAACGTCGTGCCCGCAAAACTGGCCGGCGTCCAACGTATCATCGTCCTCACACCGCCGCAGCGCGATGGAAAAGTCGCACCTGCAGTATTGTTTGCGTGTTGGCTTTGCGACGTCGACGAGCTCTACGCGGTCGGTGGCGCGCATGCGATTGCGGCGGCCGCGTACGGTACGCAATCAATCGCGCGCGTCGACAAGATCGTGGGGCCGGGCAACGTTTGGGTCACCGAAGCCAAACGGCAAGTTTTCGGCGCGTGTGCGATCGACGGTTTGGCCGGGCCTTCGGAAGTACTCGTAGTCGCGGACGAATCTGCAAACGTCGAGTATGTTTCCGGAGAGCTGCTCGCCCAAGCAGAGCACGATCCTATGGCGCGCGTCGCCGTGGTTTCCGAGTCGCGCTCGCTGCTCGAAGCGTGTGCGCAACTGCTCGAGGCGATGAAGTTCGACGAGACGGATCGCCGCGAAATCATCGGAAACGCGATCGAACGCGGGATGTATCTGATTCACGCGCGCAGCCGGCACCAGGCGTACGACGTTATCGATCGCTTCGCCCCGGAACATCTCTCGCTGCAGGTGGAAGATCCGCAGGCCTGGCTTCCACATGTGCGTCGCGCCGGCGCCGTGTTCGTCGGTGCCCAAACACCGGTGGCGTGCGGCGACTACATCGCCGGAACCAATCACGTGCTGCCGACCTCCGGCGCGGCGCGGTTCTCCTCAGGACTGCGCGTCGACGATTTCTTACGGACGTACAGCGTGGTCGAAAACACGCGCGAGCGCATGCTGCACGATGCGCCGATACTCGCGGCACTGGCGGAATTTGAAGGCCTTCCGCAGCACGCGCGCACCGCGCGGATGCGCGCGCAGAGCGGTGAGGCGTGAAGCCGAAGCTCGTTGCGTTCGATCTCGACGGTACGCTGCTGGGAGAAGAATTGCTCCTACGTCCTCGCGTCGTCTCCGCGATCAAAGCGATGCACCAAGACGGCGTGCAAGGTTGTATCGTCACCGGGCGCATGTACCGCGCGGCGCTGCCGTTCGTGCGCCAGCTGGAATTTACCGCGCCGGTCGTCTGCTACCAAGGCGCAGCCGTCATCGATCCCCAAACGGACGACGTGCTGCAAGACGTTCCGTTGCCGAATGCGCAGGCGCTCAAAGTCGAGCAATACGCGCGTGAGAAGGGACTGCACATCCAACTCTACGCCAACGATCGATACTACTGCGAAGACCGCAATCAATACGTTTCGCTGTACGCAAAAATCTCCGGCGTCGAACCGGTTATCGTGCCCTCATTGCGCCGTCAATTCGAAACGTGGGATGCGACGAAGGCCGTCATCATCGCGGAACCGGAGACGATCCTCGAGCAGTTGCCCGCGGTCAAAACGCTTTTGGGAGATGGGGCTTACGTCACACGGAGTATTGCGTATTTTCTCGAAGTTATGAACTCCAAGGTGAATAAAGGCCTTTCGCTGGAAGTCGTTGCCCGCTACCTTGGTATCCCACTCACCGAGGTTATGGCCATCGGTGATTCTTGGAACGACGCACCGCTCTTACAAGCGGCGGGGTTCGGCGTTGCAATGGGATCCGCGCCGCCCGAACTGCGTGAAGTGGCAGACGCGGTGGTGGCCGACGTCGCAAACGACGGCGTGGCCGAAGCGCTCGAACGGTTCGTGCTTGCATGAGCAGAGCTCCGCGCCGAAAGAAGAAGTCCGCCGTTGCCGCGCTGCGCCCATTCTGGTTTCTGATTGCGCTTGTGGTCATCGCTGCCGCGTTTGGTGCGTACTATGCCGCGACGTGGCCCGGATTTTTTCCAAATGGCGTTACGATAGCCGGAAACCGCGTGGTTTCAACGCGCGAGATCGCCTCACGCGCGCAGATCTCTACGCATTCCAATCTCTGGCTGCAAAACATGCATTCGGCGGCGGCGCGCATTGAAGCCATTCCATACGTGAAGCAGGGCGCGATTCATCGCTCTCTGCCGGCGAAGGTCGCGATCGTGATAACCGAACGCGTTCCATATGCTGTTCTGTATTACGGGAAGCAGGCAGCTCTCGTCGATCGCGATTTGCGGGTGCTGCAGCCTTTGGATGAGCCCGCCGCATTGCCGGAATTCGTGCTGAAATCCGGTCACATGCCGGTCGCAGGTGCATTCCTCAAAGACGCATCGGCGCTACAGCTGCGGGATGATTTCGATATGCTCGCGCGAGCACACGTCATTGTAAGTTCGCTTCGCTATGACAAGTTTGGCGACTTGATCGCGACGATGCATAGCGGCGTGCGGTTATTGCTCGGCGACGACGCCGATCTGCAGAAGAAGACGGCTCTGATTGGCCCTATTCTCTCGCAAGTTGCCTTGACCGGCCGCCGCATTGCGGCCGTCGATCTACGCGCTCCCAAAACTCCTGTCGTCGTGTATCGAGAGCGCTAAAGAGAGGAAATACAAGGCGACGATGGGTCTCTCGGCACGGCGCAGATGCTTACTGTGCAAAACATTGTAGCTCTGCGCGATGCACGTTTTCGCGCCCTGTCTTCCGCAATGAGGCCGCGCACCTAGCGATGACCTCGGCGGTAATGTAGCCCCGGTTACCGCAGGCTAGTGCGTGACCATGTACACGGCGACCAGGCCCTTGATGAGCGACATCTTGAT
>CAZRQS010000096.1:0-9966 GCA_964602255.1 uncultured bacterium | reverse complement strand
ATCCATCGCCATAATCGGAAGCTTTCGCCCCGAAATAAAGCTCGACGGTTCTTCTCCTACAACGCGCATTCCCCAGCGCTCGTAGAATTGAACGGCGTTCGGATCCGCCGTCAGTGATAGGCGCTTTGCGCCGCGGGAGCGCGCAAATTCCAGCGCGTCCTCAAAAAGGCGCGCGCCGATGCCCTTGCTCATATACGGCGGATCGACGAACAGGTCGCGCAGGTACGCTTCGTCATTCTCGACCCGCAGGATCGAATAGGCTACGAGCGCGCCATGCTCTTCGGCCACCATAGCGTAGTCATGCTCCAGATACTCCGGACGCACAACCATGTCGTCCATAATCGCCTGGATAAACGGTTCGTCGTAGCCCCACGACCGTTTTGAACGCAGGGCTAGTTCCGTAAGCGTTTGCGCTTCTTCAACGCGCGCTTTACGCAGACGCATCGCACGATCACGTCGACTTACTGAGCGTCTGTGCTGCGTGCGCCATGTTCATTTGTATTGCCGGATTCAGGCCCGGCCACGTCGCACGGACGCGCCCTTGCGGATCGATGACCACCATCGTCGGAAAACCGTCAATTTGAAAGAAGCCTTGCGAGAGCGCTTTCGGATCGAGCGCGACGTTTTGCAAATGATGTGCGCGCGCAAATGCTTCCGCTACTCCGCGCGGTTCTCCGACGTCGACGGGAACGACGTCGACCTCGGGGTGCGCTCTCGCAAACTTCTCGACCATCGGTAACGAGACTTTACACGGTGCGCACCACGAAGCCCAGAAATCGAGAAACACGACGCGGCCGCGATGCTTCGTCAACACAAACGGCGACCCGGATAGCGTGGCGTACGTCACATGCGGTGCGGGATATGCCGACGCTTTGCTGAGAAAACGCGGCGCAACAAAAATCTTGTAGATGACGAACAACACCATGATGACGGCCAAGAGATCGAGCAATCTCGTGGCCGTCAGCCAGCGTTTCATTTACTCCGCCGAGAATACCGCGGCGATGCCTTGACCGCCGCCGATGCATGCCGATGCGACGGCAAATCCGCCGCCGTTACGCCGCAGTTCGTGAATCGCGGTGTACGCAATGCGCGTACCGGACGCGCCGAGCGGATGACCAAGAGCGATCGCGCCGCCGTGCGGGTTCAGGTTCACACCGTTGTTGTCGCCCTTAGCCTGTCGAAGGGCCATCTCTTTGAGACATGCGAGCACTTGCGGAGCAAAGGCCTCATTGATCTCCATCACCGCAAGATCGCTTTCCTTAATACCTGCAGCTTGCAGCGCTTTTGGAATTGCCACCGCGGGACCGATGCCCATGATGTCGGGATCGACGCCGACGACGCTCGATCCGACGAGGCGGCCAATCCAGTTCAATCCGTCGGCTTTCGCTTGTTTCACGGTCGTCAGCACGACCGCTGCGGCGCCGTCGGTGATACCGCTCGCATTGCCCGGCGTCACAACGCCCTCTTTGCGAAAGCGCGGCGGCAACTTGCCGAGCTTATCCATCGACAGGCCGGCGCGCGGGCCTTCATCCTTGTCGATAACCGTGACGTTGCCTTTCTTGTCCTTGATCTCGACCGGCGAGATTTCTTCGGAGAAAAAACCGTTGCTCTGCGCGTCGATTGCGCCTTCTTGCGATTTGAGCGCAAACTCGTCGCATGCCTCGCGCGGAATGCTGTACCGGTGCGCCAAGTTCTCGGCGGTGATCGCCATAGGCATGCCGTTGTAAGAATCGGTGAGCGCTTCCCACAGCGTGTCTTCGAACTTCACTTGCGCGCCGAGTGGAAACCCTTTGCGTGCGCCGCGCACGACGTGCGGCGCTTGACTCATCGATTCCGTACCACCCGCAAGAGCGTACGTGGTTTGGCCTAGCATCAATGAATTTGCTGCAGTCAGAATCGCTTGCAAACCGCTGCCGCACAAACGGTTGAGCGTAAGCGCGGGAACGCCGAGCGGAATGCCGGCACGCAGACCGACGTGACGTGCAAGATAAATCGCGTCCGCACTCGTCTGCATGACGTTGCCGAACACGACGTCGTCGATGCGGTCTTTCGGTACGCCGCTGCGGGCGATTGCGGCCTCCGCCGCGTGGACTGCAAGGTCCGTGGCCGTGAGGTCGGCCAGGACGCCGCCGAAGTTGCCGAAGGGCGTGCGCGCGCCGGCAATCACGACGACATCGTTGTCTGAAATGGGCATAGCGGGCGGGGTTTCCAGGCTCCACGCTGAACCCCCCTCCCCGATGCCTATGAACCGTCCCGCGGCCATCACGCTTGATGCCCGCTCACTTCTCCCTGCGACCAGGACCGAGCAGATTCTCGAAGCTTTCGACAAACTCACGATGAACGCGGTCCTCGAAATCCACGAAGAAACCGACCCCCGAGCCCTCCGCAACGAGATGCAGCAGCTGCGCCCCGGCAAGTTCTCTTGGGACGCGCGCAATCTGGGCTCGAACCGCTGGACCGTGCGTCTTGAACGCATCGACGAGAACGCCGAGGGCGAGCAGTTCCTCGAGCACGTGCCGCCGTTTGCCACCGCCAAGACCAGCACGATCCGCGACCTGGCAGGGCAGATGAGCGAGCGGCACTTCAAAGCCGGCGAGACGATTTTCGACGAGGGCGAGATGTGGCCGTACTTGGGCATCGTCAAGCACGGCAAAGTGATTCTTACGCTGCTCTCGCCCGACGGGAAGACCCATACGCTAGGCGAGCGGCTTACGCACGACACGCTCAACGACTCAGGCACCTTCGATCAGGGCGGCGCAACCACACGTGCTGAAGCGCTGACGGATGCGACGGTCGTCACGCTGCCGAGTGAAGCCGTCCTCCACGCGTCACGTAACGATCCGGAATTAGCGCTCGGCTTTCTCGCGTCGGCTTCGCAGGGCCGCCGCCGTTCGATCGATACGATCGCCGACTTGGCGTTTGCGCACGTGTTGCAGCGCGTTGCGAAGTTCTTACTCGGTTATGCGCGAGCATCGGTCGGTATGACTCGGGGACTTCCCGGCGTCGAAAACCTCTCGCAAGCGCAGATTGCCGCTGCAGCGGGCACCGTGCGCGACATGGCTGCGCGTGCGCTCCTTCGTTTAAAGAACGCCGGCGCCGTCGAGCTCGACCGCGGACGCGTGAAAGCCATCGATCGCGCACGACTCGAAGCGTTCGCGCAAAACGTGCAAGCGCCGCCTGTCTAGGCTTTTAGACCCAAGCCTTTCGTCGCTTTTATCGCACCGTAACCAAGCAGTACGCTTTCTCCATCCGCGACCGTTTTCGGAGGAGAATGCGATGAAGCTTGGTGTTACACGCGCCGCGCTCTTTGGAGTTATCGCTGGCGCGACTCTTCTATTGTCCGCGTGCGGCGGAGGCTCGGGCTCGAGCGCAGTGACGCCGGGCGGCACCATTCAGTCGACAAAGACTGGGAGCTCCGGCGATCTGATTCAATCCGGCCGAACCGCGCAGGGCGGTTCGTTCGGCGCTGTTGCGTCGGGAACAACAGCGGCAGCGGCATTTGCCGGACCGATCGTTGCAGCACCGGCGCTCATCGACGGCTTCGTGTCCACATCGTATAACAACAGCACCCACTTGCCGTGTTTTGGTTGTGCGCCTAATCCGCCGATAGGCAGCAGCATTGGCCTCGATCTTCCGATCATGGTGTACCCGCACAACACGACGTCGACCATCAAAGAGACGCTGCTCCTGCAAGACAACACGATTACGGCAACATGCCGGTTCGTGTTTACGATCAAGCAAGGCGCAGTGACACGCGCAACGTACTCGTTTAACGTTGCGCTCTCGAAAGGCTTTATTTGGGAGATCTACCACTATGCGGCGCTTCCGGCGAGCGTAACCGCAGGCGCGGGAACAGTGAGCGCGCAAACCGTCTGTCCGTCGTTTACGGGTAATGCGGTTTCGGAAAGCGTGTTCTTTACGTAGGCGCTTCGACTAACGTCTTTAGTGCTTCGGAAAAGTTGGTGACCGGGACTACGCGGATTCCGCGGGTCCCGGCGATTTCTGGATAGTTTTCTTTCGGTACGAAGAATAGCGTCGCACCGGCTGCGCGAGCTGCGGCCACCTTTTGACGCGCGCCTTCGATTGGTCCGACGGATCCGTCATAGGCGATCGTTCCCGTGCCTGCGACGCGAAGCGCATCGGCGTGGGCGATTGGATGCAGCGTGCGATAAATTTGCAGTGCGAACATCAGGCCGCCGGAACTGCCCTCGACGTGCGGCAAATGAAACGCCACCGCGACGGGTATTTGGGGACGCTGATAGATCGTCGTCAGGTATACACCGAGTGCAGTGCGGCCCTTGTACGGCATGGTCGGCACGGTCAGCATCTTCTCTTCGCCGCGCCGGAAAACGGCGATGCGCACGGCTGCACCGGCCTTAACGCGTCCCATCGCTCGCGTAACGTCAACGTTCGATGCGATCGGATGCCCGTTCACGGAAACGATCATGTCGAGCGGTCGAAGAACATGCCGTGCCGGTGAGTCCGCTGAAAAATAGATCGCAAGCACACGCGACTTAGGCGCCGGAACGCGGTATCCGGCGAAGCGCTCGGCGACGAAAGCGGCAATCGATTGACTTTCGCTCATCGCTTCGCGTTGCACGCCGTCATATTCCACGGCGGTCGTTCCTTGCGGAAACACGTCGTGCGTCGGAATGATTTGAACGCCCGGAATGATGACGTTCAGCAGTTGAATCGGCGTCGCGCGCGCCGCGAAGCGCACGTCGGTCAGGAAAAGCGAACCGGATGGAGCCTGATGACCGTTGACGGATACGACCGCGCGCAAATCTATCGCGTTGCCCGGCAGCATCAACGAGTACGGTGTGGGTGCAAACGCCGCAACGGCCGCTACGACGGCAGCGGCGGCGTATGCGATCAAGCGATTACGGGCTATAACAACGCGCATAGCGCATCTATTGTACCAATTCCACCGATTCCAAAGCGGCTGTTTCATCGGCTGCTTGTGCATCAAACGCTGCTCGTTTGCTCTTAGCAGCAGCTTCAGCGAGCGGTTGAGCCGGGACTTGTGCGCGCGGCGTGAGGGCTTCGCGGCCTTTGCGGACCGAACCTAACGCGTTGGATAGCCGCGCTTCGAGCTCTCCGAGCAACTGCGCAGCGTAGGTGTCCGCGCCTTCGCGAACTTTGCGCGCGCGCTCTTCAGCTTCACGCAGCACGATCTCGGCGGTCGTCCGCGCGCGCTGAATGATCTCGTGATCGTCGAGCAATTCCTCGTGTTTGGAGGTTGCTTCGGTCACGATGGCTTGCGCCTTCTCTTGAGCCGCACGAATCATGCGCTCCTGATCCTTCGCAATGAGCTTTGCGCGCCCAACTTCCTCAGGAAGCGAGGATCGAATTTTCTCGATGAATTCAACCAGGCGCTCTTCGCTCAGAACGCGGTAGCCTGCAGGCAGCCACGTTCCTTCGTGAACGTAAGCTTCGAGTTTCTCCAGAACGCGATAGACCGACATGCGATTCCTCCGTTTAATTCGAGCTGCGAAGCGTTGCCCGCTTTGTAGCCATGACGCGCATCACCGGATCCGGAACCAGTGCTGCGACGTCGCCGCCCAAAAAGAACACTTCTTTGACGATGCTGGAACTGACGAACGAGTATTTCTGATCCGACATCAGGAACATCGTGTCGACATCCGAGAGCGCACGATTCATCAGGGCCGTCGACATCTCGTTTTCAAAATCCGAGACGACGCGCAAACCTTTGACGATAACGTCCGCCTCCTGCGAGCGCACGTAGTCCGCCAGCAACCCGCGAAAATGTTCGACGCGCACGTTGGGTAGGCGCGCGACGCACTCACGAATCATTTCCTCACGCTCTTCGAGCGTAAACATGGGTTCGCGTTTTTGCGGATTGACGACGACGGCAACGATGAGCTCGCCGAAATATTTCGACGCTCGTTCGATGACGTCGAGGTGGCCGTTCGTGGGAGGATCGAACGAACCGGGATAGATGGCGCGGGGGACGCGAGAGATACGGCCGTTATTCACGTGCCAGGCTCTGTGGCGTTACCGCTCGGCGTAAAAAAAGCCAGCGCGACATCGCCATACACTTCTTCGCGAACGCCACGGTACCCCGGTATCTCCGGAAGAATGGTCCGCGCGCTGTGCTCGAAGATGACCAGAGCGTCCGGCGCGAGCAGATTACGCTCGAGCAGCAACCGGAACATCTGGAGAGGCACCTCGTTGTCGTACGGCGGGTCCGCGTAGACGATATCGAACTGGCCGTCAAGGCGGTAAAGCGCGCGATCCACAGGCGCAGCCACAATCGTGACTGTTCCCGTAACGCCCAGGTGCTCGGCGGCCTCCTTGATCGCCTCGGCGGTCTCACGGTGCCCTTCCACGGCGACGACCGCTTGGGCGCCACGCGAGGCAGCCTCGAACGCAATCGCGCCCGTTCCGGAAAACAGGTCTAAAAAGCGAGATTCAGCGATGCGCGTCTGCAGAATCGAGAAGAGCGACTCTTTGACGCGTCCGGGTGTGGGGCGCACGTTCATGCCCTTGGGCGACTTCAGTTTGCGGCTTCCAAGGTTTCCGCCGGTAATCTTTGGCACGCGGCCGCTGTTCTACACGAGGGACAGCAGTTCCGCGAGGCTGTGTATAACGGCCGATGGCGGCTGAAGGCTTTCGGGATAGGTCACTCCCTCCGCATCGAACCACACGGCGAACATTCCGGCACGCGCCGCGCCGGCGACGTCGCTTGCCGGCGTGTCACCGACGAAAGCTATGTGTTCGAGCGGCTCGTCGAGGGCTCCAGCCAGCGCTTCGAATGCCGCAAGCTCGGGCTTCTGACTGCCGATGTCGGCGCTGACGATGACGGGCCCCTCGAACTCGACCCTTCGCGCTTTCTGCAGCTGAAGCGGAGACCATCCGTTCGTGAGAATCGCGCTGGGAATACCGCGCTCGCGTAAGCCCCAGAGCATCTCTCGAACCTCGGGTTCGGGAATCACGAACGCGTCCACCATCTCCACGCACATTCGTTTATAGATGTCCACCCACGAACGCGGCTGCGCTGCGCCGCGCTCGCGCATGAACTTCTCGACGGCGTCTTCTATCGTGAATTTGCCGCCGCGCTGATCGGCGAGCAGCGTGTCGATACGTTCGATCTCCTGTGCCAGTGTGCCGATGCAGCGTCCGCCCTGCACGCACACGTCGTCGAGCAGCCGCAGAAACGCCACACGCTCGAGCTTGTTGTCGAGCCCGAGCGTGTGATCGAAATCAAAGCCCACGGCGCGAATGCGCCGTGGGTCTGAGGTTGGCATCGTTACTTGGGGCCGGGGCCTTTGACGACGCGCACGAAGTCACCGGGAACGATCCATCTGGCGAGCGCGGCCTTTACGCTATCGGGCGTGGCGCCGAGCTCTCGTTGCGCGTCGATCGCTGCTTGATCCAGCGGTAAATCGAGTGTCGCGAACCGCAGCAGCTGCGTCGCAACGCCGTCGAAGCTCGCTTCGCGCAGCGGAACGTCGCTCATCAGCATCGCTTTACTACGCTCCAAGCGCGCAGATGGAACGTTACCGCCTTGCAACGCTCGCAGATCGGTAAGCGCCAGCTGCTGGGCCGGAATGATTTTATCCGGATCGCACGCGTAGCCGATCGTGAAGGTCGCGCGATTTTTGTTCGACTGCATTGCCGAATACGCGTTGTACACGAATCCGTGTTTCACGCGCAGATCGTCCATCAATAGGGAACCGAAGCCACCACCGCCCAAAACGTTGTTCGCCACCTGCAGCAGGGCCCAATCGGGATCGGCTCGCTTGACGTTCATGACCTGCGCGAGTTGAACTTCGGATTGCACGCGGCCGGTGTCGGGAACAACCACGCTCGTAGCGGTGTTCTTCGGCACTTGCGGCAGCGTGACGTCGGGTTTCGGGCCTTGCGCCGTCCAACCCGCAAAGTACTTCTCGAACGTTGCTTTTGCTTGCTCAGGCGTAATATCGCCGATCACGACGACGCTCGTCATATCGGGACGGTAAACGCTCGAGTAATACGATTTAGCGTCCGGCAGCGTAACGGCGCCGGCGGTTTGCGGCGTCGCGAATTTCTGCAAGGGATCCGTGGGCGGGAACAACGCTTTGTTCAGCGCGACGCTCGTGAGATGATCCGGCGACGTCATCTCGCCGGTAAGTGCGCCGACAGCTTGGTTCTTCACGATTTGAAACGCCGCGTCAGGAAACGCCGGGTGCAGTTCTTCGTCGGCCAACAGTTGCACGCCGCGGTCGAAGTTCTCGCTCAACACTCGAAGCGAGAAGTCGGTACCGGCGGTTACGTCCGCAGCGATTTGATCGAGTTGCTCGCGTAGTTGAAGCCGGCTATACGTCGTGGTCCCGAAGGGAAACAATCCGGTAACGATGTCCGCTACGCCTTGCTTGTCGGGCGAAGCCTGAATCGCCTCGTTGCTGAGCACCGAGCCGTGCACTTCAATCGTTTTCGTGACGTGCTCTGGCTGAACGATCAAATGCAAACCGTTAGACAGCGTCATGGAAACCGGATGAATTGTTTGCGCCGGCACTCGAACGTTCGCAAACGCGACCTGCGCCCATGACGGCAGCGGCTGCGGCTTCTCCGGTGTAATCGTGTTGTTTTCTTTCGCGAGCGCGTTTGCGCCGGCGCGCACGTTGCCCAGATTCTTCGGAACGGCGAAGGCAACGATTGCCCGGTTCGGATCGACATATTTGCGGAATACGCGGTTCACGTCGTCCACTGTCACGCTTTTCATCGCCGTAAGCATTTGATCGGGCGAAGTTTCGCCTTGCAGCGCAACCGCATCGCTCCACTCGAACGCCAGACCTTGAATCGAGTTGCCGCGGAACTGCGCGTCGGCAATGGCGCGCTGCTTGGCAACGGCTACGAGGTCTGCCGGCAGCCCGTTTTTGCGGTATGCGCCAAGCACTGCCCGAATATCCGCAGCGGCAGTCTCCGCTTTCGTGGTCACCGGAACGACCGAGACCGCGACGCTGGCCGTTGCGTACGGATGGGATTGAATGTCCTGGAATCCGGCATAGAGCGCTTTTCCGGAGGCCACTAAACCATAAAGATCGCCGCGCTGGTTGTTGAGCACCGATTCCAGAATCTGCGCGGCCGCGTAATCTTTGTCTTTCCATCCAGGCAGACGGTACGAAAGCGCCACGATGGAATACGGCTGATCGCTGTCGACGTGATACGTCGCGGCCTTGAGCGGTTGCAGCACGACTTTCGGACGAGCCGGAAGCGGCGCCGCTGGAATGCTTCCAAAGTATTTATCTACGAGCTTGACGGTCGCCGGCCCATCGACGTTGCCGGTAATAACATAGACTGCGTTATTCGGGTGATACCACGTCTCGTAGAACTTGCGCAGCACGTTCGCGTTGATCTGATGGTTGAACGAATTCAGCGTTCCGAGTACGTCTTTCTCATAAGGCGTTCCCTTGAAAATCGACGGAAGAATCGTACGCTCGAACAGCTTCTGGATGGCAACGCTGTCGTCTTGCGTGACCTCTTGCTTGATGGCGCCGCTCTCGTCATGCCAGCCCGACGAGGAAAGGGTCAGATGTTTTGCGCGATCGGCTTCGACGCGCAATGCCACATCCAAATACTGCGCCGGCACGTCGAAGAAATATTGCGTGATCTCGGACTGCGTATCGGCGTCGTAGAAACCACCCATCAGCTGCGAAATCTCGAACAGTTGCGTTTGAGAGATGCCCGGCGTTCCGCGGAACATCATGTGCTCGAGCGCGTGCGCTTCGCCGGGATACCGTTGTTCGTTGCCGCCTACGCGATAGTTGAGAACGGTGCTCACGACAGGCGCCAGCGGGTCGTTCACGACCACGACTTGCAGGCCGTTTTTCAGCGTTGCGCGCGTCACATTCAGCGGCTGCGCCGACGCCTGCTGTGGCGCCAAGGTAAACATGCCCACACCCAGTGCCAATGCGGCAGCGGCAATTTGTACGATCTTCTTCATGGCACGCTCTACCGCCCGAC
>CAZRQS010000095.1:0-9985 GCA_964602255.1 uncultured bacterium | reverse complement strand
GATGTCGTCGGCATCACGCACGAATGTGACTTTCCGCCGCAAGCACAACATCTCCCGAGACTAACATCGTCCGCGCTACCGTCGGCGGGGACGCCCGGAGAAATCGACCGTCACGTCCGCCGCAGTTTGCACCAAGGCTCGAGCCTGTATCACCTCGATGCCGATCTGTTGGAGCACCTCGCTCCGGACCTCATTATTACCCAAGAGCTTTGCGCAGTCTGCGCCGTTTCGTACAGCATCGTGGATCGCGCAGCAAAGCGCCTTTCGAGCGATCCGCGCATCATTTCGCTCGAACCTTCTTCGCTTGAAGACGTGTACGCGAACATCCTCACCGTAGGCGAATTAACGGAGCGCGGAACCGGCGCATCGCAACTCGTTGCGCACCTTCGCGAACGTGAGCGCGCCGTGCGCGAACGCGTGTCCGGTCAGGTACGTCCCCGCGTATTGTTACTCGAGTGGACGGATCCGTTGATGGGCGCTGGTCATTGGACGCCGGGCCTCATCGAGCTCGCGGGCGGAGTTCCGGTACTTGCCAACGCCGGTACAAACTCGCAAACGATCGAGCTGCAGGCGATTGACGACGCCGATCCGGACGTCATCATCCTCGCACCGTGCGGATTCGATTTAGCGAAAACGCGCGAGGCAGCGAACGCGCTGCGAACGCTGCCTGGCTGGAACGACTTGCGAGCAGTACGGTCAGCGAGCGTTGCGTGCGTCGACGGCAATGCCTACGTCAACCGCCCCGGTCCGCGACTAGTGGAAACGGCTGAGATTTTCGCGAGTATTCTGCACGCCGTCTAAGTCTTAGCGCGCCGGCCGCGCGTGCCACGTGTTCCCGCGACTGATTTCTTCCCTTTGAGCGGTTTTTCAAGTTCTCTCGTCAGGCCTTCGACGATCGCCGCACCGGTTTCCAAAACGTTGCCGGTCATCATCAGCGCTTGCGCCGCCGCGTGGCCGGTCTTGGGTGCTTGTTTTACCGCCTTTTTCGCGCTTTCCGCCGCTTTCTTAACCGCGCGTTTTACAGCGCCGGCCGCAGCCGCCGTTTTACGGCTTGTGGTTTTGCGGCCTGCGGCTGACTTGCGGGTTGTGGACTTACGCGTCGTTGATTTGCGTGCCGTGCTCTTTCGCGCAGTGCTTTTCTTGCGTGCTGCCATGGATGCTCCTTATTCTGCCGTAGCCGGCTTCGAAAGCAGCATTCCCAATATCGCGTATTTTAACGCTATACAACTTCTTGTAAGCCTTCGGGCTCGACGACGGGTTCGATCTCTTCCGGATTGGAATTGCGGTACCCGTAGGCAAAGAAAATAACTAAACCTACGGCCAGCGCAAGTCCGAACCAAACCCACGTCGTGCGCGAGAGGCCGAAAATCGCCAAAAACAGTGAAAAGACGATGCCCAAGATCGGGAAAAGCGGCACGAACGGTACGCGGAATGACCGAGGGATGTCCGGTCGCCGTTTGCGCAGGTAGAGCACGGCCGCGCAGACGACGGCAAACGCGATAAGTGTTCCGATGTTTACCAGATACAAGAGCTGCGTGAGCGGAACGATGAGCGCAAGGATAGCGACCGCAATGCCGGTGAGCATTGTCGTAAGTACCGGGGTCTTGAATCGCGGATGCACCTTGGCAACCACAGGCGGGAGCATTTTGTCGCGCGCCATCACGTAGAAGATGCGCGTTTGGCCCAGCAGCGAGGCGAGTGCGACGCTGGTTGTGCCGGCAAGTACGCCAATCGTGATGATCCAGTTCAACACCGGCATGTGCAGCGGCGCAAGCGCGTAGATGAGCGGATCCTTGACCGGAACTTTATTCCACGGCACTGCGCCGACGAGCACTAAGGCGGTCGCGCAGTAAATCAGCGTACCTATGACGAGCGCGCCGATGACGCCCATCGGCACGTCGTATTGCGGGTTTTTGCATTCTTCAGCCGTGGTCGTAGCCGTATCGAAGCCTATATAACTGAAGAAGATGAGCGCGGAGATCGGAATGATTCCGTATGGCTGAAAATTGCCTTCCGCTGCTCCGCCGAACGGCGAGAGTTTGCCCCACCCAACGGGATTGAAGTTGTGCCAGTTGCTCAGGTGCACTAAGAACGCACCGGCCACGATGAACACCAGCAGCGCCGAGATTTTCAGGACGACGAAGATGTTGTTCGTTGTCGCAGACTCGCGGATGCCGATTGAAAGAATGACGCTCAAGCCCAAGACGAACAGCGCCGCGATGATGTCGAATTGTGAATGCCCGAAGTCCCAATTGAGGGGGACCCACCACGCACCGTGAACGACGAGATTCGAGGACTGCGCCCACACCGGGATCGCAAGCCCGAAGCTTTTCAGCACGTCCTGTATCGACGCCGAGAACTGCTGCGCAACCGGCGCCGCACTAATTCCGTATTCGAAGAGCAGTGCGAAGCCGATGATCCACGCGAAGACCTTTCCGAGCGTGGCGTACGTATACGTGTACGCGCTGCCGGCGATGGGCACCATCGCTCCAAGCTCGGCGTAGCAGAGCGCGGCAAAGAACGAGGTCAAGCCCGCCAGCAAGTACGAGATGATGACGGCCGGGCCTGCGCCTTTGACGCCTGTGCCCACCGTGGTGAAGATGCCGCCGCCGATCATCGTCCCGAGGCCGATGGCGACCAAGTCTTTCGCGGTGAGGGCCCGCCTAAGAATCTTCTGTTTCGAGAGTGCTCGAAGCTTATCGACGTTGGTGGTGGCAAACAGGCGGGCGGCTAAGGACATTCCGCCCCGGTTCGCAGAAGAGCGCGCCCCGCCCTACAAGAAGTCTTTATCCGCCATGAAGACCTATCAGCGTCTGGGCTCACGCGAAGTCTACCGCAATCCTTTCTTGTCGGTGGAAGCGCATTCAATCGTTCACCCTAGCGGTGTCAGCGGCGAACATGTGCTTATTGTGACTCCACCTTGCTCGGCGGTTATCGTCGCCGACGGAGGTGACTTGCTTTTCACGAGGCAGCCTCGCTTCGGCGCGCAAGCCGAAGTGCTTGAGATTGTCAAAGGTGGCACTGAAGAAGGAGAAACGGCGCTCGAATGCGCTCGGCGTGAGACCCGCGAAGAACTGGGCGTCATAGCGAGCCATTGGGAGCCGCTGGGCCACCTTTTCGAGATTCCGTCGATCATGGATGTGCCGGTCGAACTTTTTCTGGCGCACGGCATCGAACACGTCGACACGGAATTCGAACCGGTCGAAACGATCGAGCTGGTGCGAATACCCGAAGAGGTTGCGATTCGCGCGGCAGCTTCGGGACAGATCAACGATGCGGTAACGGTTGCAGCACTGCTGCGTTACGGCATTTCGAAAAACATACTTCAGATAGAAGAACGGGAGCGGGTGTGATTTTGCGCTACGATGAGGGAGCGGGTGCGCGTCCGTTCGTCTTCAGAACCTCATCGATCAGTCCGTATTCTTTTGCCTCTTGCGCGGTCATGTGAAAGTCGCGCTCGAGGTCTCGCATGATTTTTTCCTCAGGCTGTCCCGTGCGTTCCGCATAGAGCTCCGCGAGCGTGCGGCGCGTGGCAATCAGGTCGCGCGCGTGGATCTCGATATCCGTAGCTTGGCCTCCGACCTGCTGCACCCAGGGCTGATGAATTAAAACCTTGCTGTAGGGGAGTGCCATTCGCTTACCGCGAGCGCCCCCCGTCAGTAAGACGGATCCGCCCGAAGCGGCAAAGCCCGCGCAGATCGTTGCGATGTCAGGTTTGATGAATTGCATCGTGTCGTAAATCGCCAGTGCAGCGGTAACGCTGCCGCCGGGACTGTTGATGTACATGTCGATGTCTTTATCGGGATCTTCTTTTTCGAGAAAGAGCATCTGCGCGATTACTAAGCTCGCCATGTCGTCGTCGATCGGGCCGCCGACGAAGATGATGCGGTCTTTGAGTAATCGCGAATAAATGTCGAATGCGCGCTCGCCGCGCGCGGTATTTTCAACAACCGTCGGAACCAAATGACCCATACTCGCTTATAACACGCCCGGCGCGCCAAACGGAACGATTCGGGCGCCAAAAGCGGCCAGTGGATAGCAGGGCGGAGAGACCTGCGCAGCAGAGTAGCACGTATGAATACGTTGACCCCGGACCAACAGCGACGCATTCTCGCATTATTGGAAGAGGGGCGCAGCCTGCGCGAAATCGAGCGGCTCACCGGACATCGCCGTGAGACGATTTCGCTCTACGGACGCCTCGCCGGACTGCTACCGGGGAAGGAAAGCAGCGGAACGCCTATGTCGCTTGCTGCTTAAGGCTTCGGCGGAGGCGCCTTTGTCTTTGCGTTCCAGAGATGCTCGCTGTCATGCAGGCGATTGTTGATCCAGCGCGCCCACACGAAAAGCGCATCGGATAGACGGTTTACGTAACGCACGCAGTCATCCGAGATTTCGGGCTGTTCGTCGCGCAGTGTCACGAGCAAACGTTCTGCGCGGCGGCAGACTGTTCGTGCGACGTGCAGAAACGCTCCGGGAAACTGTCCGCCCGGATGAATGAAGTTTGCGAGCGGTTGGAGATCGGCTTGCGCTTCGTCGATTGCGCGCTCGAGCGCCCTCGCATCGTCCAACGATACAAGCGGCATGCCCTCCCACCGCTTTGCGGCCGGCGTCGCGAGTTCCGCACCAAGGTTGAAGAGCGCGTCTTGCGTCCATGCGAGCCACGCATCGAGCCGTTGTACGGCTTGGTCGTCTTGCATGTGCGGCCGCAAATACGTGCGCGCAACGCCGATAAAACTGGAAAGTTCGTCGAGCGTTCCGTAGGATTCGATCCGCAAATCGTTTTTCTTGACGCGCCCTCCGCCGACCAGACCCGTCGTTCCGTCGTCTCCGGTTCGCGTATAAATGCGGGTAAGTTTGGGCATGGTGGGCTCGTTCGGGGCAGGCGCCGCCGCCCATTCTTCCGAATCGGGGCCGGTCATGTCCGACGCTGTTGAAGAGAAGTTCGTCGAGCGGATCCCGCCCAAAGGCGACGATCTCTCGGCATGGTATACCGCTGTCTGCCTGAGGGCCGAACTGGTTTCGTATTCGCCCGTTCGGGGATGCGTCGTGCTGCGGCCCGCCGGCTACGGCATGTGGGAGAATCTTCAGAAGCATCTGGACGAGCGGTTCAAAGCGACCGGTCATGAGAACGCGTATTTTCCGCTGTTCATTCCCGAGCGCTTGCTGATGCGCGAAGCCGAGCACGTCGAAGGTTTTGCGCCGGAAGTCGCGTGGGTGACGCAGGGCGGACAGGAAGTGCTCGAAGAGCGTCTAGCGATTCGCCCCACGTCGGAAGTCATCATCGGCGTCATGTACGCGCAGTGGATTCAATCGCATCGCGATCTGCCCGTGCTCATCAATCAATGGGCGAACGTCGTGCGCTGGGAGAAGGCGACACGTCCGTTTCTGCGCACGATGGAGTTCCTCTGGCAGGAGGGACATACCGCGCACGCATCCGCAAAAGAAGCGCGCGAAGAGACCGAGCAGATGCTGGCGGTCTACAAAGATTTCGCTGAAAATGTTGCGGCGATTCCCGTGTACGCCGGCGTGAAGAGTGCGAGCGAACGTTTTCCGGGCGCGGTTGAAACGTATTCGATTGAGGCGCTCATGCCCGACGGTAAGGCGCTGCAGTCGGGAACCTCGCACGATCTCGGACAAAACTTCAGCAAGGCGTACGACATCACGTTCGTGGACACGGATCAGAAGATCAAGCACGTGTACACCACATCATGGGGTATGTCGTGGCGCATGCTCGGTGCCGTCATCATGACGCACGGCGACGACCGTGGTTTGCGCATTCCGCCAAAGCTTGCGCCGATTGAAGCCGTATTCGTTCCGATTGTGCGCGGCGATAACACTGCGCCCGTCGAGAAAGCGCACGAATTAGCGAAACAGTTGCGGCAGCAAGGGTACCGCGTGCGCGTTGACGAGCGCGATCAAACGCCGGGATGGAAGTTCGCGGAATGGGAGATGCGCGGCGTTCCGGTGCGCATCGAGATCGGCCCGCGCGATCTCGAAAACTCGAGCGTGACGCTGGTGCGGCGCGACAAAGAGAAGGGCGAAGAAGGCGCAAAAGTCAGCGTTTCGTTCGATGCGCTTGCGAGTAAGCTGCGCGAACTCCTCGACGAGATTCACGCGTCGATGTACGCGCAAGCGAAAGCGTTTTTAGACTCACATACGTTTACCGTTACGGATCGCGAGCGGTTCTTTGCGATGTGCAAGGAGCGCGCCGGTATGATCGACATTGCATGGTGCGGTCGCCCGGAATGTGAAGCGGAAGTGAAAGCGGCAACAGGCGCGACGACGAGAAATACGCGTGCGCTGCAAACGCCGGGTGCGAAGTGTGTCGCTTGCGGTGAGCCCGCTGTGGTCAACGCCTATTTTGCTCAGAGTTATTAGCATCGTCGCGCTCGCGGCGCAGGTGCTTTTCCCCACGGCGCCGCCAAGCGTCGACCGTACCGATGCGTATGCCCGCGCCGCCGGCAATGAAAAGCCGCTTGCGGTTTCGATTGGACGCAAGCTCTTCATGACCGAATGGCCGGCGCAAGTGCTGAACGTCTATGCCGACGGCGTCGGCTCGCGCACCGTGGCGGGCCTCCACCTCTCCGGCGTGCATTTTCATCATGCGCTTACACGCGATCAATTCATCTCGGAAGTGGTAGCGCTCGTGGAGCGTACGTTCGCCGCTTCGAACGTCGACGAGGTCGACGTCTGGACCACGGTTCCGCTGCGCGTGGGGAAAGATATCGTGGTGGCCGGAGACCTCGCCAAACCTACCTCACGCACGGTTTTCACGCTCAGCGTCCGTCGCGGTGAGCGCACTTCCTCGTTCGTTCGCCGCATACGGCAAGGGGAGGGCGTCTTCTGGGACCAGGATTGGACGCGCGCCAATTTTAAATGAAGGCGGACATGTATCGTAAGACGACGCTCACGAACGGTGTCCGCATCGTAACCGAATCAATGCCGGCCTTTCGCTCGGCGTCCCTCGGAATTTGGGCGGATGTGGGTTCGGCCGCCGAACCCGCCGAACGCCGCGGTATCTCGCACCTCGTGGAGCATATGCTCTTCAAGGGCACACAGCGTCGCTCGGCGCGCGAAATCGCCGAACAGATGGATGGTATCGGCGGTAATCTGAACGCATTCACCGATAAAGAAACGACCTGTTACTACGCCAAGGTGATGGACCAGCATCTGCCGCTTGCGGTCGATGTCCTCACCGACATGTTCTTGAACTCGCGCTTCGATCCGGAAGAACTCGCGAAAGAACAAAAGGTCGTTCTCGAAGAGATCAAGATGTACGATGACTCGCCGGACGAGCTCATCCACGATCTCTTCATTCAGACCATGTGGCACGGAAGCGATCTCGGCGCGCCGACGATTGGCTTTGCCGACACGGTGACGAAGCTCACACCCAACGATTTGCGCCAGCACATGAAGCGTCACTATGCGCCCAATTCGGTAGTCGTCGCAGCAGCGGGCAACGTCGACCACGACAACGTCGTGGAGATGTTCGAAAGGGCTTTCGCAACGTTTGAGGGCTCGTGCGAGCTTCCTGTACCGGAATCGCCGCAAACGACGCCTAACCGGCTTTTCCGCCATAAAGACAGCGAGCAGGCGTACGTTGTGCTGGGCACACGCGGACTCTCCGTACGCGACGAGCGCCGCTACGCGCTTTCGGTGATGGACACCATTTTGGGCGGTGGCATGTCGAGCCGGCTTTTCCAAGAGATTCGCGAGAAGCGCGGTCTGGTATACACCGTGTATTCGTTTCAAGCGGCGTACCGCGGTGCGGGTCTCTTCGCCGTTTATGCGGGAACATCGCCGCAGAATGTCAGCGAATGCGTCACCGTCATCGGCGAGCAGTTCGCGAATCTGCGCGAACAAGAAGTCACCGCGTCGGAGCTGCGCCTGGCGAAGGAACATATCAAGGGCAGCCTCACGCTTTCGTTGGAGAGCACGTCCAGCCGCATGATTCGTCTGGGTCGCAGCGAGTTCTCACTTGGGCGCGAGCTCACCACCGAAGAAATCGAAGAGAAGGTCGAAGCGGTTACAGCACAAGAAATTGAAGAACTCGCGCAGGAACTGCTGTGCGAAGAAAACCTCGGCCTGTGCGTCCTTGGGCCGGTCGACGAAGCGTCCGTCGAATGGAATAGAAGCGCTGCTTAACTCTGCGCCCGCCGTGGCGAGCGTTCCGTTCTGGACCTGGCAACTCATCGTCGCGCTTGCAATCAACGTCGTCGTGCAAGCCATTCAAATCGGTGCGTATGCGGCGCGCCTTGCGGGCGTTCGAACGGGCCGCATCGCGACTTCGATCTCGCTCTTCAATCTGTTCGTCACGGCAAGCCGCCTTGCCACGCTTATCTACACGCTTATGCTTGGACCGCTTTCGGACCGAGCCGGAAATGCCGTAAAGGCGCTGCTTTCGCGTCATCCTCCATTGCCGGACACGCCGGTTTTGGTCACGCAAATTCAGCACAGTTTCGAATGGCAGCTGCGCCTCATCATCGTCGCGGGAACAGTGGGAACGATTCTGGGCAGCCTGATGCTGCCGATGTTCGTCTATATGTACGTGCGCGGCGTGCGCTCGTTCGAGCGAACCAAGTCCTTACCGCATTCGCTTGCGCGCCTCTTCGACCCGAGAGTACTCTGGCAGGTCATCTCGCAGCTGCGCGTGCCGCATTACAGCGAAATCTTTAGCTTTTCGGCGCGCAACATTCCGCGGCGTCTGTTGATATTCAACGTCGTGGTGACGGGAATTTATGCCATCGGCGTTGTCGCGGCGTATTACGCGAGCGTGCTCGACGTGAACGTCGCGCGTACCGCTATCGGCATCTCCGGCATCATCAACGGCGTGGGTACGGTCGCGTTTACGTTCTTCGTGGATCCGACCTCATCCATTATCGTGGACGAAGCGGTCAAAGGGGAGCGTCCGCACCAGGAAGTCAAAGCCATGGTCTTCTACCTCTCATTGACCGCGATTATCGGGTGGCTGGTGTCGCAATTTTTACTCTGGCCGGCGGCGTGGATCATCGCCGTGGTCGCCCATCTTGTGAATCATGGTAAATAGGATCGTTCGAACGTTTGCATGCGCGGCCGTGCTCATCACGGGCCTGGACGGCTGCGCGGGTTCCATCGAAAATTGGATCGTCAATACGCGCGTGAACCAAGGCGAGGTTGCGCTCTCGCGAGGCAGCTACCACGAAGCCGAGATCGCGTACCGGCTTGCGCTCAGAGTCAATCCCCACGATCCGCGCGCGCGTGCCGGATTCTCGCAAGTCTCGGCGGCGATCGCTGAGGCCGATTATCGCAAAGGCGACTTCGACGACGCGTTGCTTACGCTCAACGAAGCGCAAAAATACGATCCGCAAAGCGTACGCCTGCAGGCGCTGCGCTCGCAGATCGAAGACGCTCGCCTCAAAGGCGAGATCGTCAGTTCAAACTACCCGACCTATCAGCGCGCGGGGGTGCAGTTGCAAGAATCGTACGCGACGCTCAACCTGCAGACGAAGAACATTCTCAAGAGCTTAAAACGCTTCTCGTACACCTACAACACGCAAGATCTGACCAAAGCCATTCAGGACTCGTACGAGTTGCAGCTCGACGCCGCCAAGAATACGAACCGGCTCATCGCGTACCGGCAGTTAGTCGAATCCGGGGTGCCCGCTGCCGGCACTCAGACGACCGCGCCCGCGGGCTCGCTGCTTCCTCTGCCCTAAGGCAGAAAAGAAAGACCGCCGCGTCGTAACATCGTTTCCAGCTTCCCGCGACGGCAGCGAACGGTGGAGTCTTCGCGAATTTGGCTTATCGCTCCATCGGCCCGGCGATCTCGGGCGGCCGCGCGACCGCGGTTGCGGGAAGCGACAGCGATCCGCTGCTGTACTACGCCGGAGGCGCGGGCGGCGGTGTTTACAAGTCGACCGACGGCGGCGCATCGTGGCATCCGATTTTCGATCGCGAAAGCGCAGCGCCGATAGGCGCGATTGCAGTCAACCGCGCGAATCCCGCG
>CAZRQS010000094.1:3698-9990 GCA_964602255.1 uncultured bacterium | reverse complement strand
TACGAATCGCCGGCTGGTTCTATCAATTTGTCCCGCAGCCGAAGCTTTGAGACGGCGCAGCTGTTCGTCGTAGCAGCAATCGTCGTCGCCCTCGATCAGTTCACCAAGCATGTGATCGTGGCAAACTTTTTGCCGGGGGAGAGCCGGTTCGTAATCCCGCATTTGTTGCGCTGGACGTACGAACAAAACCAGCATGGCGCATTCGGACTGTTCGGCTCCTCTCCGGTACTACTCATCGGCATGGCGCTGGTCGTGTTGCTGATTTTCTGGTTCTCGTTCCGCGAACAGGCGCATCACTCGCTGCTCGTGCGTATCGCGTTCGGCATGATCTTGGGGGGAGCGATCGGCAACATCATCGATCGGCTGCACCTGCGCTACGTCGTCGACTTCATCGACTTCTATCGCATTTGGCCCAACATCTTCAACATAGCCGATTCGTGCATCACCGTGGGTGTGATTCTACTGATCTTATCAAGCCTTGCAACTCGTCGTCACGCCTGAAGACTCCGGTAAGCGTGCCGACGTCATCATCGCGCACCATACCGGATTCTCACGTTCGCTCGTCACTGAGGCGGTAAAACGCGGCGACGTTCGCGTAAACGGCGGCACGGTAAAAGGCAGCCACCTCGTTGCCGAAGGCGACGTCATCGATTACGAACTGCACGAACGTCCAGCATTGATCGTTGAACCGGAAGCGATCGATCTGAGCATCGTGTACGAAGACGACGACGTCATCGTCGTCGACAAAGCTGCCGGAATGGTGACGCATCCCGCACACGGTGCGACGAGCGGAACGCTGGTCAACGCATTGCTTGCCCATGTCCAAGCCCTGCCGGGTAACGTGCTGCGGCCGGGACTCGTGCATCGCCTTGACCGCGACACTTCCGGCTTGCTGGTCATAGCAAAAACCGAAACCGCATTGAGCGCGCTCGGGAAAGCGATGAAAGCTCGACATATTTCGCGCGAATATCTCGGTTTGGTCGCCGGTATTCCCTCGCATCCCAAAGGCACGATTGACGGCGCAATCGGACGCGATCCGCACAACCGCCTGAAGTACGCAATTACGGCCGAAGGCAAACCTGCAGTCACGCACTACGAAATTCGCGAACGGCTGCGCGACGCGGCGGAACTCATCTTTCGGCTGGAAACCGGACGCACACATCAGATTCGCGTGCACATGGCGGCGCTCGGTCATCCGATCGTGAACGATCCCATCTACGGTAAAACGGATCCGCGTTTCGATCTCCCCGGGCAAGCGCTGCATGCATGGCGCCTTTCGTTCCGGCATCCGCGTACGGGACGCGAGATGGAATTCCAAGCCGATCCGCCGCCCGAATACACCAATGCAAAAGCCGTTCTTCACGCTTCGTAACAGCAACGGCGCTGCGCGCCGCGGAACGATCGCGCTCACGCATGGCATCGTCCAGACGCCGACGTTCATGCCGGTCGGAACGGCCGGAACCGTGAAGGGCCTCACACCCGATGAAGTGCAAAGCGCGCACTCGCAGATCGTTCTGGCGAACACGTACCATTTGTGGCTGCGCCCCGGACTCGATTTGTTGATCGAGGCGGGCGGACTGCACGAGTTCATGCAGTGGCACGGACCGCTTCTTACCGACAGCGGCGGCTTTCAAGTATTCAGTTTGGAAGCACGCCGCAAACTCGATGAAGACGGCGTCACGTTCTCCTCGCACATCGACGGGAGCCGCCACCGGTTCACACCCGAGAACGTCGTCGCATTCCAAGAAGCGATCGGCGTCGATATTGCAATGCAGCTCGACGTGTGCGTGAAGTTACCCGCGCCGCAACGCGAGATTGACGAAGCCGTCCGTTTGTCCGCGGAATGGGCGAAACGCAGCGCTGCCGCGCGAACGCGCGGCGAAAAGACCGCACTGTTTGCGATCGTGCAAGGCGGCCTTGACGAAGCGGCGCGCGAACGCAGCGCTGCAGCTATCACGCAGCTCGATCTTCCCGGCTACGCCATTGGCGGACTTTCGGTGGGCGAGACGCGTGAGGAGATGTACCGGCTCGCCCGTTTCTCGGCGTCGCTTCTGCCGCGTGAGAAGCCGCGTTATTTGATGGGCGTGGGCACCGTGCGTGACATCGTTATGGCCGTCGACTGCGGTATCGACATGTTCGACTGCGTGTACCCGACGCGATGTGGCCGCAATGGACGCGCGATGACGCGATCGGGCGAATTCAGTATCCGCAACGCCGCGAACGTGCGTGACTTCTCACCCGTTGACGCGACATGTGACTGTTATGTATGCAAGACGTTTACACGCGCTTACCTTGCGCACTTGTTCCGCTCGAATGAGATGCTCGGTCCTCGCTTGCTCTCCTATCACAACGTATACGTGCTCAATAATCTCATGCGTGAAGCACGTGACGCTATCGAAGCAGGGACTTGGGAAGCTTTCCGCGATAGCGTGCTCGCAGAGAGCATCATATGATTCGCTTATTTGTTGCGGGCTATCCCCGCGAAGCTACAAAGGACGATCTGCTTCAACTCTTCCGCCAGTACGGTACGGGAGAAGAAGACGTCACATTTCCGCGCGACCGCCGCAGCCGCCGTAAAAAAGGCTATGCCTACGTCAACGTCAGCGACGAAACCGCCGCCGATTCGGCGATAAAAGCCTTTCACCTGTTCGAAATCGACGGCAAGGCACTGACCGTAATACGCGCTTCGGACCGTCCCCTCAAACGCCCGCGGAGACGGTGATTTTCGGCCTATAATTGCGAAGATTCCGGGAAGGTTCGCCTAGGCGGTTTTCTCGGCAACTACCCAAGCAAGTGCAATACTTTGGTGCATAGACTCTTCTGTTTAAAAGCGGAGCGTAGTTATGCACAGCCAACCTGAACTTTGTCTGCACGTCCCCGTCAGCGTTCGCGTGGACGGGACCGCTCTGCATGGCGAACTCTATCTGCCGAAAGGCGCGCTGACGCTCCGGTTGTGTGTGTTGCATCGCGAGAATGCCGTCACGTGCAGCCGCCTTGGCGCGCTGCTGACGAACGCGCATACCGCGACGCTGGCGCTGTGCAGCGATGAACCGGTATCGAGTGAACTCGTACTGAGCATCGCGGCTTGGGTGCGCTCGCGCCGGTTACTCCACGCGCTCGCCATCCGCGTCGTTGCGCCCAATTGCGTGCGCAGATTCCATCGCTCGCACGATAGCGGCGCACGGCGCACAGAGCGTCGGATGCTCCGGGTCGGTTCCGAGCGGCAAGAACTTCCAACAACGCCGGCACTTACCGCCGTCGGCCGGCTCGAGCGCACGCCGGAGGCCGCTCTCGCTTAGCGATGGGTCGGCGTCTATCGTAATCGCCGAAACGACGAGCGCCTCGCGTACGTCGTCTTCGTGGCCCTTGAAGCGTTCGTACCATACCACCGGAAGCGTGAGGTCCGCCTGCAGCTCGTAGTCGCGTTTGCCTTCGCTCGCGGCAACCCACGCGCGAAGTTCCTTGAGCTTGTCCCACGAGGTTTGCGACTCGACGTTGGGGTGCTTTGCGCCGGCGAACGTAAGATCGAACACGCTGGCATTCTCGCCGCGCAATACGTCCGGCAGCGATTGCCAAGCTTCTTCCGCGGTGAACGAAAGCAGCGGCGCGATCACCGTCAGGAACTGCGAGAGGATGTGCAAGATCGCGCTTTGCGCGCTGCGGCGCCGGGGCGCGTTCGCGGCGCTTGAATACAGCCGATCTTTGAGCGCGTCCAAATAGAAGCTCGAAAGGTCGTCGCCTTCGAAGCGGATGATCTCCAAATACGCGTCGTGTAAGCGATACGACTTGAGCATCTCGTATACTCGCGTAACCCACTGGTCCGTGACGTCGCACGCCAGTCGGTCGAACCATTCCATCTGCTCCCGCGACACGATAGCCTGCTGCGGCAAATCGTCGACGTTACTGAGCATGAAGCGCACGCGGTTGCGGATGTTGCGGTAGACGCGGCTGACCTGATCGATGACGTTTGGACCAAAGCGCACGTCGTCGACGAACTCGACCGAAGCTGCCCATAACCGTAGAACGTCGGCGCCCCACTTGTGCATCGCATCCTTCGCGTCGATGCCCGTGCCGAGCGATTTGCTCATCGGCCGCCCATGCTCGTCGTTGACCCAGCCGTTCTTGACGACGTGTTTGTACGGCGGCGCGCCTTTGATTGCGGTTGCGGTAACAATCGAGCTGCGGAACCACCCGCGGTACTGATCGCCGCCTTCGAGTACGAGATCGGACGGCCACGGGATCCCGTTCTTGCCGAGCACCGCTAAATGCGTAACGCCCGATTCGAACCAGATGTCGACGATGTTCTTCTCTTTTTCAAATATCGAGCCGCCGCACAACCCACACTTGAAAGCATCAGGCAAAAACAGGTCGACGGGATCGCTCCACCACGTTCCTGCGCCAAACTCGCGGAAACGCTCGGCCGCAATGCGCGCGACGCGCGCGTCCAGGATCGACTCGTTGCATTGAACGCAGATGACCGCGGGAATCGGCGTGCCCCACGTGCGTTGACGCGAGATACACCATTCCGGATGGTTCTCGAGCATCTGCTCCATGCGGCTCTCGCCCCACTCGGGCGTGAAGTCGACGTCGCGGATGTTTTCGATCGTTCGCCTGCGCAGCCGGTTCTGATCCATGGCAATGAACCACTGCGCGGTCGCGCGGAAGATCACCGGATTGTGACAACGCCAGCAATGCGGGTAACTATGCGTAAATTCGTACGCGTTCCAAAGCGCGCCACTCGCCCGCAGATCCTCGACGATCTTCGTGTTCGCCTTCCAAATGTGCATGCCGGCGTACGGACCCGCTTCCGCCGTGAAGACGCCACGCGCATCCACTGGATTGATGATCGGCAGATTATTTTTCAAGCCGGTCTCGAAATCGTCGGCGCCATGTCCCGGCGCGGTATGCACCGCACCCGTTCCGGTTTCCAGATCGACGTAATCCGCAAGCACGATGAGTGAATTGCGATCGAGGAACGGATGTCTAACCGATGCGCCGCTGAGTTGTTCGCCTTTCACGCTGCCCAGTTTGGGCATCTGCCCGAAGTGTTCGCCGAGCGTATGCGGTGCAAGCGCTTCAGCAACGATCAGCGCTTCATCGGCGTGCTCGTACAAGCCGTAGTCGGCGTCGGGTTTGAGCGCAATGGCGACGTTCGCCGGAAGCGTCCACGGCGTGGTCGTCCAGATCAGCACGGAAACTTTGTCGCGGTCGCACTGTACGCCAAAACGCGCTAGGAGATCCGCTTTCTGTTCCTCATTTGCGGTGAAGCGAACGAACACCGAAGGCGAGACTTTTTCTTTGTACTCGATCTCGGCTTCCGCAAGCGCGGTTTCGTCGTGGATGCACCAGAGCGTCGAGCGCAGGCCTCGATAGATCTGCTCGTTTTGAACCAGATCCGCGAGTGCTTCGAGTATGGTCGCCTCGAACTCCGGATCGATCGTGCGGTATGGGTGATCCCACTCGCCGAAGTTGCCCATGCGCATGCGTGTGGTGCGTTGCTCGTTCAGCCAATGCAGCGCGCGCTCTCTGCACTGCGCACGCAGCTCCAGCGGATCGATCGCGTGAAAATCTTTGATCTTCAGATGCTTGAGCGTTTCGAGTTCGATCGGCAAGCCGTGCATATCCCAGCCCGGGACGAACTTCGCCCATTTTCCGTCGAGCAGCGCAATCTTCACGAACACGTCTTTGAGCACCATGTTCAAGAAGTGCCCCATATGTAAGTGGCCGTTGGCATACGGCGGGCCGTCGTGCAGAATCCACGGCGCGTGCGCTTTGTTGCGCTCCAAACGCCGCTGGTAGGTCTGCTGCTCTTGCCACCACGCCACGCGATCCGGCTCGCGCTTGGGCAAGTCGGCTTTCATCGGAAACGAAGTCTTGGGCAGGTTCAGCGTGTCGCGGTAGTCGCGCTGGGTCGTCGTATCGCTCATGGGTTCTTTCCTTCGACAACTCCGTCCAAGACTTCGAAGTTTCGCATTGCGAGCGCCCGCAGGCGCTCACTGGCCCCAGCCAGATGCTGCGAGACCGGCCCGCGCTGCGACCAAAGTTGGTCCACCAAAAGATCTATCTGACCTGCTTCCGGCTTCGGTCCGGGTGGATCGAGTGTGAAGAGCGGCGGCAGCGGATAGGCGAGGTCCTCGCACAGCGCGCTCACCTTCGGATCGTACGGAATTGCGAGAAACGGTACAGCGTAGCGCGCGGCCAGAATAAGCGCGTGCAAGCGCATGCCGACGACCGCCTTTGCGCGCCGGATGATGTTCGCAGCGCGCGCGAGCGAACACTCGGGCAAAAGCAC
>CAZRQS010000094.1:0-3598 GCA_964602255.1 uncultured bacterium | reverse complement strand
GCATCGCGCACCGTTGCGGCACTGACGCCTTTGCAGCACTCTTTGACGAGCGCCTTCCCCCAAAAATCCAGCGGACCGACGGATTGCGCGAAGATCATCGCCTTTCGGTTTGCACGCGTCGCCGCACGAATGATCCCCGCGTAGTACACCAAACTGCGCAGGCTCGTCGCGTTCTGCAGCAGACCCCCGCCGCCGGAGATGACGACGTCGGCGCGTCCGATCGCTTTGCGAACCGCCTTTGCGTCCCAGCGCGGCGTCGAATCGACACGCAATTCGTGCGCGGTCTCTTCGGGTTTTGCGGAAAGCACGTCGATTTGCGCGTACGGATAGCGGGTTCGCAGCTGGGAAACGATCACTTCCAGCAGCGCTTCATCACCGAGATTTCCGAAGCCGTAGTAACCGGAGATGAGCAGCCGCACTACACCTCGAGCAATTCAGGAGGCGTTATATCGCTAACGACAATACTTTCGCGGCGGCGCCGATCGAACGCGCGATAGAGCGCGATCGCGATGGCACCGATAACTACGCCGACGACCAGACCGTTGAAAACACGCAGCAGCGAAACGAGCAGCGGCGTGTGCAGATGCGAGAACGTGTCGATGATGTCACCGATGCCGACGCCGATACCGAGCGAGAGCAGAATCCCGACGTTGCGGCGGTCGACGATACGCAGCGCCGGCAAGAGCATCAAGAGCGGAAATCCGATGACAAACTCTTTGAACCGCGGGCGTACGCTGAGAATTTCGGTCAAGTGGTGCCGCAGTGCAAGTTCGAACGAAGACGGCGCAATGTCGCTGGTGTTTCCGCTGCGCATTAGGACGAGCGCAGATATCCCCAGTACCGCGACGGCGAGCAGCAATTGGTACACGCGAATCGGCGCGCTAAATGCTTCACGCGCGCTACGTACACCGGAATTAAAGCGATCCGTGAAGAGGTAGAGCGCAAGCGCGAGGAGCGGCGGCGCGCCAAGGACGAGCTTCACGCCGCGGAACGGTTCGACTTCTTCCATCGTAAGCGGCGAACTCATCAGACCGACGACCGTGAGCGCGCCGAGCAGCGCAACGCCGGTCGCGACAAGCGTCCAGCGCAGGCTGCGCAAAAATTGCGCGCGCATCGTAGGCGCAGGTTCTTCAAAAAACGCACCGCTGAGCATCGTGAATGCCGCAACGGCAAACAGCAATGCTCCGGCCAGCGCAATGATGGAACGCGCCAGCAGGTCGTGATGCGAGAGCACCCCGGCGGCGTACAAGCCTATAGTGGCCGCATACACGAGCGCCGCCCATACCGGCCCGCGGCGGCCGTACCAACCGTACCAGCCGAGCAGCAGCACAAACAGTGACGGCACCGCGAGAGCAGCGACTCCGACCACGATGCGGCCGTTGCCGCCGTACAGCGGAATCGGCGCCGCGCGGCCGAGTTTGAACCCGTACCGGTTGCGCAAATCATCCGCAAGCTGCCGCACGAGTTCGACGTTCGTCTTTTCGATCGACATCTTGTTGTACTCGTGCGCGAAAGGGCGCAGGTAGACCACACGGACGTTGCGCTCGCGTACGCCGAGTTCGTAGCGTGCAACGATTTCAGGCAAGGTCAACTTGTCGAGTTCGACTTTACCGATCGCCTGCACCCGAACGGTGCGCCCAGGAATGAGCTTCGCAAGTTCGGCATTGCCTTTTTGCACTTGGCTCTGATCGTAGACCTCGATCTGGCCGAAGTTCATACCCTTGTGCGCCTTGAAGACGTCCGCGGTATCCTTGACGTGGTCCGGGAAGCCCAAGACTTGATTGCGCAATCCAAAAAAGACGACCGTCGAAATCCGGTTGCCGGCGCGCAGATCGGAGAACATCGTCGCGATCTGTCCGTCGGAGAGACGCTCGTCGTTCTGAAAACGCGGAATGACAAACAGTCCCAGACGGCGCGCCAGCGCTATTTGGTCGGCCGGAATACCGAGCGCGGTGGTGTTGAAATAATCGATCTGCGTGCGCAGCGCGATGACGTACGGCGCGCTGTTGTGCAGAACCGTGATGCCGGATCGCTCGAAATGCAGTGGTAATTGCTGCATGTACCGCTCGAAGGTTGGCTTATCGTAGACGAGCACATACACCGACCCGTCACGTACGCGTCCGCTGCGCATGAGCGCCGCAAGCGTCGGGTTCGCGACAGGTGAAACGCGGGCGGAATCAACCAGCGCCAAACCGGAAATCGCATAAGCGTTCTTGCTGTTCGATGCTGTAAGCGAACTGCCGAGTTCTTCCGTAAACGCAAGCGACGTAAGGCCCGCGCGCCGCAATTCGACGAGAAACGCGTTGGGGTTATAGTTGTACGAACGCGCCAGCGCGAGGAAGTCGTTGTAATCCATCGCGATCTCGACCCGGCGCGTGTCGCGCTCGATCTTCACGCGATCGATGGCAACGATCAGAGAAGCGAGCAAGGCAATCAAAAGAATAAGCGCGGCAAAGCGCGTGCGCGGGTCGATACGATTCACGAGCGGTCCACTTCGTTCAAAAAACAGGAAGGCCCGCTAAACGCGAGCCTTCGCTGTCGTCGCGTATGCGGTTGCCCGCATACCGGGTGTGGGCGACGCTTTTACATTCAACTCTCATACATAGCCCACATATGCACGGAGTATGACGGTCGTTTAGCCGCGAGAGACATTACCCCTCTCAGCAAGCGTAATAACAACTCAATATTAACAAATGTTGGCTACTCACGCCAGAGAGGTACCCGCTTTTCGAGAAATGCTCCGATGCCTTCCTGCGCATCCTCACCGGCAGCGTTCAGCGCCATCACCTCTTTAGCGTACCCGTAGGCTCCCGCCTGATCCAGCTCGATTTGCGTGTAAAATGCACTCTTGCCAAGCCTGACCACGCCGCGGCTAGCTTGGCCGATCTTGCGAGCCAGGGCGACCGTCTCGTCGTGAAGGCGTTCGGCCGGGACGACCCGGTTTACCAGGCCCCAATCGGAGGCGGTCGCCGCGTCGATGAAGTCGCCGGTCAGAAGCATCTCCATCGCCCGCTTGCGCCCGACGGCTCGGGTCAGCGCGACCATCGGGGTCGTGCAGAAAAGACCGATGCGAACGCCGGGGGTAGCAAACTTTGCGCCGTCCGCCGCGACGGCCAGATCGCACGTGGCAACGAGCTGACAACCAGCCGCCGTCGCGATCGTCGCGACCTCGGCTATGACGGGCTGAGGAATGGCTTGGATCGTTTGCATGAGCTCTACGCAAACGTCGAAGATTTCGTCGTACGCCGCGGCATCGCGACATTGGAGCTCGCGCAAGTCATGGCCGGCACTGAAAGCCGCGCCCTCGCCGCGCAGAATGACCGCGTAGACCTTGCTATCGGAGGCAACGCCGCGAAACGCAGCAATGAGCTGGCGCATCAGCTCCAGTGAGAGCGCATTACGCTTGTCCGGCCGGTTCATGGTGATGACGGCAATGCCGCCGTCATCCTCACGCTCGACCTTGAGGTCCTGGCCTTGTTCGTCAGTGGTACTCATGAAGAAAAATGGTGGGCGATGACGGGCTCGAACCGCCGACATCCTCCTTGTAAGGGAGGCGCTCTCCCAGCTGAGCTAATCGCCCGTGGCTTGTCCTATATAG
>CAZRQS010000093.1:7237-10029 GCA_964602255.1 uncultured bacterium | reverse complement strand
GCGTCCGTGCCGCAAAATACGATTGGATACCCGCGCAACCCAAAAGTGCACGCGAGCCGGCTTTCGGGGACGATGCCGCCCGTTCGCACCTCGATCGCACGGAACGCGAGGGTCGATGTGCGCACGGGAACATATCGCGCAACGTCGGCGCGGTACTCTTGAAAACGCGTGGTCGAGCCAAATCCACCAATACCGTCAATCACAGCGAAGCGGTACTGGATTTTGCATCGCGGCGAATAGACTTTGCACGCATGCGAAACACCGGCTTCGATCAGCGCGTTTCTGGCTACGGCTACGGTAATTGGATAGACAGACGGCGCATTGATTCCGCTCGGCACGCGGCCCAGCGAACGTTCCTCTCGAAGTCCAATCTCCAATTGCGTTCCGCGAATACCGCGCAGAAGATATAGTGCTTGCGCTCCGTCCGTCCAGTCATAAGTTGTTACCGCAACCGCGGTGTTGAGCCGGACGACGTTTTGCTCACCCAGGTAGTTTGCGATGAAATCGGCTTCACGCCCGGTATTTGCGTTCACGCGAGTGGCCGTCTGGAATCCGGCGTAATAGCGGCGGCCGTAGAGATTTAGCGCCGCTTCAGTCTTGACGTGCGACGGGCCCTCGCCAATCTGGGGCGACGACATGACGATGTCGAGGCCACCGGCTGGATCCAATAGTGGTGGATTCGCATAAAACGGGGGCGCGGCGATTCTGAACCACGGATTCATGACAATCCAGTGCAACGTGACGGCTTTACCCGCAGTCCCATCGCCGATTTGAAGGCGGACACGGTATCCGCCAAGCGTAACCAGATTATCGAAATCGCGGTCAAGTGCTCCCTGTTCCAGCGACGAACCGCCGTGCAGCGATAGGTAGGATCGCACCGCGCTCGGTTTGATGGTACCGTACGTTTCGATCGTTACGCTCTCGATCGTTGCACCGATTTGCCGTATTGCTATTTGCGGCGCTCGTGGCACGGGTTGAGCTGCAGCATTACGTTGCAGTAGAAAACCTGCAACGAACATGAGCCACACCGTGAGAAGAGAGCGTCTCAGCCGTTCCTCCGCACTTCAGCGGCTCGAAGTTTCGGGCTGGCGAATTGGAAAATCCGTCGGAAGACTGCGTCCGATTTTCGTCGTCGCGGACGTACAGGACGGATGTCCCCATCCACTCGCACTCTTCCCTGTCGCAGGATCGATGTCGTAAATGATATTGTCATCTCCCGGCTTGCCGGGAAACACCGTCGGATCGACTCCGCTGGGAACGTAGTCCAACTCGAGAGCACTGCGGACTTTCCAAGCAATGATGTGATCGGCGCAAGAATAATCGCCCGAAACGCCGAGCCCGCCGACGACTTGACCGCTGCTGTTGTACAAAGCAAGGCCGCCGCCGAATACGTTGATTCCGCCAATACGATTGCCGATAAGCGAATCTGCCGGCGTGCCGTAGAGATCCGCATTCATACGCCATCGAGGTATTGACCGGATTTGACGCCTGCAGTCCGAACAGCGATCCGCCCGGCTGTGTGGCAGCATACAGATTTGCCGTGGATAGTGCGAACCCGTCTAGACTCAAGGAGTTCGCCGTGTTGGCTTTCTGCGCTGAGATAAGCCTGCTTGCGGGCCACTGGTCGCCCTCAGACGCACCGGAATATGCGATTGCAATAACGATTCCGCTGCGATCGACTACGCTAGCCCACATATGGAATCCCAGACCGCCGTTGTCTGTCTGTTGAACCTGCTTCAATGCGTCACGCAACTGCGCGTGAGTCGGAAGATCTGTATCGACCATGGCGTCGTCTCCCACACCTAGCGTACCGCATAGAGCCCGACGAAAACAACAAGCGGGGAATTGTGGAGCTTACCGCTTGAGCGCTTCGAGCTCTTCGAGCGTACGTGGCCATTCAGATCCTAATAAGCGCGAAAGACCGCGGTCCGCGAGAACCCTTCCGCCGGTTTGGCAGCGGGCGCAGTAGTTTGTTTCATTATCGGCATAACGAATACGTTGAACTTTCTCACCGCATGTTGGGCACGGCTTCCCGTATCGGCCATGCACTGCCATGTTTTCGTGAAACGCGGTAACGTGCTCCGGAAATCCGCCCTTCGTTTCAGCCTGCAGACGATCTATCCACAGCTGAAGCGTCTCGCGCGCTGCATTGAACAGCCGCTCCCATTCTGCCGGCGTGAGCTTATGCGTAAGCGTGACGGGCGAGAGCTGCGCCGCGTGAAGAATTTCATCCGAGTAGGCGTTACCGATGCCATCCACGATACGGGGATCGGTAAGAGCGCGCTTGAGCGTTCGGTTTTCAGCCATGAGCGCAGCGCGAAATGCGTCCAGATCGCTAGAGAAGACGTCGATGCCGCCGGGATCGATCGAACGTAAGCCTTCATCGCCGCGTACGACGTGCAGCGATGCGCGATGCTTCTTGCCCGCTTCGGTCAGGACCAATGAACCTGTGGGAAAATCAAACGCTGCCAAACTGTTGCGGCCAGAAAGCGTCGCTCCTTGGGGGCGCCAATGCAGACGTCCCGCAATCATCAAGTGGAGTACGAGCCACAGATCCCCGTCCACCCCGATCGCAATGCGTTTACCAACCCGTCTAAGTTCTCGAACGGTGCGACCCTCAACGCTCGATATTGGCGGATCGGCGGTTCTGAGAAGAAATGGACTTGCTATTCGAACGCGCTGCAACGGTAGGCTGAGAATGCGAGTCTGTAGCGCGTTGATATACGTAACGATATCGGGCAGTTCCGGCATCGTGGACTACGTTCGGCGGTCCTTGCCGAAACTGCCTTTAA
>CAZRQS010000093.1:3133-7137 GCA_964602255.1 uncultured bacterium | reverse complement strand
GGCTGTACCGCTTTTCCTTTCGCGTCGGTTCCTTTGAAATTCCAGTTGTACTCCGAACCGCTGACTTTGGTGATTGTTGTTATACCGACTGATCCGTCCGCTGCGGACTTATCCGTCCAGACCAGCGTGTTTCCGTCCCAACCGGGAGAATACGCCAGTCCGTAGCCGCCGAAATCGTCGACGTTAATGGCAACGTAGCGTTTCACCGTGGGATCGTAACCGGTGTAGGATGTTTGGTTAACGGGCTGTGTGCGGTATTGATCGAATGGGGGAGCAACATCCGTCGTCTTGATCCACCGTTCGTTCAGATCCACCGCCGCTGTCGATGTGTCAGGACGATCCTTTCCGCGAAGCGTCTGATGACACGTCCATGTTCCGGCAAAGTACATCATTGTGCTCAGATCAGGCTTGGGGTTTGGAACCGGCGTCGGCGCTGCAGCGGCCTGCGCCAGAATGACGGTAAATAATAACGATAAAAGCAAAATCCACCTCGCTTTTCAGGGCGTACAGTTCAAACGCGGGTGCATTATAGCATCGGCAGCCAAACGGTTGGGTGAGGCAAAGGTCCCTACCTCAGGTATTCGAAATCGCGGCAGGATTCGTGAATATGAGGTAACCGCCGGGCGACACGCCGCGAAAGTTGTCATTAATAGTCATATGTAGCATCGGCTGTCCCAAGAACACCGCCGGAATATCATTTGAAAGCAGTTGTTGAACGCGCACATAATCCGTGCGTCGAATGCCGCGACCGTAGTGCGTTAACGCGTGCGTGAGTAAGCGATCGACTTCGTTGCTGCAATACCCGTACGCGTTGTATCCCTTTGGCGCGACGCGTGCGCACGAGAAATAACTGCTGATGTCGGGATCTGCGGGCAACATGCCTTGCGAGTACAGCGCTAAGTCAAATTTGCCGGCGTCCAGTATTCCTGTGAACCGTTCGTACAGCTGATTTCCTTGATACTTCCGGTATTGGAGGTCGACCCCGGCTTGGCGAAACCAACTCTGCACGAGAACGGCGGTAGCGTCATTTGCGGCGTTGCCGGCCTGTGCAACCAGCGTCAAGCGAAGCGGAGTGCCGCCGTTGACACGGGTTTGTCCGGGCGCGGCGTGCCAGCCGGCTTGCTCCAGTAAGCGCCGTGAAGCCTCCGTGTCGAAGGCATAACAGCGGGCGCGATTATCGTAAGCCCAGCTCGTGTGCGAGAACGGCGTGCACGACAGGACGCCCGAGCCGTGGTTAACTTTATCTCGAATAACGCGTTCATCGACGGCTCGAACGAGTGCCTCACGGACACGGCGATCTTGAAGGACTGGTCTTCGCAGATTGAATGCAATGTTCCAGTAAGCCGATTGCGTAACGCTCAGCGTTCGGGTGTACGGAACCGATACCGCGACCGGATATTGTTCACCCGGATACCGCGCGACCATATCGAGTTCATGCGTGCGCAGCTCATTTAGTGCGGTATGAACGTCGGGGACTATGCGAAACACGATCGAGCGCAGCTTCGGCTTACCACCCCACCACCGGTCGAAGGCGACCATGCGAATCTCACTGCCGCGCGACCACTGGACGTAGCGGAAGGGCCCAAGGCCGACGGGAAGCGCGTTATAGTCAGCGTGATTTATATCTTTCCCTTCGAGAAGGTGCTTGGGGAGTACCACCGAGCCCGTATGTGGCGTCATGAAGAGTGGAATAAATCTGGCGTACGGGCGTTTGAGCGTGACGACAACGGTGTAGGCATCCGGCGTTCGCAGCGCAGCAATTTGATCGAAGCCGAGGGTGTTGGCGGTATTGACACGCGGATCGAGAATCGTTCTGACCGAGAAAGCGACGTCTTCGGATGTGAATGGGACGCCATCTTGCCAAACAACGCCGTGGCGTAATTTGTACGTAATCGTTTTGCCGTCGGCTGAAATCGATCCATCACGTTGTGCCGGTACCCGGACCGCAAGCGAAGGCACTAACTCGCCGCGCGGATCGAAGGTGAAGAAGAAGCCTTGCGTCAGCGTGGAGAGATCGGTAACTAGTGCCTCCGCGGTCAAAATTTGGTTGAGGTTATCGACGTCGCCGGGTTCGGTGTAGCGCAATTCGCCAGGGACGGTCCATGGATGCAGCCGTCCATTACCGGCGGCGTGCACGCACGCCGCTAATATCGGCACGCACAGAGCGAAGATAGCAATCCTCGCGCGCATAATACGCGTACATTGTGCGCCGCGCCGCGACGCCTGTCGAGTGCCTTAGGGCTGAATCGGAATGAAGATGTCGACCTCGCCGTTTCCGGTTCGCGGATCGAAGCGGCGGATGTCATATCTTTCGAACTCGGGTGCATCGGTGGGCGTGAGGCCGGACTGCGGAAGATACTGGCTCCAAATGGCCTTCATTGTTTCACGTATCGTAGAAATATGTCCGCGATGGATGAAGACCGCGTACGTTTGCGGCGGAATACGAACGGCGCGAAATTCCCGTGGCAGGCCTTCGAAGGCGGAGACCGCTACGCCCGCAAGGTATTCGAATCCGTCATTGTCGCTGTTCAATTTTACGCCGTAGGTGTAGCCGGGAATCTCGTTTGGCACGTGGCCGATGTGCGGCGTAAGTTTCTGCCACAGCTGCGGAATACTTGCGACGTTATCGTATGTAATGCGCTCGGCAAAGCCGGCGACTAGGAGAAGGTCGACCTTCTCGATGCGCGGCGCTTCTACGGTAGTAGACATGTTTTGATCCCTTCTGTAAGCTTCGACTAGTGCGAGACGGTCGAGGCGAGCTTGCGCGCGTACGGACTCCGGCGTTACGCCGAATTGTTCACGAAAAGCGCGCGTGAAGGCTTCGTGCGAGCCGTAGCCTACATCCAGCGCGACGCTCAGGATATCCGGCGCACCTTTTGCAAGCGCGCGAGCAGCCTCAGTGAGCCGGCGAGCTTTCAAGTAGCGCATAACGGAGTACCCTGTGACTTGGCCGAACGCCCGCGTCAAGTGGAAGCGAGATAGTCCGGTAAAATGCGCGATCTCGTCGAGATCGACCTGATCGCTGGAGTGGAACTCGATGAACCAAATCGCCTTTGCAACTGGGTCCATTACGGCATCGAGAAGCATGGAATCATTGTGGCGGAAACCTTAGGGGCCATACTTGACTATTCTTGCTGTTCGCTTCCGGCGAAATGCGTCTGGTTGAAACACTATCTTCGCGCAGAGGTAGAGCCATCGTAAGGGTCGTTTCTCCCGCCGAAAAAGGAGAACACGCATGACCGCAGATGTAACGGCACGCCGTTCACCCCGCCTCAGGGCGAGGATTGCCGGCGTTTTTTATTTGATTACGGTTGCTACAGGGATCTTTGCTGAGGCTACGCGCGGCAAGGTCATTGTGTCCGGCGGCGCATCTGCCACGGCGCACAACATTCTGGCCTCGGAGACGTTATATCGTCTGGCTTTCGCAGCGGATATCGTCGCGGGCGCGGCCTACGTTGTGGTGACGCTCCTCTTGTACGTCTTGCTCAAACCGGTGAGCCGGAACCTCTCGTTGCTGGCGGCATTCTTCAGTCTAGTTGGAGTCGCCGTCGGCGCGGTGAGCGCGATCGGTCACATCGCGCCTTTGATTCTCTTGGGAGGTGCACACTACTTGGCGACGTTCGACAACGGCCAATTGCAAACGATGGCCCTAGTATGCCTGAAGTTGCATGCGCTCGGAGCGAACGTCGGCCTCGTGTTCTTCGGATTCTACTGTTTGTTGTTGGGATATCTGATTTTCGAATCGAGCTTTTTTCCGCGGACATTGGGCGTGCTCGTGGCGATCGGAGGCGTGTGCTTAATAGCTCACGGCTTTGTCACGTTTGTTTCGCCGCCCCTCGCGACCGCCGTGTCGGACTATCTTCTGGGCCTCGATGGTCTTGGCGAAATATCCCTAACGCTATGGCTGCTTTTCGTTGGCGTGAATGCGACGAAGTGGGAAGAAAAGGCGCGTTCCGAGATGCCTTTTCGCGCTCGATTAGCACCGACGTTGTAGCATGAAAGCG
>CAZRQS010000093.1:0-3033 GCA_964602255.1 uncultured bacterium | reverse complement strand
GGTTCGGCATGGAGTTTGACGGCGAATTCGTGCCGGGCGCTCAGATGACGGCGCGGATCAAACCCACCAAGGCGGATCCAAGCGTGGCGGAGATGCAGAAGAAGTATGCGGGCGCACCGGTTACATTTGTCGTCGATCGCGTCGAGCCAATGAGTGTGTTCTCATACAGTTGGCATCCGTTTGCGATCGATTCCAACATCGACTACTCGAAAGAGCCGATGACGCTCGTTACCTTCACGCTTGAGCCAACGGACGGCGGAACGAAACTGCGCATCGTTGAGTCCGGCTTCGATTCAATTCCAATTGAGCGCCGCGCCGACGCGTTCGAAGCGAACGAGGAGGGTTGGAGCATGCAGATGGAGCTGATCGAGAAGTACTTGTTGCTCCCCCAACCATGAAGGTCGTTCCGATCCTTGCGGCACTCGGCGACGAATCGCGTTTGCAGATTGTCATTAGACTCTGCCGCAACGGACCGCAATCGATCGCAAAGCTCACCGCGGGCGCGGACATTTCGCGTCAAGGCGTGACGAAGCATTTGCACGCGCTCCATAAGGCGGGGCTCGTCCGAAGCGAACGCCGCGGTCGCGAGCGGATATGGAAACTGGAGCCTAAACGTTTGGACGAAGTGCGCCGCTATTTGGCGCAGATATCGCAGCAGTGGGACGACGCGTTGGCGCGGTTGCAATCTGCTGTTGAGGAATAAGAGGATGAACGTGACTGTTGAACTCGCTAGTGGGGTGAGGACTCCATCTATTGGATGACGCAACACAAGCATTGCTGGGAACGCGCGTGGGGTGGCTATCGGCGTACTTGCGCTGCGTACCGTCTCAAAGGCCGTCACGCAGGTAAACAAGCGAAGGAAAGCTTTGAAATTCCGCTCCGTTCGACGGATGGCAGGCACGAGCTGTACTTGCCTGCAACATTAGCAGTAAATCCCGCAGCGATTTCAAGCTGAAGATTGGGGATGACCGCGATGGCAACCGAGGTGCGGAACACGACCGCAATGGCAAGCGAGACGCGGAGGAGCGGAATCGACGTCGTTGGGGACATGCCATGGGGCACGCATTTTTGTCTCTTCTACGATACGAAAGAAGATCTGCTCGACACGCTGACCGCGTATTGCAAAGCTGGATTGGAAAATGACGAGTTCTGCCTGTGGGTGGTCGCCGAACCGTTAACGATTGAAGAAGCCCAAGCAGCGCTAAAGGACGCGATACCGGACATCGCCCGGTATCTCGCGGATTCCAGTATAGAGATTTTGCCGGCTAATGAGTGGTACTTCGATCATGGCGTCTTTGATCTCAATCGAGTGATAGACGGTTGGCATGAGAAACTCGCTCGCGCGTCCGCCAGAGGTTATGCCGGCGTTAGAGTGACCGGAGATACGGCATGGCTAGAAAAGAGAGACTGGAAAGACTTCTGCGAATATGAAGACGGCCTCAACGAAGCCGTTGCCAATCAGCGTCTCGCCGTATTGTGCACGTATCCGCTTGCGGCATGTGGAGCTGTCGAGATCCTGGATGTGGTTCGCACGCACCAGTTCGCCATAGCAAGGCGAAACCAGAGTTGGGACGTTATCGAAACCGCTGGGCTTAAGCAAGCCAAAGCGCAGATTAAGCGACTCAACGACGAGCTCGAACAACGTGTTGTGGAACGGACCAGCGAGTTGATGCTGGCCTCGGAAGCGTTGCGCGAGGCGCAAACGGAGCTCGCTCATGTCAATCGAATCACCACCATGGGCCAATTGACGGCTTCGATTGCACATGAAATCAACCAGCCCGTCGCGGCGATAGTTACCAACGCCGATGCCGCTTTGCGCTGGCTGGGGTCGGAACCACCCAATCTAGACGAGACGCAGCATGCGCTTACCGACATCGTAAAGGACGGTCATCGAGTTGGCGAAATCATCCGCCGGATTCGCAGTCTCATCAAAGGTTCGCCTTCCCGAAACGATCGATTGGACATTAATGATCCGATACTCGAAGTCATCACCTTGACGAACAGCGAGGTGCAGAGGAACGGAGTTTCGCTGCAGATTCGGCTCGCGGACGGTTTGCCGCCCATTCAGGGAGACCGGATTCAACTGCAACAAGTGATACTCAATTTGATCGTGAACGCCGTTGAAGCGATGAGCGCACGTGACGGAGCACGAGAATTGCTCATCAGCACGGAAAAAGATGGACTGAATTCCGTTCTCGTCGCCGTGAGTGATTCAGGCCCGGGACTAGACCCGCAAGGCGTTGACCACCTTTTCGACGCGTTTTACACGACCAAGTCCGGTGGCATGGGCATGGGACTATCTATCTGCCGTTCGATCATCGAAGCTCACGGCGGACGCGTATGGGCTAGTGCGAACGTACCCCAAGGTGCGGTCTTTACGTTTACGCTGCCCGTGCTCGAGAATCGATATCACGAGTTGTCCGGCCAACCTTTCATCGACGTAGCAAACGCCGGCAGCTGACACGGCGCCGAGCATTTCGAAACGCGGTACGTTACTTTATCCACCGGCACGTACAGAAATTTTCCGATCATGTAATTGTGCTCGCCCTGACCTATCGGTTGTAGTTCCGGAGGGTGTTTGCCCGGCTCCGGTCGCAAATCAACCGGTCGCGTCTGAGCACGGCCGTTACAGCACCAGTCGTCGATATAGATGCGGTCACCTATGACGCCGAGAAAAGTACTGTCTGTAAAGGACCCGTTCACAATTGGATCCAGCGTTTTAGCGTTTAAGATAAACAGTTCGTTCCGCAGTGTGGAGCCGTCTGACCACCCCTCTACAACGATGACGGACTTGCTTGCAGGCACAACGTCGTCGACCGCTTCTAACGCGAGACTCGCCGCACGCACGATGTGGCCACTGCGCGCGTCTACAATAGCGAACTTCGCATAACAGTCGACGTAGAGCCGGTTAGCGACGACCTTTGCGAGATGTGCATCGCAGCTCGAATTTTGCCAAACCGTTGCGCCGCTGTCAGGGCGAATTGCCTTGATGCCGTCTTCCCTGCGGCTTATGAATGCTAATTGCGGCGACGT
>CAZRQS010000092.1:0-10113 GCA_964602255.1 uncultured bacterium | reverse complement strand
GCCGATTCGAGTTGAAGTGCGTTCGCAGAGATGAGGTTTCCGAATTGGTACGTGAAGCCCGGAAACGTTCCGCGAACGTCAGCCGGAGAGATTTCATTCAAATGCGCGGGAATGATGCCCCACGCGCCTTGCACAGCGATCTGCACGAGAAATGCGCCGGCGCCGAGTGCAACGGCGGTTTGACTAAATGCCCACGGCCAAATGAACGCAAGACCAAGCAGTCCGCAGATGATAATCATGCGGCGCCGGCCCCAACGCTGCGATAGCCATCCGAACAAAATTCCGCCGGCGATTGCGCCGACGTTCATAATGGCCGTCAGCGTACCGACGAGCGCCGGACTGAATCCATGCTGCAGCGTGAGGAAGGTGGGATACAAATCTTGCGTGCCGTGCGACATGTAATTGAAGCCGGCCATGAGCGCGATTGCGTAAATGAAGAGCGGCCAATGCCGTCGCACGGCGCGCAGCAGCGGATGCGGTCCCTCCGCAATTCGTTGCGCCTGACCCGCGAGCCAAGCGGGTGATTCCGGCACTTTCGTGCGGATGAAGAAGATGAGCAGCGCGGGAAGCACGCCGAGCATGAACATGCCGCGCCATCCGATGTGCACGAACAGCGTGGCAAGCACGACGGCAGCGAGCAGATACCCCGCCGCGTATCCCTCTTGCAAAATGCCGGAAAATAGGCCTCGCTTATTTGCAGGCAGAGACTCCATTGCAAGCGCGGCGCCAAGGCCCCACTCACCGCCCATCGCAATTCCATAAAGCGCGCGAAGAATAATGAAGACCGTGAGATTCGGCGCAAAAGCCGTCGCGAATTCCAATACGGAATACGTTGCGACGTCGATCATGAGTGGAAGGCGCCTTCCGTAACGGTCCGCAAACCATCCGAAGATCAGCGCTCCCAGCGGCCGCAGCATCAGCGTAATCGTGACCGCGATCGCGACGTCTTTTACCGCAGCATGAAAATCTTTGGCAATGTGCGGCACCGTAACGATGACGAGAAAGAAATCGAATGCGTCCAGCGTCCAGCCCAAAAAGCTGGCAGTAAACGTGTTGCGTTGCTCGCGTGTAAGTCCACGCAGCGCGCCCGGCGTGCTCATGGTTGGCGTAGGTCCGCTGCGCGGGCGGCTGGGCCCTTTTGGGCCGATTATTTTGTGCGGTTAACGCAGAAAGGAGCCGAGGCCGGCTTTGACCCCGAGATCCGCCGCTCGGATCTCCGAGCACTCGAGGTAATAGGCGCGGTCCCGCAGTGTGCGCTCCATTTCACTGAAGGGCGTGCAGCACGGCATCGATCCTAAAATTGTGTCGCGAACTGCGTCGACGATATTCACCTGACGAGCCTCCTTGTCGATCGGCATGACTCGATCGAGGAGGCTAGGGTTGCAGACTCGGGACTGTGCTCGGCGTCGCGCTCGGAATCGCACTGCCCGAGGGTGAACCGCTCGGCGACGGAGAGACTTTCGATTTATCGTCGCCGTACAGCACCATCACATACGTAGCGCCCTTTGTAATCGTCATCTTCGGCGGCGTGAATTCGAACGTGAGCGTGTTGTCCTTTAAAGCCGATTTTTCGAACGTCCAGATTGGTTTGTAATCGGTGCGTTTCTTGTGCGTCGTCGCTTGGAACAGTTGAACCGCAAAACCGCGCTCGCCGATCTGTTCTTTAGGAAGCGTAAATTGTGCAACTGCCCGTCCATCGAGCGCGAAGTCACCGCTGGGCGAGAGATGCACCATCAGTAACGGCACGACGTCTAGCGTGTTTACCGGTGTGTGATACATCGGCGGCGCGTCTTTGGGCATCGCCTCGGCTTTTAGCGATATGCTTGCACCGGCCGGCGTGGGCGAAGGAGATGCACTGGGCGTACCAGACGGCGCCGCAGATCCGGTCACGTCGGTATTCGAAGCTGCAACGTCAGCTTTGAGGCTGCCGCCGCCGGATTCAGCTCCTGTCGAAGGCACCGGACTTGGCGTCTCACTTGGCGTGGGCGAGGGGGAAGGCGTGGGCGAAGGCGACGGTGTTGCTGCAGCGTGCGCGCCTTTTTTCTTATTTTTCGTCGTCTTGGGCGCAGGTGAAGGCGTCGGCGTCGCCGGCGGAACGTTGAAGCGCAGCACACATGAATACCCGTCAATCGTGGACGGACATTTGAATCCGGTCTCCGCTTCGCTTATTGCATAAGACGCAGTTCCCGCAACGCCCGGCGAACCGGAGACGAGCGGACCGGGCGAACCGCCTTGCGGCATACTCTGTCCGTACGGCCCTTGCGAGGCTCCGACCGGCGGAATCGAATTCGGCATGCCTGTGCCTGTCGCAAAATTCCCGGAGCACGCTGACAAGACGAGAGCGGTGGCGGCGAGGGCGTACGTTCCGAAGCCGAGCACGGTGCGAGTGCGTTTCATTGTTTTGAATCGACCCTTGATTGAAGTTCCGCCGCGAACGCTTCGATCGGAATAGTGCGTTTCTCATCTGCGCCCGTCGCGCCGCGTTCGTTGACGTTGACGGTGCCGTCAGCCGCCTCTTGTTTGCCGACGACCAGAATATAAGGAACCTTTTGCGTCTTCCAGTGACGAATTTTGTACCCGAGTTTTTCGTTGGATTCGTCTACATCCACGCGAAAGCCGCGTTTGTGCAGCGTGTCGCGCACGTGGCGCGCGTATTCGAGCTGATTTTCCGAGATTGGCGCAACGACGGCTTGCACAGGAGCGATCCACGCCGGAAAGTTCCCAGCGAAGTGCTCGATGAGGATGCCGAAGAAGCGCTCCAGCGACCCGGCGAGCGCGCGGTGAATCATCACCGGCGTTTCCTCGCCTTCCGGGCCGCGATATTTGAGATCGAAGCGCTGCGGTAACACGAAGTCGACCTGCACCGTGCCGAGCTGCCAGCGGCGTCCGATGGCATCCTTTACGTTGATGTCGAGCTTCGGCCCGTAGAACGCGCCGCCGCCTTCGTCAAACTTATAGTCGAAGCCCTTGACTTCGAGCGCTCTGACGATCGCTTTTACCGCGATATCATCCGTTTCGGCGCGCACGTCCGCATCGCGCGTCGAGACGAAATACTCGACGTCTTTGAAACCGAACGCCTGCATGAGACGAAGCGCTTCATCAAGTGTCTGCTCGAACTCACCTTGCAGCTGCTCCGGGGTGCAGAAGAGATGCGCGTCGTCTTGCGTGAAGCCGCGCACACGGGTAAGGCCGTGCAGCACGCCGCTGCGCTCGAAGCGATACACGGTGCCGAATTCGGAAAAACGCAGCGGCAGATCGCGATAGCTGCGAAGCCGGCTTTGATAAATGAGAATGTGGCCGGGGCAGTTCATCGGCTTGAGGCGGAAGCGCTGCTCCTCTACCTCGAGCGGGCCGAACATGTTGTCCCCGTAGTTTTCCAAATGCCCGGAGATCTCGTACAGTTTTTCATGTACGACGTGCGGCGTGACGACCGGCGAGTAGCCGCGCTCGCGCAAACCTTCGCGAATGAAATTCTCCACGATGCCGCGCATGATCGCGCCCTTCGGATGCCAGAAGATGAGGCCGCCGCCGGCGTCTTCCTGCACTGAATACAGATCGAGCTCTTGCCCCAATTTGCGATGGTCGCGTTTCTGCGCTTCTTCGAGTTGATGAAGATACGCGTTGAGCTCGTCCTGCGTGTGCCACGCGGTACCGTAGATGCGTTGTAGCATTGGATTGTGCTCGTCACCGCGCCAGTACGCGCCGGCGACATTCATCAATTTGATCGCGCCGATCTCGCCGGTGGTGTGCGCGTGGCCGCCGCGGCACAGGTCGGTGAACTCGCCGATGGTGTACAGCGTAATCGGTTCGCCTTCGGGAATCTCGCTCGCGATCTCGACTTTGTACGGATTGCCTTTGAACTGCTCGATCGCTTGTTCGCGCGTGACTTGACGGCCGACCATTTCGTAGTCGGCTTGCACGATCTCGTTCATCCGCTTTTCGAGTTCGGCGAGATCTTCGGGCGTGAACGGCTGCGCACGATCGAAATCGTAGTAAAAGCCGTTCTCGATAGCCGGACCAATCGTGGGCTTGGCCTCCGGGAACAGGTCCTGAACGGCATATGCTAATACGTGGGCTGCCGTGTGGCGCAGCTCTGGCAGCGACGTTATGTGTTCCTTAGTGGTCGAAGTCACGGTCTGGCATTTTGGCCGAGGGCGTAGGGCAGGCCTCTGCGCGCGCACGATCTATCGGTGTTTGGCCCGGAGCGCGGGTCAGGCTGCTTTTACCGCTGTGTTACCGGGTAAACGGCTCCCATGAATACGCGAGATTTTACGAATACGCGCGGCGAGATCATTACCGCTGCACGAGCCGGGACGATCACGATCGGCGGCGATTTGACGGTGAACCGCATGGGCTATGGCGCGATGCGATTGACCGGACCGGGCATTTGGGGATGGCCGGAAGATCGCGAGAACGCAAAGCGTGTGCTACGGCGCGCTGTCGAGCTCGGCGTGGATCTTATCGACACTGCCGACTCGTACGGTCCGGACGTAAGCGAGCTGCTCATTGCGGAGGCACTCCATCCATATCCGGAAGGTCTGGTAATTGCAACCAAAGGCGGACTCCTTCGCCCAGGACCCGGCCAATGGGAGCCGGATTGCCGGCCCGAGCGGCTCAAACAATGCTGCGAGGATAGCCTGCGCAGGCTACGTCTTGAAACGATCGACGTCTATCAACTGCACACGGTAGATCCGAAAGTTCCGTTTGCGGAGCAGGTTGGCGCGCTGCGCGATCTTCGCAATGAAGGGAAGATCAGGCACGTGGCGCTCTCCAACGTGACGTTGCAGCAAGTGCGCGATGCGGAAAAGATCGTGCCGATTGTTTCCGTGCAGAATCGTTACAATCTCGCTTACCGCGGCGCAAGCGAAGACGTCATCGATTATTGCGAGCGTAACCACATGGCGTTTTTGCCATGGTTCCCGCTGGGCGCAAACGCGATGGAGATTACCGAGAACACGGAAGTGCAGATCGTCGCCAAAGCGCACGGCGTGCACGTGCATCAAATCGCTCTGGCGTGGCTGCTGCATCGCTCACCGGCCATGGCGCCCATTCCGGGCACGGCGTCGATCGCGCATCTGGAGCAGAATATCGCCGCAGCTGCAATTCGTTTAACGGATGAAGAACTCGTGCGGTTAGGTTTACGGCAGCCGAAGAGCACGCATCACGGAGAGCACGATGAACGATAGCCGGATTCATCAGCATATCGAGGATCTCGTTGCCGAGGAGCACCGGTTGTACGATCGCGCGGACGATGCGCCGCTGACGGCGGAGGAACGTGAGCGCTTGGAAGCGCTCAACGTGCAACTCGATCGCTACTACGATCTGCTTCGCCAGCGCCGCGCGAAGCGCGAGTTCGGCGAAAATCCCGACCGCGCGCATATGCGGTCAGGACGAACGGTGGAAGAGTACGTCGAATAGACGCCGGGTTCAGCGGCGGTCTTGTGACTTGGTGAGCTCCACGCCCAGCGGCGCGAACGACGTCGGTGAGAACGATGCCGCCGAATGCGGCATGCCTAAGCGAATGCGGCGGCCGCGGAAATCGACGGACCGCACCGAGACCTCGAGCGTTTCGCCGACTTCATAATCTTCGGGATTCGCATCGCGATCGCTGATGGTTCCCACGACGCCCGGCGCGATTTCAACCTCGAGCCGCGGCGTCTTCGCTACGACCTTGCCTTCGATGACCTTGCCTTGCTTGAGCAGCTCGGCATGTTCGCGCCATGGATCCGACAACGCGCCCTTGCGCGAAACCGCGATCTTTTTACCGTTGTTCTCGACGCGAAGCACTCGCACGGTGAGACGCTCACCGACGTGAACGACGTCGGACGGTTTCTCCACCCGCTCGAATGCCAGTTCGCTTGCCGGTATCAGCGCGTCGATTCCGGCACCCAAGTCGACGAATGCTCCAAAGTCCGCCAAACGCACGACGGTCGCTTCACGCTGTTCGCCCACTTTTAGTGACCGCAGTAACTCTTCACGCGCAGCGCGGCGCTGCTCTTGCATCGCTCGGCGGTGAGAGACAACAACACGCTTACGCGCCTCGTCGACGTCGAGCACCTTGAGCGACACCGTTTGCCCTGCGAGACTCTCGATCGGTGTGCCTTTTGCAACGCCGACTTGCGATGCCGGGAGAAAACCACGATATCCCTGGATGTCGACGAGGAGGCCGCCCTTAACGGGGCTCTTTACCGTCGCTTGAATCGTTTCGCCGCTCGTGCGCGCAGTCACGAGATGCTGCCACGTCGCCTGCGCGTGCTTGCGACGTTCGTCGTTCGTCTGGTCGTTCATGGTAGAGCCGTCAAGTTCGCCGCCGGGGCTATGCAAAACTTGCAAGCCAAGCGGGTCGGCCGCTTGGATTACAGGCAGCGGCTCGTGCGGAGCCGCATCCGGGCCAGCCAATTGCATTTGCCACCACGATGTATCGCGCCACGCGCCATTTTTGTAGCCGATTTCGCGATATGTTCCGACATGCGTAAAGCCAACAGCGCGATGAAGCGCGATGCTTGCATCATTCGGAAGCGCAATGCCGGCAAAAACGCTATGAAAGCGCTGCGCTTTCAAGAGTTCAAGAAGTTTCGAATACAACGCTTTGCCGACACCGCGGCCGCGCGCGGCTTCGTCGATGTACACGGTTGTTTCGACCGACCACCGGTATGATGCACGCGTGCGATGCGTGCTGCCATACGCGTAACCCAAAATTCTCTCGCCGTCAAAGGCGACAAGCCACGGATATTTTCCGGCGGACGAGCGCATGCGTTCGCGAATTTCGTCCGCGCTCGGAGCGCGCTCTTCAAACGAAATGTGCGTGTGCTCGACAATAGGCGCATAGATCGCGGCAATACGCGCCGCGTCATCGGGCGTTGCCAGACGTATTTGCGTGACGCCATTGTCCCTATCGGGTAGCATACGAACTATGTACGTTCCTAAGCACTTTGCAGTGACGGATCAGGGTGCGCTTTTTGCATTTATACGCAGGCACCCCTTTGGAATTCTCGTTTCCGTCCTTGACGGAAAGCCGCTCGCCACCCACGTGCCGTTCGTGGTTCTGGACGAGGGGAAGATGACGCTCGGGCTCCACGTCGCCAGAGCCAATCCGCACTGGCAATCGTTGGACGGTGCGCAGGTCCTCGCCATTTTCCACGGAGCGCACGGATTTGTCTCAGCCTCGTGGTACGGGAAACCGAAGGAAACCGTACCGACGTGGAACTATTCTGCCGTGCATTGCTGCGGACGTGTATCGATCGCGAGCGGATTGCGGACGCGAAACATTTTGGAAGCCACGGTGAGGGAATTTGAAGGGCCGGACCGGTGGTCCATTGCTAACGCAAACCACGGGTATATCGACCGCATGCTGCGCGGGATTGCCGGCATAGAGCTCGCGGTTACGTCAATCGAAGGCGCATTCAAATACAGCCAAAACCGTGACGAGGAAGATTTGCGGCGCGTTCTTCAGCATCTCGATGCGAACGCACCCGATCTTTCACGCGATATGCGCGAGTATTACGATTGTCCGGTGAAGGTTTGATACAAATAGATCCCGGCCGCGACGCTGACGATTCCCGTGGTGACCCATCCGGCGACGCGTAGCCACGGTTTGAGCGGCTTATTTTTCATGACGCGCTTGTCGCATGCGGCGAGAAGCATGAATACGAGCGTTACCGGCGTTGCTATTCCGCCGGCAATCGAACTGAAGAAGAGCAGCTGGATCGGCTGAATCCCCGCGAACGCAATGGCGCATCCGATCGCCGCAACGAGCAGCATGATCCCATAAAACCGGCGCGCTTCGAAGAACTTCGCGTCGAGCTTTCCAACCCAGCGGAACATCTCAGACGTTACGTATGCCGACGTAGCAAGCAGAACGGGAAGCGCCAGGAGTGCCGAGCCCAGTAAGCCGATTCCGAACAGCGTTGCGGCGTGGCGCCCCGCAATGGGAGCGAGCGCCATCGCTGCTTCTTCGGCGGTTTGCACCTGTTTGTGGTGAACACCTAACGTCGCACCGGTGGCGATAACGATGAACCAAAATGTAATGCCCGCGGCAATCGCGCCGAACGTTGCATTGATTTGGACCAGGCCAAGACGCCGCAGCGGTGGACGCTCTTCGGAAATTTCGATTTCCTGCCACACGTATGCGTACGCCGTGAGCGTCGTTCCGAGCAGCGCGATTGCACCAGAAACATAATCGCGCGAGTGCTCGAGATGCGGGATGAACGAATAACGCAGCACCGCGCCCCAATCGGGATGCGCGAAAAGCGCAGCAAGGATATACGCAAAGAACGCGAGTGGAATATAGACAAGGATTCGCTCCACTTTTTGGTACGTTCCCCAAATCAGGAGCGCAAGGCTGACGGCGGCAAGCGGGACGATCCATATGTGGTAGTTCAGTCCGGTTAGCAAGTGCAGCGCCGCGCCACCGCCTTCCAGGTCCGCGGCGAGCGTTAGAACATTCACCACGAGTACTGAGAGCAGTACGAGAAAGGCCGCAAACCTGCCGTAGGTACTGCGAACCAGGTCTTCGAGGCCCGCTTTGGTGACCGTGCCGATCTGCGTGCTGATTGCTTGAACCACCGCCAGCATCGGAATCACCAGCAGCACGAGCCAACCGAGCGCGTAGGTGGTCGTCGAGCCGATGACAGCCAGGGATGCGACAGTTGTCGGATCGTTGTCGGAAGCGGCGGAGACGAGGCCCGGGATCATCGTCTTGAGCCGAGCTTGCCAAAGCTTCGAGCGAGTCTGACGCATCGCCCAGCAATTACCCAGAGAACCGCAACTCAACCTTTACGGCGCGCCCGTAACGTATTTCGCTACGCTGACGATTTTATAATACAGAGTGCAAAAATCGGGAACGCTTATGCGCGACCGCAATTTCCTTTTATTGTGGTCCGGTCAATTCGTCAGTGACTTCGGCAGTCAAGTTTCAATCTTCGCCCTACCGGTCGTCGCCATCGTGGCGCTTCACGCCACGGCCCTTCAAGTAGCGACGCTGCAGAGCATTGAATTCGCAACCATAGCTCTGGTCGCTATTATCGCGGGAGCGCTGGCCGATCGCCATCGCCGTAAGCGCGTGATGATGGCGTCGAACCTTGTGCGTCTGCTGACGATGCTCTCGCTCCCTATCGCGTTCGGTCTTGGCAAACTGACGATGGCGCAGCTGTTCGTTGCGGCGATCATTTGTAGCGCGGCGTCGGTCATGTTTGACGTGGCGTACCAGGCGATTGTGCCGTCACTCGTGGGAAGCGACCGGCTCGCCGACGGCAATGCAAAACTTTCGATGAGCGGTTCCGTCGCCGAAGTCATCGGTGCATCGGCGGGCGGCGCCATCGTCCAAATTATCGGCGCGCCGATAGCCATGGTCGCGGACGCATGCACGTTCGTCATCTCTCTTTATACGCTCGCGCGAATCAAGCACAACGAAGAAAAACCCCAGAACGAGCAGACCGCCGAGCAATCGCGGGTGGCGGCATTTGCGCGTGAAACGCTGGCCGGCTTTGCGCATTTGCACAAAGAGCCGGCGCTGCGCATGGTTGCGCTTTGCACCGCGACGAATTATCTAGGCGGCGCAATCGTCACGGCAGTGTTTCCGGTCCTGATTTACCGCGTGCTGCACATGCCACCGGTGCTCTTCGGTGTGGTCATGGGCGTTGCGAACGTCGGCATGGTCGGCGCGTTCATCTCCCAACCGTTCAAAAAGCTCGTCGGCGAGCGCGGAACGATGGGCGGGGCCGTCGCCATCTCCGCAATCGGCAAGCTGATGTATTTGGCCGCAAATCTTTCACCGCTCGGCGCGGTGGCGCTGGGGCGTTTGCTCATCACCTTCGCCGGCCCTCTCTACGACGTGACGCAGCAAACCTATCGAGTCGCGTTCGTGCCCGAGCCGCTGATGGGACGCGTTGCCGCTGCTTTCCGCGCCGTTACGTGGGCGACGCTGCCGATTGGCTCGCTCGCCGGCGGCATCCTGGCCACCACGATCGGCGTGCAGCATGCGATTTTTATCGGCAGCACGATCTCGTTTTGCTCGATTATGTGGCTGGTGAGCTTCGGCAGCGGGCAGAGACGCGCGGTTTGGCGCCCTTCGACAGGCTAATCCTTCGACAGGCTCATCCTTCGACAGGCTCA
>CAZRQS010000091.1:0-10249 GCA_964602255.1 uncultured bacterium | reverse complement strand
GCTAGAACGGGAAGTCTGAGTCGCTTAAGCCTACGTTGGTTTTTAGGTCTGTGAAGATGTCGTCGGCTACGGGTTTGTCGCCTTCGTAGCGGACTTGGCGGACTGGGAAGTGCGTGGTTTTTGAAAGATAGATAACCGCGCGCGTGATGCCGCCGTATGCCGCTGGGTCGGCGACTTTGAGGTCGATCTCATCCGTCGGTGCGCCCTCGATTGCCGGGCCGGCGTGTTCGGTGAGCTCGCCGTTGATTTGTCTGTACTTATCGACTTCGTTTTGCAGCAGTCCCTCGGGAATCGTGTAGCCGCGAAGTGAGGCAGCGCGGCCGTCGTGCAAGCCGACTTTGAGATGGATGAACGCAAGCATTCCGCCCTGGTGGCCGCTGACTTTGTCGCCGCCGTTCCATACACCGCCGCTGCCGTTGCCGTCACCGGATGTAATGAGCGTTTTGGCCAGCGACGGGCGCTTGAACCAATACTTGTACGTGCGATCTTGAACGTGGTCGCCTTTGACTTCGTGTGCGCGCACCGTCACCGTATAATCGTTGACTTTTGCGAACGCATCATCGAAGGCCGTAATGGCCGGTGTCGTTGCCGCGGACGCGGGCAGCATCGAAAGCGCCAGCGCGAAAACGGGGACGCCGGAAAGCAATCTCTTCATGTGCTGGTCTTCGCCTGAGCCTCCTGGGTTCCGCTCGCTTGGACAGATTCGTCCACCAAAAGCGTTCCGTGCTTGCCCTCCACGCCGATCAGGACATCGCACTTCGCGTTCGCAGCGATTTGCTCGATGTCGCGGCCGAGCGGGGCGCCCGTGTATTTGCCCTCGCGATACGAGCCCAGAATGATGAGGTTTGCCTTCTGAAGCTTCGCTAGGTCCAGCACGGCTTGGCTCGTTACGCGCGACTTGATGATTTCGGTGCGAATGCTCACGCCGTTATTCATCGCTATGGTCTCGGCGGCGCCTAGTGCGTCGAGTGCGCCGCGCTCTTCGGCCGGCATGGCCGCGTCCGGTGGGAGCGTAAACGGCACCTCAATGACGTAGACCGCGACCAAATCGGACTTTTCGCCGCGTGCGAGCTTCGCTGCGAGCGCCATCATATGACCGGATTGGATCTCCGGCGAGAAGACGACGACGATGGTGCCGATGAGGCGTTCGAATTCACTCTCGGCCTCCCTCGCGAGCTTCTGAACGAATGAAGCCGGGGGATGCAGCATCCACCACAGCGTTCCGATGATGGAAACTGCAATGAAGATCGCTGTAAGCGCACCGACAATTGAAATGTGCACGGCGGTCACCGGCGCTGCGCGTCCTTCATCCGTGCGTAGAGCCGGATGCGGTAAAAACCCATCACGATGAGCGCGAGCGCGAACACGAATCCGGCGAGCGTTTCCCAGTGGAACCCAACCGAAAGCAGGCGCGCCATTATGATGCTGCCGAGCACAATGTACAGGACGTAAAAAACGAGTCGCAGCCGCGTCATACGCTGCTCTTTTCGCGTGCCTCGTATTCGCGGAGACGCTCGAGGTATTCGTCCATCAATTCGAGTTCACCGGCGTCGCGCAGAATAGCGGCTTGCGCGCCGCGCCAGTCATGCGGCTGCGATCGAAGAACGGGAAGCCCCTTATTACGCCGGTAAATCATGTACAGAATCACGCCGACGATGAGCCAGCTAGGTCCCGCGACTCTGCCGATATCGTGCGTGAGCAGCGTGAAGACCAAAATTGCACCAATGCCGAGAAAACCAAAGACCGCGATAACAGGGAATTGCACGTTTTCCCCGCGGAAGCGCATCGGGATATTGATCGGCATTTTGAACTTGCGCGGGCTAAGCGGATCGAACATGCGCAGTGCGATGAGCGCGAGGAACACGAACGAATAACTCGTGGCCGCTCCGAACGCGTAGAGGTCGCCTAAGAACGTGATACCGTCTTCACCGTGGAAGAGCCGGCCGTAGAGTGCTTTTGCGCCATGATCGAGTTGCGGAAGCGCAGCGAAGACCAGTTCGACGACGGCGAGCGCGCAGAACGTCACGATGGAGATGAACGGTGTGCGGAAGCGTCGATGCACGCGCTGAAACACGGAAGGCAGAAGCTGCGCGCGGCTCATCGCATACGCTATTCTCGAGCTTCCGAAAACGCCCGAATTACTCGAAATCAGCAGCAGAATCGCGCCCAGAACGGGAACGTAGTATTGAGCCAAGAGTCCCCAATACGGAATCTGTGCCGACAGAAGGGCGACGCCTTTTCCTTGGTTGTCACCGTTGTTCGGGAAGATCTGCCAAAACGCCAACGCATGACCATGTGCATCGTGTATCGGATGCCACGGCTGCATTCCGAGTGCAAGGTTCGAATATCCCAAAGCAAAGATCAGAATCGTGAGAATGAGCGAAATCGATGTGCGCGGGATGACGGACGCCGGTCGCTGCGTTTCTTGCGCCGCCTGCGAAATCGACTCGAGACCGACGAATGAAATGATTGCGAGCGACACGCCTTGCATGAGCGCGAACGGCGATGGCCATGCGGCTTGCATGGTGTGAATGAGCAGCTGCGGGTCGAACGCAAAAAGAAATCCGAAGCACAGGATGAGCGTTTCACTTAGAACATCTATTGCGCTGACCGAACCCTGAAAAGCAGTACTCTCCCGCACGCCCACGAGATTGAGCGTGCACAGTGCGCCGATAAGAACCAAAACCACGCCGAAGTGTACCCAGGGGTGCACGGACGATACGAAAACCGGAACCAGCTGCGAGAGATAATCGACGCAGGACCATGCAAAAAGCGTAACGTCGATCGTAAAATCGAGCAGCACCGCCCAGCCTGCGACGAAGCCGAAAAAATCGCCCAATCCGCGCATGACGAAATACTGGCCGCCGCCGGCAACTGGATAAGCCGCCGCCAGTTCCGTGTAGGCCAGGCCGATGCACACGTATACCAAGCCGGCGAAGAGAAACGCGACGTTCGACGCGCCGGCCGCATACGCCAGAACCAAACCGAGGCCGATGAAAATATCCGCGCCGACGTCCGAGTATCCCCATGCAAAGGATCCCCACGGTGTAACTGCACGGCGCAATTCGGGAGCGGGTTTGCTGTCCTGCATACGCTCGCTAATAACCGATCGCCGTGCGCTCCAAAGCGTTGATGAGGTACTCGGTCTCGCTCATTTGTTCGGCGAGGTCGTAATCGCGAAAAACTTCGAGCGCTTCGTTTAACTTGTTTACGCCGTCGCGCAATTCTTCGCGCTCGCGCAAGCCATCCGAAGCTTTTTGCAAGATCATCGTGCCGTACTTGAGCCCAGTTTTCGCGTACTCGAGCCGGTTATCTGCTGCAGCAAGTTCGTGCAACGCCGACATGAAGCACTCTTTGGCTTCGTCATACTGGCGCCGCCGCGTGAAAAGCATGCCCTTGAGCACCGCCTCGAACGCGTCGTTGCGGTTGCGTGACGGCGCGAGCGCGCGGTCCAACGCTTGACGCAGATCGGGGTGTGTCTGTGTCGGCGCACGCCGTTCCGGCTGAGGCTTTTTCGCGGAGGGCGTAGGGGAGAGCAACACCTGCAAGTCGTTGATGAAATCGCGCGCGGTTTGGTAACGCTTGCCGGGGTCTTTGTCGATGGCGCGCATGATGACGCGTTCGAGCGGCTCAGGGATGTTCCGGTTGATCTCGTGCGGCGGTGTAGGCGCGTCGTGGACGTGCGAGAAGATGGTTGCGACCAGATCGTCTTTGTCGTTGCGGAACGGAACGGTACCGGTGAAAATTTCGTACATCACGATGCCGACGGAATAGAGGTCGCTGCGCACATCCGCAGGCTTACTCAGGAAGCGCTCGGGCGCCAAGTAGCCGATAGTGCCGACGATTTGCCCGGTTCGCGTGGTCTGCGTCATATCGCTAGTGCGGCGTGCCAGGCCGAAATCCATGACTTTCACGTGCCGCCCATCCTCGACCGTCATGATGTTGGAGGGCTTGATATCACGATGAATGATGCCCTCGTTGTGTGCGTATTCGAGGGCATCAAGGATATCGATGAGGTACGTGAGCGCTTGGCGGTACGAGATCGACCCGCCCTCAAGGTCGCGCAGCGTCTTGCCGCGCACGAGTTCCATCACGATGTACGAAATGCCGGATTCTTGACCAACGTCAAAAACCTGGACGATACATGCGTGGTTGAGGCGTGCCATCGCCTGGGCTTCGCGCAGAAAACGCTGGTTGATGTTGTCGGCGCGCTCGATGAGGACTTTGATGGCGACTTCGCGCTCGAGCGTCTTGTCCAAAGCGCGATACGTGTCGGCGGTCCCGCCGCGGCCAATCAGCTCGAGCACTTCATAGCGCCCGCCGAGCGTGCGCCCAACAAAAGTCTCCAAGTTAGAAGGCGTTCCGGTGCAAGGTTAAGCGCTCCCCATCGACTGCGACCACGTCGAAACGAACGCGGGCGTTTGGAGCTACGATTTGCACGTAATCGGCTGCGAGCCTGCGAAGGTTCTCGCGTTTACGGGCGTCCACCGCAGAGAGTGCGCTCCCATAGCGGCCGGACCAGCGTGCCTTCACCTCGACGAAGACGATAGTTTCCCCGTCGCGAGCGACGAGGTCGATTTCGCCGCCCGGCAGGCGCAGATTGCGGCGGACGATGCGGTAGCCCGACGCCTCTAAAAAGCCGGCGGCACGATCCTCTCCCGCCTTACCCTTGCTGCCGTTACTCCGCGGCAAGTCCGAACGCCAACTGCGCTTCACGTACGCGCCACCAACCCGAGCGGTGATGCTGCGAGGGTCCATGCTCTTGGAGCGCGCGGATATGATCGGGTGTTGCATATCCCTTATGATCGGCAAATCCGTAGCGAGGATCGCTTGCGTGAAGCTCGACCAGCAGCCGATCGCGGTGCACCTTGGCGATGATGGACGCCGCGGCGACGGTTGCGCTGCGCTCGTCCCCCTTTATGAGGGGTTCTTGCGGACCGGAAAACGATTTGATGCGGACAGCATCGGTGATGAGGTACTGAGGCGCAATGGAAAGCGACGCAATTGCGCGCTCCATAGCCAGAACGCTAGCCCAATAAATGTTGAGGCGGTTGATTTCCTCGACGCTTGCCGTTCCGACGGCCCACGCGCAGCACTTGGCCTTGATGGTTTCGGCCATCTCGATGCGCAGTTCCGGCAACACTTGCTTCGAGTCGTTGAGGCCGCGAATCATCAGCGGTTCGGACGCCACGACGCACGCAGCCACGACCGGTCCAGCGAGTGGGCCGCGCCCAACTTCGTCGACCCCCCCGATGTACAGCACGCCTTTTTCGCGCGCCGCGTTTTCGAAAGCGTGAATGCGGTGCAGACGACGGCGATCGCGTTCGTACGCGTTCTTCGCTCTACGCTGTTTTGGCGTCATCATACGGTGCGTGCTCCAGGGTGATCCGTCCGAATTTGCCTTCGTTGAAATCTTTTATATAGGACTGCGCCGCATTGTGGTAATCGATCGCGCCGCCTTTTCGCATGAAGCCGCGCGATTTCGAAAACGTGTCCAGGTCCGGTACCTTCGTCCGATTTTTCGTGACATCTTGCAGCCAGCGGTGGAAACGCGCGGCGATGGCTTCGGGATCGTAGCGCTCGCGCGGAACGGCACCGACGAGCGCCAGCTTCCACTGTGCGTCAGGCGAAGAAATCTTCGGCACGAGAATGCCGGGCGTGTCCATCAGCTCTAAATTCGCTCCGACGCGAAACCACTGCAGCTGACGGGTTACGCCGGCACGATCTTCCGTCCGCGCGGCAGAGCGGCGAAGCAGACCGTTGATCACCGAAGACTTTGCCGAGTTCGGCAGCCCGACGACTATGGCGCGCTGCGTTCCGCGTGCCTGTCCCGCGAGCTGACCTAAAAAGTAATTGGCTTTGCTCACGCTGGATTGTTCGCGAGCGTTCACCGAGACGACGCGGCGATTCTTGGATTCGAAGAACGATAGCCAACGCGACGTTTGCACGGGATCGGCGAGATCTTCGCGGCTGAGCACGAGCAGGCGCGGGCGTTTGCCCGCAATCGCATCGAGCATCGGGTTTGCACCGATCTGAGGAACACGCCCATCGACCACTTCTATGACGATGTCGATCAGCTTCATGTAGTCGTAGATGCGGCGCATCGCTGCAGCCATGTGGCCGGGATACCACTGGACGGTCTGCTCGAACTCGCGGTCCTGGTTCACGCTGTTCATTTCACGCCGTTCTACAGCGCACCCAAGTGGCCAAGCGGCCAAATTCCAAAGAGCGCTTTACCGAGCACGCCGTCTTGCGGCACAAATCCCCAAAAGCGCGAGTCGTCACTTGCGGCGCGGTTGTCGCCGAGCACGTAAAGGGCGCCTTGAGGAACGGTTACCGGTGGAAAACTCCGCGAGTCGGCATATCGTGCGAACACGTACGGTTCTGCAAGCGGCGTGCCGTTGAGAATGATGCGTCCCCGATCGATCGCAATGTGGTCGCCCGGCAAGCCGATGACGCGTTTGATGTAGATCTCGGCAGTAGGCGCATCGTGGTGAAAAGCGATGATGTCTCCGCGCGCAGGATGTCCGAAATAGTACGCCATCGTGTTGATGAGGACGACTTCGCCTGAATCGATATGCGGTGCCATCGAAAGGCCGGATACCTGCGGCGTACGCATGAAAAATGCCAGCGCGAGCGCACACAGGACGGCGATTTGCAGCGTTGCGCTTGCGACCGAGCGCCAATGCATTTGCCGGAGCACGGAAGCTCCTTTTCTATACGTTCCTTATAAAATCCGTGCGTGATTGAGCGGCCAGAAAATCAAGAATGCGTGTCCCGTGAAGTGCGCGGGTTTGCCGGCCTGTGCACCGGTCGCAAAATTTCCGCTCGTCTGCGCAAAACCCCAAATGTGCGAATCCTCGGAATCGTTGCGATTGTCGCCCATCATGAAGTAACAGTTCTTCGGGATGCGATCGGGAGCAGGCCAGTCTTTCTTGGGCGGAATGTTGGCGGAGGCCGGATCCAGCGGCATAAAGCCGCCGCCATTATCCACGTAAATGCCGTAGTTCTTGATGACCAAGTTGTACGCCGGCGGCTGTGCGATGTACGGTTCGTTCAGCGCCTTACCATTCAGGTACACGACACCGGCTTGAACGCGCAGCGTATCGCCTGGACGGCCGATGACGCGCTTGATGAAATCGTCGGTCGTCGGAAGCGGTGGCGGAAAAACGACGATGTCGCCTTCGTGCGGCGCGTGAAAGCGGTATTCGAACTTGTTGACCAGCAGCACGTCGCCGACTTTGAGCGTCGGCACCATGGACGCCGACGGAATGTAATACGTTCGAGCGACGAACGTGATGAGCAAGAACGCGGCGATACCGGCGTAGATGAACGGATCCAGGTATTCGCGCGCAAACGTGGTGGAACGGCCGGCGGATCCCGCGCGCACTGGCCGCACCGTGAGCACCACGCGAGCGATCACGAAGACGGCAACGAGGCCGAGCAACATCGGTGGCGTCACGGCGATAACTCCCATTAACGCTTCTTAATTCAGCACGCGCAGCCGTTCGAACGGCCACAACAACAGAAACGCCCGTCCGGTAAAGTCCGCGGTCATCGCGGTTTTTGCAAGCGGTCCTGAAGCGAAATGGCCGTGCAACTGTGCAAAACCCCAAACGTGAGAGTCTTCGGAATCGTTGCGGTTATCGCCCATAACGAAGTAAAAACCGCTCGGCACGCGATCGGCGGATTCCCACATGCTGCGCGGGGGAATGTTCGCCTGCGCCGGGTCTAAGGGCTCCATACCGTTACCGTTATCCACGTAGATCCCATAGTGTTTCACGGCGAGGTTGTAGTCGGGAGCTTGGGCGATATACGGCTCTTTGAGCTGTTTACCGTTGACGAACACGTGCCCGGATTCGATGCGCAGCGTGTCGCCGGGAACCGCAACGACGCGTTTGATGAAACTGCTCGGGGAGGCGATCGGAGGCGTGAAGACGACGATATCGCCGCGATGCGGCGCGCCGAAGCGGTAGGCGAATTCGTTGACGAGCAACACATCGCGCTCTTGCAGCGTCGGCACCATCGACTGCGACGGTATGTAAAACGTGCGCACGACGAACGTAATAAGGAAGAGCGCGACCAGCCCGGCGACGATGAACGCATCCAGATATTCGCGCACGACGGTCGACGCACTCGACGAACCGTCGCCTGCTACAACGGGTTTGAGGCTGAGCGCGATTCGCGCGATGGCGAAAACGCCGATTAGCCCAAGTAACTGCAGCGGGGACAGGGCAAGACTAGCGGGCAGTTTTCTTCTCTTTGATGCGCGCAGCCTTACCGATCTTCTCGGTCAAATAGTACAGGCGGCTGCGGCGCACGATACCGCGCTTGCTGACCTCGATACGGTCGACGCGTGGGCTATGCAGCAGGAACGTCTTTTCGACGCCGACGCCGTGTGCAACGCGACGAACGGTGATCGACTCCTGCGCGCCGCCGCCCTTGCGGACCGTTACGACGCCTTCGAACATCTGAACGCGTTCTTTGCCGCCTTCGACTACTTTAGAGTAGACCTTGACTGTGTCGCCGGGGCGAAACTCCGGGACGTTATCCTTGCGCTGCTCTTGATTCAAGACATCGATGACGTTCATGACCGTTCTCTTCCGCGAATATGCCGAAATCTAATAAGGCCGGTGGGGGTGACCCCACGGCAACCTACGGATAATATCATGGCTCCCGGCACTCCGCAAGGACGCTACTCTTTGTCGGCCAAGTCGGGCCGCCGCGCACGAGTCCTAGCCCGGGACTGCTCGCGGCGCCAAGCGGCGATGGCCGCATGGTTGCCGGACAAGAGCACCTCCGGCACAGCTACCCCGCGGAAGACCGCCGGCCGTGTATAACTCGGATAATCGAGCGTCCCGGCGCTAAAAGACTCACTTTCGAGCGACTCGGCCCTAACGACCCCATCAAGCAGCCGTACAGTCGCATCCATCATGGCCAGCGCAGGCAGCTCCCCTCCGGTCAGCACGAAATCGCCAAGCGAAAACTCTTCGACCGGATACAGGTCGCCTAGCCGGTCGTCAATCCCCTCGTAGTGGCCACACACGAAAACAATTCGATCGTACTCCCGCGCAAACCGCTCGGCATCACCCTGGGTAAACCGCTTCCCGCCGGGAGCCGGCACGACGACAAGCCGCCGCTCATCCGCCGGCGCTTGCTCAGCAATCTCATCCAAAATCCGTGCCAGCGGCTCAATGCGCATCACCATCCCGGCCCCGCCGCCAAACGGCACATCATCGGCACGCTCATTGCCTGAGAGCGCATCAAGCACGTGATGATAACGAATCGCGACGATCCCGGCCTCAACGGCGCGCCCAACGATCGAAAGCCCGACAAACGGCGCAAAGACTTCCGGAAAAAGCGTGAGCACATCGATCGTGAACATAGACCCCAGTGTTCAACCTCCGCAGATTTCTCGCTCTTTTCCGCCCACAGCTCTACACACCGTTCGAACTGGCAATGCGCGACCTAGCACAAGGCCGATACGACGAAGCACTAACACGCCTAAACGATCTCCTACACAACCCGACCCTAACCATCGACGAGCGGGCAACGATACAAAACAAACGCGGAGTAGTTTTTATAAATATGCAGCGCCAAGCCGACGCAAGAACCGCATTCGAACAATCCCTAACGACAAACCCACGCTTTGCACCCGCGCTAGTAAACCTCGGCAACCTCCACCTCGAAGCAAACGAAATCACCGAAGCAATACAATTTTACGAACGCGCAGTGCTATACGACGAAGAATACGCGCTCGCACACCATAACCTGGGTGTCGCATACAAACGCTTGGGCCGCACGGCAGACGCAGTACGCGAACTTCGCAAAGCACACCGCCTAGAGGGCCGCGTCTCAAAAAAGCAAAGACAATAACATGACCGACGCAGTTCCGCTAACGGAAGAGCTGCTGCGCACAATGCGAACCGCCGCCAAAAAAGCGATCGAACTGCGCGAGCCAACCATAACGCCCCGAGCAATTCTCTTAGCACTACTAGAGGATCCAACACTCGGCCCACTACTTTCACCGGTAGTAGACAAAGAAAAAATAATCGCCGCCGCCACACCCGAAATCTTCGGCACCGAAGAAACCCTAGCTTTCAAAACCGAAGACGGCCGCACGAGCATGTGGCTAAGCCGAGACTCTTACAACATCTTCACAGACGGCGCACAGCGCGCAGAAGATCGCTATTATCCAAAGCATCTCGCGTTAGCCCTAGCAGCAAAGGCAATGACGACACCATCAATA
>CAZRQS010000090.1:0-10323 GCA_964602255.1 uncultured bacterium | reverse complement strand
GCGCTACACGCCCCCCGTCGGCAAAGCCGCCAGGGCCCCCGGCCTTCGGCCCCTTGCCAAACGGTGTGTTGTTATTTTTATTTTCACGCTAACCGGTTGTCATGCCAACGGGGTGGCATCACGTTTTTAAAAGGACTCCGAATTTTCGAAAAGAGCTTCGATGAATTCTGAAGGAACGAACGGACGCAGCGCGTCCGCGGATTCGCCCAAACCGACGAATTTGATGGGAATCTCCAGCGTGTCGACGATGGCGACAAGCACCCCGCCTTTTGCGGTCGAGTCGAGTTTGGTCACGACGACGCCCGTGAGCGCCGTCGTTTCATTGAAGAGACGCGCCTGCGAGATGGCGTTCTGCCCGGTCGTTCCATCAAGGACGAGCAGCGTCTCCGACGGTGCGCGCCCGAGCTCGCGCTCGATGATGCGGCGCATCTTCTTGAGCTCTTCCATGAGGTTGGTCTTGGTCTGCAGCCGTCCCGCAGTGTCGATGATGATGACGTCCGCACCGCGCGCTTTACCGGCCTGAATGCCGTCGTACACGACCGACGCCGGATCGGCGCCCTCTTTACCGCGAATAAAATCGGCGCCGCCGCGTTCGGCCCAAATTGCCAGCTGTTCCGCTGCGGCTGCGCGGAACGTGTCGGCCGCGACGAGCAGTACGCGCTTGCGCTCGTTGCGCAGCCGCGTAGCAAGCTTGCCGATCGTCGTCGTCTTGCCGCTGCCGTTGACGCCGACGACGAGAATAACCGCGGGCTTTTCGCTGAGATCGAGCTCCGGATTGGGCAGCGTTAGGAAACGCTCGACGTCTTTCTGAAAACGCGCGACGATCTGATCGCTGGTGCGCCACAACTCTTGCTTCGCGACGGTTTTCAGCCCATCGATGATTTTCTCGGTCGTCGGAACGCCGAAATCCGCCAGCAGTAAGAGTTCCTCGAACTCTTCCCACAGTTCGGGCGTAATCGGTTTGCGCGCGCGCCCAAGGGCCTGAACCCCCGCGAGCGTCTCTCGGGCTTTGCCGAACGAGGCGCGTAGTTTGGCTAACCAGCTCACGGGTACAGCCCCTTCCCTATTTGGAATCGAACTCCTGTTCGATTCGGCAGGCAGTTCAAGGGAGGCTTTGCGCTAACGCGCGTGGCTCCGCTTGGCGGCTTCGGCGTCGACCCGGAAGACGTAGGCGAGTACTTCGGCGACTACCGCGTAGAGTTCGCGCGGAATCGACTCCGTCAGTTCCAAACGCGAGAGCGCTTCTACGAGCTGCGCGTCTTCATGAAGCGGTACGTTGTGCTCTTTGGCTACGCGAATGATCTCTTCGGCCATCAGCCCTTGTCCAGAAGCGATGAGCTGCGGAGCGTCGTGCCCGACCGGATCGTATTTGAGGGCCGCCGCTGCCGGACGAGGCGCGACTCTTTTACGGAAGTCGTAGAAGCCGCTCATGCGCGCAGATCCAAATTCGGCGCAGCGCCGCCGGACGGCTTGGCGGAAGGTTCGAGTGGCGCGCTGGAAGTCGTGCGGCTTACGGCCGAGGCTGCGGCTGACCCGACGCGGTACCGCAAATCTTCGAGGCGCTTGCGCAGTGAATCAAGCGTTTGCATAAAGCGCGACGCGCTAGGTTCGGCTTCCGTCTTTACGTCGATATTGACCATGCGCCCCGCAGTCTGCAGATCGATCGCAACGGTACCGAGGTGAGCCGTGTCGAGCACAAAGGCGATGTGAAAATTATCCGCGTCAATTTTTTCGGAGCGCGATTGCGGGTCTTTCGAAATGCGAATCTGCGCCGGTTTGCCGCCTTCGTGGTAATACACCGGCAACGTCAGCGCGAGTGTTCCCGGACTTTGCGCGTTCGACGAGAGAACGTTGAGTTGCACCGCCGTCAGAGTAATGAACGTTTCGTTCAGCGCTTGCGTCAGCGAGGGCGTTCGCGTTTCTCCGGGATTGCGTAACAGGGAAAGGACAATAGATTTGAGATCGTGCTCGATCGCCGCCAGCCGTTCCGCAGCGCGCGCGTGCGCCGCAGCATGCGAGACCGCTTGCGTCACGACGTGCGCGGGCGAGGACGCGGGTAACGGCTCCGCTTGGCGATCTCGCGTGTCCTGGGGAGGCGATTGCGTTTGCACGAGCGCCTGCAACAGCTGCTGCGTCTTTGGTTCGGCGCCTTCGATGACATGCGATACGTATGAAGAAAGCTGCGTCGGGAGCGTTTCTTCATCCCCAGGGTTAATGCGCGTGACGAAGGCAATCAGCGTTTTGAGCGTCGCAATGCGCGGATCGGCTGATTCGCGCGGGAGCGCCGAATCCAAACGATGCAACACGGAAGGAAGACGTACCGGTGCTTGCGGCGCGATTGCCGCGGCAGTGCGTGTCAGCGGCGTGTCCGGCAGACGTACTATTTTCAGCAGATCGCTGACGGTATGCACCACACGCTGTGCAATTTGCTGTACCGCGCTGCGCACTTGCGCGTTAACGGGAATCTGCGGAGCTTTTTGCGTCGCTGCGGTTTGTGCTTGCGCCGCTGCAATACGCGCGTTCACGTGATCGACCGGACGCGGCGCGACTTGCGGCACCGTCAACGTAATGCGCGGCTGGCTTGCCGAGGTATTGCGCGCGTTTGCAATCGTGCCCGGTGCGCTCAGAATAACGCCCGGTGCGTTCGCGATGATTCTCGCTGCGCTCCCCGCAGCAGCCGGTGTGGTTTCAGTCGCGCTAGGCGCACTACCGGCGCTACTCGGCGTGTTCGGCGCGTTCGGCGCACGCAACGTGACGTTCACCGCCGGTAACGGATTCTGAGGATCGGCCTCCCCCAAATTGCGTACGAGAATCTGATTGCCGGTGAAACCGGTAACTTGTAAAACCAGCGTGTCTCCGGGATGGACGTCCGGCGGCAGCTGTGCAACGACTTGCTGCCCGAGAATCTCGATCAAGTCCATGCCGTTTTGCGGCGCAAGCACGGTGGCGGCGAGCAGATCGCCGAGGTTGATTTGCGCCTGCAAAACCGGGAGCGGTATGCCCAGGTCGAGCGCGGTGACGAGATTTGCGAGAGGATCGACTCCCGGCATGCGCTACGCGGTTACGTCGATGAAGTGTTCGCCCTCTCCGGCCAAACCCAGCGGACCGGCCGGCGCCGAATCTTCTTCATACGGCGTGCGGCGGCGGCGCTGTTGCTGCGGATGATCTTGCGAGCTGTCGCGATCTTCGCGCGTGCGCACTTTCGTACCGTGGGCTTTGTCGGGCCGATCGATCTGCTCTTCGCGGCGCGTCACCTCGGCAGCGAACGCGGAAGCCGCTGCCTGCTGCGCCGCCTGAGGCGCCTCTTGCGAGCTGCTCAAAACCGCGGCGCTTTGCGGCGCGGCCATGTACGCGAGCTGAAGATCGACCGGTCGAATTGCCATATCCCGTTACCCGGCGGCTTTACCTACGTTATCGGCCGGTTTGCGCAAGTATTTTTGCTTGACGTTCGGGTCGCCCTCGCGGTAGCCCAAATCGGTGCGCAGCACGCGCAGCTTTTGCCGCAGATGAATGACGGCTTGCGCGTGGATTTGCGAAACCCGCGACTCGGACACGTTGAGCTCGCTCTTGATCTCTTTGAGCGTGAGTCCGTCGAAATAGTAGAGTCTGATAACGGTGCGCTCTTGCTGCGGTAACTCTTCAACCGCCTTGACCAGCGAGTTGCGAATCTCGCCCTGCTCGACCGCAATCGTAACGTCGTTGTCGATGTCTTTGAGCGTGTCGACCAGCGGAATCTCATAGCCTTTTTCGTTCGGAAGATGCTCCTCGAGCGAAAGGACGGCGGTGCCGCGCACGCGCTGCATGAGGTGATCCAGTTCCTTACGCGTTATGCAGAGCTTGATTGCTAGCTCGTCTTCCGTCGGCACGCGCCCCAGCTCGGTTTCCAGATGCTGATAGGCTCGCTCGAGCTCGCGGGCTTTCTGACGAACCGCTCGTGGAACCCAGTCAAGCGACCGCAGCGCGTCCAGAATAGCGCCGTTGATGCGCGTAATTGCGTACGTTTCGAACTTCACGCCGCGCGCATCGTCGTACTTCTCGATGGCGTCGATGAGCCCGAGGATGCCGTCGTTGATGAGATCGTTGAGTTCAACGTTGGGAGGCAAGTTGACGGAGATGCGCCCGGCCACGTACTTTACCAGGTGTAAGTACTTGTGGACGATCTCTTCTCGCGAGAGCTCGACGCCGCCAATAATATAGCGGTGCGAACTGCGGTTCAACCTCATTCACGCTCCGAAAGATCGGTAAAGCCCTAAGTTATCGGCACTATTGCCCGCCGGACGTAGTGCTCCTACTGGAAGGACATAGATTCGGTTAAGAGCGTGCGAAGGAAGTGTTCGTTAGCTCGCACAGCACAGGGGCAATTTGGTCCAGCGCGGCCACTCGGTCAACCAGGCCGGCCTGGGCTGCGGCGCGCGGCATTCCGTAGACGACCGACGTTACGGCGTCTTGTCCAACGACGAATCCGCCGCGGTCCTTTACCGCACGCAGACCTACGACACCGTCTTGCCCCATACCGGTCAAAATTGCAGCCAGTGTACCCGAGCCGTAGAAATTAGCGACTGAAGTCATCATTATGTCGACACTCGGAACGTGCAGCGAACGTCCGTCATCCGCCGACAGAACGACTTCGACTTCATCGCTTCCCGGTGATCGCCGCAGCGTGAGCTGCCGCCCTGCAGGCGCGACGACGGCCTGACCCGCACGCAGCACCATGCCATGCTGCGCCTCCGCCACCGGGATCCGGCTTGAAGCGTTGAGACGCTCCGCCAGCGGACGCGTAAAGCCGGGAGGCATGTGCTGCACGATGACGATCGGCGTCGGGAACTCCGCCGGAAGCGCCGGCACGATGCGCGAGAGCGCCACCGGTCCGCCGGTTGAAGTTCCGATCGCAACGCATTCAAAGAGCTCGCGCGAAAGGCGCGGTATCTGCGCTTCCGATAGCGGGGGAAGCGCGACCTTCGGACGCAGCGAGGTGCGGCGGCCCGCGCCGCGCCGTGCGAACACGCGAACCTTCGCGACTAAATCTCGCGCGACGTCTTTGATGTTTACGTACGCCGCATCCGGTTTTGGAATAAAATCGACCGCACCCGCTTCCAGCGCGCGGAACGTCGTTTCCGCGCCTTGCTGCGTGAGCGCGCTAATCATGATGATCGGCGTATCCGAATGCGAAGCGATCTCGCGAACCGCTTCGAGGCCGCCCATTCCGGGCATTTCCACGTCCATCGTAACGACGTCCGGTTGAAGCTGCTGCGCTTTGAGAATCGCCTCTTCGCCGTTGCGCGCCGTGCCGCACACGACGATGTCCGGCTCGCCTTCGAGCATCTTCGAAATCGCGCGCCGCATAAATGCGGAATCGTCGACGACCAGAACGTTAACGCGCATCGGCCTTCAACCGGTAGTAGATCGCTTTGGGGCTCACAACCGCTTCGTAGAGATCCGTAAGCCGCATGATCGATTCGGCGTGCCCTAAAAACAGATATCCTCGCGGCCGTAACGCGCGAGCGAAGGCTTCTACTACGCGTTTTTGCGTCGGTTTGTCGAAATAGATCAAAACGTTCCGGCAGAATATCGCGTCGACGGGTCCGGCTTTCGCGATAGCCTGCTCGTCTAACAGATTGATTCGAAAAAACTGCACCATGCGCTTAATCTCGTCCGAGATCATGAAGCCGCCGGAGAACGGCTGAAAGTATTTTTGGATCACTTCGGGCGGAGTGGCGCGAAAACTGAGCTCGCGATAGAAACCGACGCTGCACATTCCCAGGGCGCGCGGCGAGATGTCGCTGGCCTTGATCTCCATCTGTCCCGGCAAGAGCCGGCGCGTTTCCAGCAGCGCCATCGCCAGCGAAAACGGCTCCTCACCCGTCGAGCATGCAGAAGACCATACCCGCAATTTTCCCGCGCCTTGCCGCAGCGAATCTTGGGCCACTTCGCTCGTCAGCACCTCGAGCTGAGCGCGCTCGCGAAAAAAGTACGTTTCATTGTTGGAGAGTACGGACGCGAGTTCGTCCCATTCGTTCTCGCGTTCGGCGTGCATCATCAGAAAACGATAGTACTGGCCGAAGTCCGTGACGCTGCGTTTGACAAGGCGCGTCTGCAAACGGCTTTGCAGCAGAAACTGCTTGGTATCGTCGTAAAAAATACCGAACCGCTCGCGAATGGCATCGCGAAGCTGCCGGAATTCCCGATCGGAGATGGCGACTAACAAAAAGCAGCCTTGGAGCCGTCAGAGTCGTCTTGCGCGTGCTGCAAACTGTAAAGCTTGTCCGTAAAGATAAAGGCGATCGAGCATCGTGCGTTCGTGGTCTTCTCGCTGGAGAATATCGGCAAATCGAGGCGCCTTCGCCAGTTGTTCGAAGAGCACGGCATAGCGCGCAGGGCGCCGTTCGAGATACCGCATGAGGGTGACCCGGTGCCGGAGACGGCGATAAAAGCGCCGTTTCACGGCGCGCTCGTACTGCACGTGCGCGCTTTGCGCGCCGGTGCGTGCCAGCGCCACGGCCTGCGCGGCAAAACGCCCGGTCATCGCGGCTTCGTAAATGCCTTCGCCGTTGGTCGCATCCACCAGGCCGGCTGCAGTGCCGCCCACCATTGCGCCGGGCGCGGCGATAGCGGGCCGCGGATCCGCGCCGTAGAGCAGATGTCCTTCGGTTTTCGTGGTGTATGCGATACCCGGATATAAACGCGCTTGCACGCGCCGCGTAAAACGATCGAGTTCTTCGCGCAGCTGCGCACCCGCCATCTTTCCCATGACACCGAGACCGATGGTCAAATGATCGCGTTTGGGAAACATCCATGCGACGGTCATTCGTCCGTCTTGCGTGGGAAAGTAATGCATCTCCAGCGTTTGATACGCAATCGCCGCGGCGGGGCGATCCAAGTACACGCGATACTGTAGCGTGGTTACCAAACCGTCCTGCCAGCCGTCGTACGCGAATTCGCTCTGCTCGAGCTTCGCCGTCGAACCTTGCGCCAAGAACACGTTGCGCGCGGCAATCTCTTTGCGTTCGCCGCTTTGCAGATCCGTGTATTCGACAATCAGGTGACTCCCATCACGGCGCAGCGTACGAAAAAGGCTCGACGTGCGTATCTGCGCGCCTTCCTTTGCGGCGAGCTGACCGATCGTACCGTCGAGCTCTTCACGCGTGGTTGTGTGTCCCGGTCCGAAAAACACTTCGTATTCGCGCATTTCAACGTCGAAAAGCGCCAAACGCGGCGTATCGCAGTGCACGATGGAGCGCGGTATGTCGAACTCCTCGCAAAAACCCGGACGTAAACCGGCGGCGCAGACGCGTTTCGCTCCGACGACGCTGTCCTTATCAAGCACGACGGTTTGCACGCCTGCGCGTGCAGCTTCACGAGCCGCCGTAGCGCCCGCGGGACCGCATCCGACGATAAGAAACTCTACCTGCTCGGTCATGGCCGCTTGCCTTCGCGCGGGGGGACGGGTTCTCCGCGCGCGGAAACTCGCGCAGTCATGCCTATCCCGACCACGCAGAATTACCTCCATTTACCGCTGGGCGAAAACGCGCCCGACGAGATCAACGTCGTCGTCGAAATCCCCGAAGGTTCGCGTAATAAATACGAATACGATAAAGGGCTGGACATCTTCCGGCTCGACCGCGCTCTGCACTCGCCCATTCATTATCCGGGCGATTACGGATTTGCGCCGCAGACGCTTGCTTTGGACGGCGACCCGCTGGACGTTCTGATCCTCGTCATCCAGCCGACGTTCCCTGGCTGCTTGGTCGTCGCCCGGCCCATCGGTATCTTGAAGATGCTGGACGAGGGCAAAGAGGACGACAAGGTGCTCGCGGTGCCGGTGGGCGAGCCGGCCTTCGACGACGTCCACAACTACACGCAGATCTTCCCGCACACGGTTCGCAAGATCCAGCACTTCTTCGAGACGTACAAATTGCTGGAAGGAAAGAAGACCTCTACGCAAGGTTGGCTGGACGCAGCGGCAGCACGCCGCATCGTTCAGGAGTCTTACCAGCGCTTTTTGGAGCAGGAAGCAGCAACAGCCTAGGGCAATCCGACCGACCAGTACCCGCTGCCATCCTCGGCGGCGGGCTTTTACTGCACTTACCCGTAAGGAATCGCATGAGTTCTGAGAGTGGGATTGGCACCTACGTCGCCATCTATTTGGGCCTGGGCGCGGGGGTCGTGGCCATTCTGTATGGTCTTTACCTTATAAGCTGGATTTTGCGCCAATCCGCCGGCAACGCGCGGATGCAAGAGATCGCCAAAGCGATCGAGGAAGGCGCAATGGCGTTCCTCAAGCGCCAGTACACCACGATCGGTCTTGTCGCCGTCGTGATGTTCATCGTTATCTGGGCTGCATTCAGAGATTGGCAGCCGGCAGTGGGCTTTCTCATCGGCGCGGTTCTATCCGGCGCCGCAGGCTTCATCGGCATGATGATTTCCGTGCGCGCGAACGTGCGCACCGCCGAAGCCGCCCGGGGCGGACTGAGCCCGGCGCTGCACGTCGCATTCCGCGGCGGCGCGATTACCGGATTGCTCGTCGTAGGCCTGGGCATCATCGCCGTTGCGGGATATTACTGGATTCTGCTCATCGTCAACAACGGCGATGCGTCGAAATCGCTCGCCGCGATGATAGGACTCGCCTTCGGCTGTTCGCTCATCTCGGTGTTCGCGCGTCTTGGCGGCGGCATTTATACGAAAGCCGCCGACGTCGGCGCCGATCTCGTCGGCAAAGTGGAAGCCGGCATTCCGGAAGACGATCCGCGCAATCCTGCCGTGATCGCCGACAACGTCGGCGATAATGTCGGCGACTGCGCGGGCATGGCAGCAGACCTGTTTGAAACGTACGTCGTTACCACGGTCGCTGCGATGCTGCTCGGCAATTTGCTGCTCGGTACGGTTCCGGGCTCGGTCACGTTCCCTATTGTGCTCGGCGCGATTTCGATTTTCGCGTCAATTATCGGTACGCTCTTCGTCGGCGTCGGTAAAGTCGATCGCGCGAAGATCATGAACTCGCTTTACGTCGGCCTCGGTGTCGCCGGCGTACTCTCCGCTGCTGTTTTCTACTGGATTACGGTGAAGGAATTCGGCGCAAGCGGTTTCACCATCGGTACGGGCGCAGAAGCGCATACGGTGCCGCCGCTCAACATTTGGGCGTGCGCCGTTATCGGACTCGTGGTTACCGGCCTGATTACCTGGATTACCGAGTACTACACGGGCACGCAGTTCTCGCCGGTTAGGCGCATCGCGAACGCATCCATCACAGGACACGCGACCAATATCATCAGCGGTCTTGCGGTATCGATGCAAGCGACGGCGCTTCCGGGACTCGTCATCGTCATCGGCATTCTCGCATCGTACGCGCTTGTCGGTCTGTACGGCGTCGGCATTGCCGTTATGGCGATGCTTTCGATGGCGGGCATCGTCGTCGCGATCGACTCGTTCGGTCCGATTACGGATAACGCCGGCGGTATCGCTGAAATGGCGGAGCTGCCGGACGACGTGCGTGGCGTAACCGACCCGCTCGACGCGGTCGGCAACACGACGAAGGCCGTTACCAAAGGCTACGCAATCGGCTCCGCCGGTCTTGCGGCAATCGTGCTCTTCGCTTCGTTCTCGCAAGAGCTCACCGACAAGTGCAACGCCGTCGCAGGATGCCACGTCACCAGCGGACTTTTCAGCATCGAGAATCCGTACGTGCTTGCGGGTCTGCTGATCGGCGGAATGCTACCGTTCTTCTTCTCATCGCTTTCGATGGAAGCGGTCGGACGCGCCGGCGGTAAGGTCGTCGAGAACGTACGCATGCAGTTCAAAAACAATCCGGGCATTATGGCGGGAACCTCGCGTCCGGACTATGCATCGACCGTCGACATCGTGACGCGTGCCGCGCTCAAGGAAATGATCGTTCCGGCTCTCATTCCGGTCGGCGTTCCGATCATCATCGTGATCCTCGGTGCGCTTCACGTGTTTCCGGGTATCGCGAGCGCGCAAGTCATGGGCGGCATTTTGATGGGCGCCATCATCACCGGTCTGTTCCTCGCGATTGCGATGACCAGCGGCGGCGGCGCATGGGATAACGCCAAGAAGTTCATCGAAGACGGACACAACGGCGGCAAAGGTTCCGACGCCCATAAGGCTGCGGTCACCGGCGATACCGTCGGCGATCCCTACAAAGACACGGCAGGCCCGGCGATCAACCCGATGATCAAGGTGTTGAACATCGTAGCGCTGTTACTGGTCGCGTTTTTGATTCACTAACCGACGGCAACCGGTATGTAATACGAAGGGGCTCCGTTACGGCGGGGCCCCTTTTATTGGAGTACGGCAATGCACGAGCTCCCA
>CAZRQS010000089.1:0-10340 GCA_964602255.1 uncultured bacterium | reverse complement strand
AATCCAACAAAAAAATCGCCGGGCGGGCCCGGCGATTTTTTCTTGCTGCGTTATCCCTGTATCGGAGGGTTCACTTGCAACTGACCAGGGCAATTGCCCATCCAGCCGCAGTTCTTGTACGGACGAGATATCCGTCCGAGGTACGGTCGTACACTTGATAGCCCGCTCGGAGCGCGTCGGCTAACGATTTGAAGACCATGAGTCCTGCCATGATTTTTTTGTGGACCCTCCTTTCCGATATTTGTCTAACCTATACCCTATAACGGCAGATGTTGCGAAGAAGTTCACCCAAAAGTCGCATCTTTAGCTAAATATTCCGTTACGGAAGTATGTCGGGATGCCTGCTGAGAATGGCAACGGGAAATGTGCGTTCATGAGTGTCAAGTGTTGGATCGCACGGAACTTGCACCCGGCGTGGTCCTCCTTGGTTTTCACGCACCGGCTCTGATTTCTGTGACGCGACCGGGCCAATTCGTGATGGTAATTCCGCCGGGCGGAGAACGTGCTGCAACCGCGCTCGGCATATACGAGGCGCAAGGCGAGCGCGCGAGCATTTTGTTTTTCGTATGCGGCCCGCGGACTCGTGAACTCTCCGAATTGCGTCCCGGTGATCATTTTGCGGTTACAGGTCCTCTCGGTAATGGTTTCACTTTCGATGGCGCCCGGGACGTGGCAATAGTAGCAGGCGGAGTAGGCATTGCGTCCGTGTTACTTCCGGCCCAATCTCTAGTACGAATGGGAAAACGCGTTAGATTGTTCTACGGCGCGCGTACGGCCGAGCTGCTCGTTGAAAAAGATCGCTTTGCCGATGAGGGTTGCGCGGTCATTTGCGCAACCGACGACGGTTCGTTCGGCCATCACGGCTTCGTAACGGAAGCGCTCGCTGCCGCAGAAGAAAAACCGGATTTGATTTTGGCCTGCGGACCCTCGCCGATGCTTCGCGCGACGTCGTTCGTTGCATGCGAGATGGGCGTTCCCGCGCAGCTCTCGTTGGAAGAAACATTTGCTTGTGGCGTAGGCGGATGCTGGGGATGCGTCGTTCCACTTGAGCGCGCGAGCGCACAAGCGCCGAGCTTTCCCCCTGCAAGCGCGAACGGCAGCGACGTCGTGTACGCGCGAATCTGTAAAGAGGGTCCGGTGTTTTGGGCAAACGAGCTGCGATGGTAACCCTACACAACGTCGACTTGAGCGTTCGCATCGGAAGCTTGGATCTTCCGTATCCGACGCTCATGGGCAGCGGCTGCTACGGATCGGGCGAAGAATTCGAACCGTTTGTCGACCTTTCCAAAATCGGCGGCGTCGTCCTGAAAAGCGTAACGCGTATGCCGCGTTTGGGAAACCCGACGCCGCGTTTGGTGCAAACGCCGGCGGGCATGCTCAACGCGATCGGCTTGCAGAATCCGGGCATCGAGTGGTACTTGCAGCACGACGTTGCCAAGTTTGCGTCCCGTCCGTGCAAAGTGGTCGGCAGCGTCGCTGGATTTTCGGTCGACGACTACGCTTACGTCGCGCAGAGGCTTGCGGCACGCAGCGAAATCCATGCGCTCGAAGTCAACATTTCGTGTCCCAACGTTGCATCGGAGGGTGAGACGTTCGCGTGCGATCCGAATCTGACGGCGAGCGTCGTGCGCGCGGTGCGATCGACCACGGACAAGACGCTGATCGTCAAACTCTCGCCAAACGTTACCGATATCGCAAGCATTGCGCGCGAAGCGGAATCGGCCGGTGCGGACGCGCTAGCGGTGATCAACACGGTTCGCGGCATGGCCATCGACGTGAACACGTGGAAGCCGCGGCTTGGCAATGTCACCGGCGGACTCTCAGGGCCCGCAATACGGCCGATCGCCGTGCTCGCCGTATACGAAGTCGCGCGAGCGGTGAAGATTCCCATCGTCGGACAAGGCGGTATCGAAACCACCAGCGACGCGCTCGAGTTTTTCCTTGCCGGCGCGAGCGCCATTTCAATCGGGACCGCCAACTTTACCGATCCTCGCATTCCGGTTCGTATCGTCGAGGAATTGCGTGAGTATCTAGCGGCGCGCGGAATCGGTTCGCTGCGCGAGATTGTCGGCAAAGCCAACGTCGGTTTTGCCAGTCCGTTTCAATACGAAGGAGATGAAGGTTAGCGCATGGCGCAGCTCGTGGTCGCACTGGACGTTCCCTCACCGCAGCAAGCCGAAGATCTCATAGACCGGCTTTATGAACTCGATCTCATCTACAAGGTAGGCATGGAGCCGCTGTATGGTTACGGCGAGCGCATGTTCAGTTACCTGGAAGCGCGCGACGTACGCCACTTCGTCGACGCAAAACTGCACGACATCCCGCGCACGGTTGCGGCGGGCGTTGCGCAGCTCGTTCGTCACGGTACGCACATCATCAACATCCACGCGCTCGGCGGCCGCGAGATGATGAGCGCCGCGGTCCAAGCTGCTAGCGAACGCGCGCGCGAGCTGGCAATGTCGCCGCCGCCTCACGTGTTCGCGGTTACGGTGCTCACGAGCATGAATCAAAGCGATTTGCTCGAGGTCGGATTGCGCGGGGATCCTTTGGAGAACGCCTTGCGCCTGGCAACGCTGGCAAAAGAAGCGGGATGTTCGGGCGTGGTTTGCAGCCCGCATGAAGTGCGCGATATCAAACGCCAGCTGGGACCGGAATTCCTCACGCTTACGCCTGGTATCCGTCCTTCGGGTGCCGCGCAGGGCGACCAAAAACGTGTAACAACTCCGGCGGACGCCATTCGCGCGGGCTCGGATTATTTGGTGGTCGGGCGTCCGATTACCGAAGCTTCCGACCCGGTCGCGGCGGCTGAAGCCATACTCGACGAGATGCGATCAACCGTTCTACCATGACCACCAAACTCGATTTAGAAAAAGAACTCAAAGACCGCGGCGCGCTGCTGGACGGTCATTTCAAACTTAGCTCCGGCCGGCACAGCAACCGCTTCATTCAAAAGTTTCGCATCCTCGAGGACCCTGCGATTCTCGAACCCGTAGCTCGCGCTATCGCGGACGAATTTCGCGACGCGAAACCGACAATCGTGGTGAGTGCTGCCGTCGGCGGCATTCTTTTGGGTTACGAAGTTGCAAGAGCTTTGGGCACCAAAGCCATCTTCGTCGAGAAAGAGAACGGCGTGGCGGTTTTGCGCCGCAACTTCGGACTTGAACCTTCTGATAGAGTGCTCGTCGTCGAGGATGTCGTCACCACGGGCGGCTCGGTCAAAGAAGTGCTCGACGTTGTACGTAAAAGCGGTGCGAGCATCGCAGGCGTCGGCGTCATCGTTCAGCGTGGAGATGCGGACTTCGGCGTGCGCACGCATGCACTGCTGGATATGCCGATTATCTCGTACGACGCCGCCGAATGCCCTCAGTGCAAAAACGCGCAGCCCATTACCGATCCCGGGTCGCGTCGATCGAAATGAGCAAGCCCGCAGTTCGCAAGCTGCAACCGTACGTTCCCGGCACGACCATTGAAGAAGTTCAACGCGCGCTTGGGCTCGAGCGCATCATCAAGCTCGCATCCAACGAAAACCCGCTCGGCAGTTCGCCCAAAGCCATGGAAGCCATGCGGCGCATTGATCGGCTGCATTTGTATTTGGACGACGCCTATCCCGAACTCCGCGAGCGAATCGCCGCACCGTATGGCCTGCAAACCCAGAACGTCGTGCTCGGACACGGCAGCAACGAACTGGTCAACATCGTTTGTGCGACGCTGCTGGAAGCCGGCGACGAAGCCGTGATGGCCGCGCCGAGTTTCTCGCTTTACAAACTTTCGACGGCACTCCAAGGTGCAACACCGGTCGAAGTGCCGCTGCGCGACGGCGTGCACGATCTCGACGCCATGCTCGAGGCGATTACGCCGCGCACCAAGTTGGTGTTCGTGTGCGATCCGAACAACCCCACGGGCACGGCGCTCTCTCTGCAACAATGGCAGTCGTTCTTGGCGCGTCTGCCCGAACGCGTCACGCTGGTCGTCGATCAAGCGTACCGCGAGTACATGGGCGAAGGGGCGTTCGATGCAATCCAGGCCGTTCGCGAGCGCCAGAACACCATCGTGTTACGCACGATGTCGAAAATTTACGGTCTCGCGTCGCTGCGCTTCGGGTACGGTTTTGCGGACGCTGAAATGATCGGCTGGCTCAATCGCGTGCGTTTACCTTTCAACATTTCGCGCCCCGCGGCAATTGGGGCCGCAGGTGCGCTCGACGACGAAGAATTCGTCGCACGCAGCGTAAGTTCGAATCTTGCCGGTAAGGCATTCGTGTATGCGTCGTGCGAACGGTTGGGTTTGCGTGTGTATCCTACCGAAGCAAATTTCTACGCACTCGAAGTTCCGGTGACGGCGACGCAGGCTTACGACGATCTGCTGCGCCGAGGCATCATCGTGCGTTCCGGCGATGCGCTCGGTATGCCGGGATGGCTGCGCATCACCGTCGGCGCGCAGCACGAGAACAGTGCGCTCATCGAAGCACTCGAGCAACTCTTGCCGCGTTGGAGAACGGCAGCATGATTCGCCAGATCGTTATCCGGGACGGGCGGGCTGACGATCGGGCGTTTTTGGAGGATTTAGGAAAGCGCACCATGGGCGACAGCGTCGCGCGCTTTCGCTACTACAATCAATCGATGGTCGAGGCCAGCTACGACGGGCTGCTCGATTTTGTCTTCAGGCAGCCCCACGTGCTGTACGTCGCCGAACGGCGCGGAACACGGGCCGGCTTCATCATCCTGCTGGACACAATGCCCGACGAGGTCACGAGAATGCCGCAAGGCTTCATCGCCTACATGGCGGTGGAACCTTCCGAGCGCCGGCACGGTATAGGTAGTCGTCTGTTGGCCGCCGCCGAAGATGAAGCACGCCGGCGAGGGTTGCCGTATATGGGATTGATGGTTACCGAAGATAACGCCGCAGCTCGAGCGCTGTACGAACGCGCGGGCTACCTGACCGAACGGCGCTTACTATGCAAGCCGCTCTAGACCCGTCGAACCGCCGTCGCGTTTGGATGGTGGTGGCGATTGTCGTGCTGCTAGCGTTGGCGCTCTTGTTTGCTACGCGCATTCCCAAGACGATTGCGATTTTTCTCATTGCGGCATTTCTGGCATCCGCGGTTCATCCGATCGTACGTTTTTTGGAATTCCGGCGCATTCCACGTATTTGGGCGATTGCATTGGTCTATGCGACGCTGATCGTCGCAACGGTCGTTTTGCTTGTCGTGATCGTCCCGATGACGGTGGATCAAGTACAAGCACTCGTGGCGAACGTCCCGTTATACATGCAAACCGTGCAGGGGTGGCTCGTACACTTGCAACAGGCGCTCCGCACGCATTTTCCGCAAGCGAACATTCCGACGCAGCTCTTCAACGTTCAGCAGATGGGCGCGGATCGCGTGACGGCGCTGTTGACGCTCACGGTAACTTCGCTGGGGATTTTCGCGCTAAATTTAGCGACGGGATTCTTCATCGGTTTTTCCGCGCTCATCCTTTCGTTTTTCTTTCTGCTTAACCATAAGCAACTCGCCGACGGATTTGCCGGATTCTTTCCGCCGAGCAAACGCGAAACGGCGCGCGAACTCTCCACTGAAGCAGTTGGCGTGTTCGGTGGCTACATCGCTGGACAAGTGATCGTTAGCGGCATCACCGGCGCGGTTATTGCGGCGCTCACGGCCGTCGTGGGCTTCAAATTTTCGCTGCTCATCGGCATCATCAGTGCGATCGCGTATGCGATTCCCATCATCGGCATGCTTATCGCGCAGCTGCTTGCGCTTGCGCTCGCCGCGCCGCAAGGACCGTTCATGCTGATTTGGGTCGAAGTCGTCATGTTCGTCGTGGCAAGAATCAGCGACACCGTTCTCGTGCCAAAGATCATGGGCGGTTCGGTCGGGGTTTCACCCATCACGGTGATGTTCGCGGTATTTGCCGGCGGCGAGCTGTTCGGATTACCGGGCCTCATCCTGGGTATTCCAGCGGCGGCGCTCGCGAAGCTCGTCTGGCGGTATTTCCTAGGCCCGTGGATGCACGGCCAAATCGACGCCGTGGATGAGACGGCGACCACGACCGTGACGGTGATCGAGGAGCCGGCCGGAGCCGAGCCGCCGGTCATCGCCATCGAAACGTGAGCAAGCACTTTATCTCCGAAGCGATCGCGCCGTCGAGCGTGGTTACAAGCGAAGAGCTCCCGCCGGCGTTTTATTGGCGCGAGGAAATGCTGGAAGTAAAAACCGTGCGCAACAGGTGGCGTTCGACAAAGGAAGACCGCGGCGACGTGTATTTGAAGCGCCATTGGTTCGAGTTTGAAACCGCAGATAGCCGCATCGCCACCGTCTACTTCGATCGCGCTGCCAAACGTGGACAGCCGCGATGGTGGCTCTACGCGCTGGAAGATTAAACGACGAGCGCGGGAACGGTTTGTGCCGCGTACCCGCGCGAGCTGAACACCTGCCATGCGCGCGCTAAGCGTGCAATTCCCTCGGCGGTGAGCTCGGACGGACCACTAAAGACCAAACGCAAGCGGTCGGTGTTCGAACCGTCGATGGTCATGCTGCTTCCGGCGATGATATTCACGCCGAAACGGCGCGCGAGCTGCACGTAGGGCCGCACGTCATTCGCCGGCAATTGTAACCACAGGCAAAATCCGCCTTTGGGAACGGCGTAGCTCCACGAGGGAAGATGGCGATCGAGCAGTGCCGTCGTGAATTCGAGCTTTTGCCGCAGTTCTTCGCGGCGGTACTCGCATACGCGCTCCCAGTCGGCGAGAACGTTGAGCGCAATGTTTTGCGAAAGGACGTTGTTGCCCAAGTCCGTGACGGTCTTGAGCCGCGCGAGATGCTCGATTGCGCCACCACCGGCTCGAATCCAACCAACTCGCAAACCGGACCAGTACACTTTATTCAGCGATCCCGCGACGATGATTGAACCCGTACTCGAATACGATGCAATCGGTGGCGGAACTGCTCCGTCGTAACCGAGCTCGTCCAATACGGTATCTTCAATCGTTGCGATACCAAGCTCGTCAATCGTCTTCGCGAACGATTCACGCTCGGTAGCCTCCATCGTTTCTCCAGTCGGATTGTGGTGCGTCGGAATAACATAAGCCATTCGTGACGCGCCGATTTGTGCGAGCGTACACAAACGCGCGCCCGCCATGTGCAGCGCGTCGAGAGCAATGAAGAATGTCGGATTTTGCACTGCGACGACGTCGCCGCGCTGCACGTGCAGCGCGAGCGCCAAGCTGATGGCTTGTTGACCGCCCGAGGTGATGAGGATTTGTTCGGGCGTCGTGCGCAGGCCCCGTTTACAATAGTAGGCCGCCACCGCTTCGCGCAGCTCGGGCAATCCATGCGGCGCGTACGTCGTGCCGGTACGGGCTGCGCGAACACGCTCCGGCTCGAAGGCGCGCACATACCGGTCGAAGATCTGCGGTAGCTCGATGCCGGCCACGGAAAAATCGATAACGTCGCCGGGCTCGAGTGAGGAACCTCCGATCGCAACGGTTTCGCGTATCGCGCGAGCGCGGTATTCGTGCACTCGTTGCCCGCCGTCATTGAAACGTATGACGCTGCCGCTTGCGCGACGCGTTTCGAGAAAGCCCTCTTCGCGCAACAGCTCGTACGCGCCGACGACGGTGTTTCTGCTCACGGCAAGCGCAGCCGCCAGCGCGCGCTCGGGCGGGAGCTGCTCGCCGCTCAGCAGCTCGCCGTTGAGAATGAGCGCAACCAGCGCGTCTTTGAGCCGCGTCTTGAGCGGACCGCGGCGGCTCTGCCACGCGCCGAGGCTGCTCGCAAGCCGACTTACCTCAATTTTAGTCCGGTTCATCGCAAATTGGACCTCGACAGTGGTGCCAAGTAGTATTTTACTGTGATTGTAATCGCTTATAGGCGGCCTTGTCGAGGCCAATTAGTCAAGGAGAGTTTTATGCCGTTAGTGCGCATCGACGTCAAAGAGGCCGGCGCAGAGCAACGTCTTCGGATTGGCGACTGTGTCCATCAGGCGCTGGTCGAGGTCTTTGCGGTGCCTGCGGACGACCGCTTTCAGATCATCACCGAACATGGGCGTAACCTGGTCTACGACCGCTCGTATCTCGGTATTTCGCGCGACGACGGTATCGTTATCGTTCAGGTAACGCTCAATCAGGGACGAAGCGAAGAGAAAAAAGCCGAGTTCTATCGGCAGGCCGTTGAACTGCTGCACGCGCATGCCGGTGTGCGGCCCGAAAACGTGTTCATCAGTCTGGTCGAGGTGCCCAAGGAAAATTGGTCATTCGGTAACGGAATTGCGCAATATGCGCAGCCCGCAAATAGCGGAACGGTCGAGCAGCGCTTGCACGAGATGGGAATTGCGTTGAACGGGGGTACCGCGCCGGTTGCAAATTTCGTACCTGTCCGCCGCTTCGGAAACTACGTTTTCGTATCCGGACACACCTCAAAACATCTGCAAGGCAAAGTCGGAACGGATGTATCATCTGACGATGCCTACCGTGCAGCACGCGAAGTGGGCGTCGACATACTCGGCACGATAGCGGCTTCCGGCATTTCTTTGGACCGCTTGCGGATCGTGAAACTGCTCGGCATGGTCAACAGCGCACCCGACTTTACGGGGCATCCGTCGGTGATTAACGGTGCGTCGGACCTTTTCGTCTCAATTTTCGGTAACGGTAATGGTGCGCACGCGCGGTCGGCGATCGGCGTTGCGCAGCTTCCCGGCAACGCCGCTGTGGAAATCGAAGCGCTTTTGGAGATTGTATAAGATGGAGTATTTGTTGTTCGACGTTTTTGCCGAGGCGCCGTTCCAAGGCAATCAGCTTGCCGTATTTCCGGACAGTGGCAGTTTAGACGACGCGACAATGCAACGGCTGGCAAACGAATTGAATTTGGCGGAAAGCATTTTTCTGACGCGTACCGGCAATGAACGTGAACCCGCACAGGTTCGAATTTTTACTCCCAAACACGAAGTTCCGTTTGCAGGGCATCCGACGGTCGGCGCTACGGTTGCAATCGCCGACGTGCTGCGTTGGGTTTCGCAAGACGTTACTGAGTTCGTGCTCAAGGAGCGCGTCGGCGACGTTGCGGTGCGCGTGGAGCGTAACGGCGTAACGACCGCGTGGCTGCGCACGCCGCCCGTCACATTAGAACAAACGTTCAGTCACGATGATGGCGCGGCACTGCTGAGTCTGCCCGTGGATCGAGTGCGCCGCGATCTTCCCGTTCAGATCGCCTCGGCCGGAAGTCCGTTCCTCTACGTTCCGCTGATTGACTCGGCCGCAGTAGACGCTGCGGTGCTCAATCAGGGCTCTGTTACCGCGCCGATTAAAGATGCTGCCGCAGTAGGTGTTTTTCTCTTCGCGCAAACACCGCAGGGAACGTATGGCCGCATGTTCGCGCCGGCGTACGGAATTGCAGAAGATCCCGCGACCGGAAGCGCCACCGGACCGCTCTACGCGTATTTGCTCGCGCACGGGGCCCTTCCAAACCGCAGTCATGCCTATGTCAGCGAACAAGGCGTGAAACTCGGCCGCCGCAGCGTGCTGCACGTTCGGCTCGGGGTCTCCGGTGACGCGGTGGAATACGTTGACGTGGGCGGGCAAGCGATTCACATCGGCAGCGGCACAATTCTTGACGCAGCGTGCTATCATGATCGTGTTATGTTCAACCGCGACGTGCAACAACAGCAAGGATTGATTACGACGTAGCATATCTGTGCGCCGCGACTTTTGCTTTCAGAGCCGGGCAGATATGCCCGGCTCTTTTTGCATTTGTACAAAGGGAAAAATGATGATCTTCTTGTTCGTAAAAGGGATCGTTGCAGGCTTTGCTATTGCTGCCCCCATAGGACCGATGGCGCTGCTCTGCATTCGCCGCACGATGGACTGTGGATGGCGCGCCGGTTTTTCGATCGGTGCTGGCATTGCGACCGGCGATATGCTGCTTGCGCTCGCCGCAGCACTGGGACTTTCCGGGATTTCACGTTTGATGCTCGAGCACGAACGTCTGCTTCATCTAACGGCGGCTCCGCTTCTTATCTATCTGGGCCTGCGTACGTTGCTGCGCGCCGCGCCAGCAAATGAGCGCCGAGCACCGCTCACGTCGCTGCCCGCAGCTTACGGAACCGCAATCCTTTTGACGCTTTCGAATCCACCGACGCTCGTCGCCTTTGCTGCGCTTTTCGCAATCATCGCGCCCGTAGGACGGCCACATCTCGCAACCGCGTTTGCGACAACGGCCGGTATAGGTGTAGGATCGCTGTTGTGGTGGCTTGCTTTAACGTCAGGCATTGCGTTTTTCCGGCGTTCAGTAACTCCGCGGCTGCGTTTGGCGATATCAGCAATCTCCGGAATCGCACTCGCGGCATTCG
>CAZRQS010000088.1:2593-10683 GCA_964602255.1 uncultured bacterium | reverse complement strand
CGCACGTAGAGTTCGCTCGTCCCGCCCAAATCCGGCAGAATGCCGACAGCAAGCTCCGGCAAGCCGGCTCGCAGGTCGCGATGCGCCTGCACGCGATCGGCGTACATCGTCAGCTCGAGCGCGCCCCCGATTGTGAGCTCGAAGGGCGCAGAGACCGTCGGAAACGGTACCGTGCGCATGCCCGTCGTGACGCGCTGAAAACGTTTGGCGGCGAGGTGAAATCGATCGTGATCTTCGCCGATCTCATCCAGCAACGAGAGCAGCCAGCGCAGATTCGCCCCGAAGGAAAAGTGCTTGCCTCGATTACCGACGACAAGGCCCTTGTAATTTCCGGGAATCGTTTCGAACGCGTACTCCGCGACCGTAAGCGTATCGCCGTCGAGCGTATTACCCTTGGAGCGGAACTCCAGACAGAGCACCCCGTCGTCGAGATCGCGCAGCGAAGCGCTTGAGGTTTCAAAAAGGATCGGGGTGTCTATCATTACTGCTCCTTAGCGTTAAGCAAGCGGCACTCCCGTTGCTCCTGGTCCGTAGAGCGGGTAAGAAGCGGAACGTTAGGTACACTTTGACAGGAGAAACATTCGATGAATAATGCCTTCGGCAAAGGCGTCGCAAGCGTCGTGTTTGCAGCCGCGCTCGCGGTAACGCCTGGTTTCGCATTCGCGCAGTCGGCCGCTCCGAGTCCCGCCGCGACCGCAACGGCGGCCGCGTCACCGGCCGCCTCGCCGTCAACGTCCACGACGACAGGAACCACCACGAGCACGACGACCAGCGGCTCGGGTTGGTGGGGACTCATCGGTTTGGTCGGACTGCTTGGGCTGTTCGGAATGGGCGGCCGCCGCGGCAGCACCGTCGTCGACACATACGACACAACGCGACGCCCGTAGGCACGAAGAACTATCGAGCAGCGGCGTCTGGGGCGAAAGCCTCAACGCCGCTGCGCTTTCGCTCCTGAGCTGTCAGGTGTCAGGGCGGATACAGTGCTAATGAGATGCTCGATCCGTTAGGATTCGCTCATTCCGTAGACTCGTATCTGGAGTCGCTGCCCGAGGAAGAACTTCGCGCGCTGGTTTTTCGCAGCGTCAAGCGACTCGACGGCGCCCACCGTACGCAGCTGGCGCTCTTTCTAGGACATGATTTCTCTGCGCATCCACTGGACGAAGTCGGCGGCTCATCGCTCAACGATCAACAACTGCGTGCGTTCATCGAGTCGTGCAGCTTGCTGCGCGAACGGTACGCGGCGTTCTTGCGCGAAAATCCGCGCGCGATTCGTGCGTTAGGGAAGACGACCGCGGCGCGTATGATGGGCGCCGAAGACGGTGCCGGCTATGCGGAAGAGCGCGTTCCGTTGTACCGGCGCATTCCGCTCAAGGGAAGCGCGCTGATCGCTCTGGTGCTTATCGTTGCGTTTCTTCCACTAGCGGCGCAGTATGTCCATCAACGCGGAATCATCGCCGGTCTCTCGGAGATTTCGATCGTTCCGCCGATTGGGCCCGGACCTGCGAGTGCAGTGCGCGTGCCCGCCAAAGCTGCGCCGCAGCGCGTCGTAACGATTCCCGCCATACCGGTGCGACACGCGCCCGCACCAGCGCATCACGCACGCGCGCGGCCTGTGGTGTTCCATCACCGGCACCCGCGTCATATAGCGGTGCACTCGCGCGTCCGGCATATGCGCGTTGCAAGCGTGTGGAAGTTCGATCCGCAATACAACGCGTACTTTACGCACAATTGGCGCGGTGGCGGATTGCCGCGCGCAAGTGCGCCACGGGCCGGCGCGCGACGCACCGTGTCGTATGCGGGTTCGTACGCCAACGATTTTTCCGGACGGGCGAGTTTGGTCGTGACGTCGTACTTAGACGCGGTCATCCGCGGGAACACGAAGTCCGCGCTCGAGCATTTGGGGCTTCCTGACAACGCAAGCGTCCGCAATGTGCGCGAATCGCCCATCGTTTCTCGAGATATGCGCGCTCGCGTCATTTCCGTCAAACCGGACTCCTCGGGGGTGACACGCGTCGAGGTCGAACTGATGGGGCCTACCGGCGAATACTTCGAGGTCTTTTCGGTCGCGCGTGACGGAGGTGCGGTTCGCATTACCGATCGCTATTACATTCCGGTGAATCGCACAGCGGAAGAACGCGCCGCCAGCCTTTTAGCAAAGGACGGTCACTAACTCCCTAGCGAACCTTCCGCGCAGTGTCCGTCTCTGACGCGCTAGCTGCCGATCTTCGCCGCATCGTTCCGTACGAGCGCGGCGTATTGACCAGTGATGAAGACCTCATCGCGTATGGTTACGATGCCACGTGGTTTGAAGGACGCGCGCTCGTCGTCGTTATGCCACGGAGCACGCAAGAAGTTGCGGCAATTCACCGGCTCGCCCTCGCGTGTGGCGTTTCCATCACGCCGCGCGGCATGGGCAGCGGCCTTTCCGGTGGTGCTGTGCCCTCACAACCGGGAATCGTGCTCAACCTCACGCGCATGAATCGCATTCTTGAAATCGATCGCGTCAATCGCGTCGCGGTCGTTCAACCCGGTGTCATCACGGCGGATCTGCAAAATGCTGTCGAGAGCGCCAGTCTGTTTTATCCGCCGGACCCGTCGAGTCTGCGTCAATCGGCAATCGGCGGTAATATTGCGGAGAACGCGGGCGGCGCGCGGTGTTTAAAGTACGGCGTGACCTCCGATTACGTTACGGCACTGGAGGTCGTATTGCCGGATGCAACGGTGATTCGCACCGGCGGTAAAACAGTGAAAAATGTTACCGGCTACGACCTGCGACGGCTCTTCACGGGAGCGGAGGGAACGCTCGGCACGATCACCGAGGCGACCCTTCGCCTTTTACCAAAGCCGAAACTGACCCGTACGGCGCTAGCAACTTTTGCGTCCGTCGATGACGCGGCAGCATGCGTGATCGCGGTTATGACGTCCGGCATCTTGCCCACGGCAGCGGAACTTCTCGATCGGCTTACAGTTGAATGCGTCAATGAACTGCGCCCCGGCACGTTCGATGAGGCCGGCGATGCAGTACTGATCTTTGCCGTCGACGGAAATTACGAGGTCGCGGTAGAGGGCGATTTGGAGTCAATTGCGCAAATCGCTCGCGACAACGGGGCTTTCGATGTGCGTGTCGCGCATGACGAAGCGCAGGCGGAGCGTATTTGGGATGCGCGCCGGGCTGTTTCACCCGCTCTTGCGCGGCGCCGGCCGAACAAACTCGGCGAGGACGTTTGCGTGCCGTGCTCCGAAATCGCACACATGATCGCGCGAATCCGTGAAATAGCTGCGAAATACGCGCTTGAGATTCCGGTTTTTGGACATGCCGGCGACGGCAATTTGCACCCGAATATTTTGTGCGATCGCAGTAACCCCGATGAGGTGGAACGCGTGCGCCGTGCAGGGCGCGAGATTTTCGAGGCAGCCGTTTCGCTGGGCGGAACGCTCTCGGGCGAACACGGTATCGGCGTGCTCAAAAAGCAATTCATGGAACTCGATCTCGGTAGCGACGCGATAGCCCTGATGCGGCGCATTAAAGACGCCATCGATCCGCATGGAATCATGAATCCCGGCAAGGTCTTTCCCGAGCCGGGCGGACCCGACGCGTTTCGCCTTGGATAAGGCGCACCGCCGTTACAATCCGCTCACCGGCGAATGGGTGCTTGTCTCGGCGCACCGTCTGGATCGTCCATGGCAAGGCGAAGCGTCCTCCGCGCTTCTCAAACCGCGCGCCGCATACGATCCCGAATGTTATCTCTGTCCGGGCAACGTGCGCGCAAACGGCGAGCGCAACCCGCAGTACGAGAGTACGTTCGCATTCGATAATGATTTTGCCGCGCTGCAACCGCATGCCGGCGACATGCGCGAGGAGGATGAGAGCGGACTCTTTGTTGCTGCAGCGGAGGCCGGACGATGCCGGGTCTTGTGTTTTTCGCCGCGACACGATCTCGATCTTGGAACTATGGATGCTCCCGAAGTACGCCGCGTCGTGGATACGTGGGCGCAAGAGTATACGAACCTGGGCGCAGAGCCGTACGTCAACGCGGTAACGATTTTTGAGAACCGCGGCGCCATGATGGGCGCGAGCAATCCGCATCCGCATGGCCAGATTTGGGCAAACGCTTCAATTCCCAACGAACTGCTTAAAGAGTCGCGCGCGCTCGAGCAATACATGCGTACGCGCAACGCCTGCCTCCTGTGTACGTACGTGCAGCGTGAGATCGAAGAACAGGAGCGTGTCGTGCACTTGGACGAGCATGTGTGCGCGCTCGTTCCATTCTGGGCAATCTGGCCGTTTGAAGTGCTGGTGCTGCCACGACGGCATGTGAGCGCGCTCGACGTCCTTAACAACGAAGAGCGGGACGCACTCGCCGCTGCAATCTCGCAATTGACCCGGCGTTACGATCGCCTATTTAACGTGCTGTTTCCTTACTCCATGGGATTTCACCAGCGCCCGGTCGACGGCGAAGCGCACAACGAGTGGCATATGCATGCTCATTATTATCCGCCGCTGTTGCGTTCGGCCGGTGTGCGCAAGTATCAAGTGGGATATGAAATGCTCGCGCAGCCTCAGCGCGACAGTACTCCGGAAGAAGCGGCGAGGCGGCTGCGCAGCGCATGACCTGTTCGAAACAGATCATTTGCGGTGAACTGCACTACCCGCGCATTCCCCCGCAGTACTGGAGCGCGCGCTTGGCAATGGCACGCGCCATGGGGTTGAACGCCATCTCGACGTACGTCTTTTGGAACCGCCACGAGCGTCGTGAAGGCGAGTACGATTTCACCGGCGAGAACGACGTTGCCCAATTCGTGCGGCTTGCGCAGCAGCACGGTCTCGACGTGATTCTGCGCCCCGGACCCTACGTGTGCGCTGAATGGGACTTCGGCGGTTTGCCGTCGTGGCTGCTCAAAGACGGCGAGATTGGCGTGCGTTCGACGGACAAACGCTTCATGGAACCTGCTCGCCGTTGGCTTCGCCGTTTCGGCGAAGAGCTTGCGCCGCTGCAGCGCGTGCACGGCGGACCAATCATCGCGGTACAGTTGGAAAACGAGTACGGAGCCTTCGCAGGGGATCAGGAATACCTATTGCAGCTGCGCGCCGCTCTTACGGAAGCGCGCTTTTCCTCGCCGTTGTTCACTATCGATCAGCCCGGCGATCTCGAGCGCGGAGCGGTAAGTGATGTGCCGATCGCCGTAACGTTCGCGCCTGGCGATCCCGGTGCTCAATTCGTGGCGGTTCATGCATTGCGCCCTAACGTGCCGTTATTGTGCGGCGAGTACTGGGCGGGATGGTTCGATCATTGGGGCGAGCCCCACGCGCAGCTTGACGACGCGCAGCAGGCGCGCGACTTAGATTGGATGCTCTCGAATGGCGTGTCGGTCAACATCTACATGTTTCACGGCGGGACGAACTTCGGTTTTTGGAATGGCGCAAATGCGTTCGACCCGCACCCGTATCAGCCGACGACAAGCAGTTACGACTATCAAGCCGCGCTCGACGAAGCCGGACGCCCTACGCGCAAGTATTTACAATTCCGCGAGATTATTGCCGCGCACACGGGAATCACTCCGTCGCCTGTTCCCGCCACTGCGCGTATCATCGAGATACCGGCGTTCACGCTGCATGAGACGGCCGTTCTGCACGACCTGCTCGAAGATCCGGTTGAAGCGTCCGATCCGCTGCCGATGGAGACGCTTGGCCAAGACTTCGGTTTTACGCTCTATCGAACAGCGCTTCGCGAAAAGCAGAGCGCAGTGCTCTCGATTGACGAGTTGCGCGACTACGCCATCGTCCTTTTGGACGGTCGCGTCATTGCTCATCTGGATCGCCGCCTCGGTGAATCCGAGGTTCAGTTGACCTGCGATCGCGAAGGCGCGATGCTCGAGATTTTCGTCGAGAACTGTGGGCGCATCAATTACGGGCCGATGTTTCCCGCCGAGCGTAAAGGCATCACGCGAGCGGTCAGATGGAACGGCGCGCCCTTGCAAGACTGGCAAATGTATACGTTGCCGTTCGAAACGCTGGCTCCGCTGGTGTGGTCGAACGAGCCGCGAGGTGCACCGTGTTTTTACCGGGGATGGTTCGGCATGGACGAACCGGCGGACACATTTTTGGACGTCAGCGATCTGCATAAGGGCGTGCTTTGGGTGAACGGACACAATGCCGGTCGTTTTTGGCGCATCGGGCCGCAGCGATCGCTATACATTCCGGGCGTTTGGCTGAGCGCCGGCCGCAATCAAGTCGTCGCGCTCGATCTTTTCGACCACCCGTCGCCGCCAAGTGTGTGCGGGCGAACCGATCATGTGATCGCTTCGCAGTAGGTAAACGCGTCTCCGATGGCGGATTCGCGCGCATGGCAGTACAAAAGGGCCGGACCTCTACGGCCAATCGCACCTCAACACTGGAGGCCGGCGCACCCGCGCCGGATTTCGAACTCGAAAGTCACAGCGGAACGCACTGGCGGCTTTCGGATCAAAAGGGAAAGCACAACGTCGTCGTAGCGTTTTATCCCTTCGCTTTCACCCCGGTTTGAACGAGTCAAATGCCCGGCCTCGAGAAAAATCTCGATCGCTTTGAAGGGCTCGATGCTCAAGTTGTGGGCATCTCGATCGATTCCAAACACACGAACAGAGCCTGGGCGGAGTCCCTAGGCGGATTACGTTATCCGTTACTGTGCGACTTTTGGCCGCACGGAGATGTCGCACGCGCTTATGGCGTGTTCGACGAAAAATCCGGGCGCTCCGAACGCGCCGTCTTCATCATCGACAAGTCGGGAATCGTGCGCTACATCGACGTGCATGATATCGGCGAGCAGCCCGACGAGGAACAAATTCTCGAGGAGCTCGCGAAGCTCTGACTCTGGTTCTCTCGCAGGAAGTTCAAGAAGCACTCGAGCGGCGCAAGCCGCTCGTTGCGCTTGAAACGACGATTCTCTCGCACGGAATGCCCTATCCGCAAAACGTGCAGACCGCGCTCGCGGTAGAAGACATCGTTCGAGAGGCCGGCGCCGTGCCCGCAACGATCGCCGTCATAGCCGGCAAGATCCGCGTTGGCCTTTCCAAGGACGAACTCGAGTATTTCGGAACCGCGAAAGACGTCTTGAAACTCAGCCGCGCAGACTTGGCATACGCAATCGCGACAGGTTCGAACGGCGCGACAACGGTCGCCGCCACGATGATGTGCGCGCATATGGCCGGTATCGACGTATTTGCGACCGGCGGGATCGGCGGCGTGCATCGAGGCGCGGAACAGACCATGGATGTGTCGGCCGATCTCGAGGAGCTCGCGCGCACGCCCGTGACGGTCGTCTGCGCAGGCGCAAAGGCACTGCTCGACCTGCCGAAAACGCTCGAGGCGCTCGAAACACGCGGCGTCGCGGTTATCGGCTATCAGACAAGTGAGTTTCCCGCGTTCTGGAGCCGCACGAGCGGCTTGCGCGTTCAACTTCGTCTTGATAGCACGCACGAGATAGGACGCTTATTGCGCGTGAAAAAGCAGCTTCAGCTCGCGGGCGGCGTTATTATCGCGAATCCGATCCCGCGAGAAGACGAAATTCCTGCGCAGGAGATGTCGCGTAACATCGAAGCGGCTATCGCTGCCGCCGAACGGCAGCACATCACCGGCAAGGCCGTAACGCCATGGCTTCTCGATCGGCTGCTGCAAATCACGGGCGGCCGTAGCTTGCAAGCGAATGTTGCGTTGGTCAAGAACAACGCCCGGCTTGCTGCGGCAATTGCGCACTTTGTCAGGGATTGATTGTTTATCGCTCCGGCCTATGGGAATCTTAGGGCCGGAGGGCACACCATGAACGAAGATATCAATGACATCCGCCGAGACCGCAACACCGATAGCGAAACCGCCACGCGCACGCGAACCGAGCGCAATGAAATCAGCGGCGAAGACGAAGCCGACATTGCCGAAGATGACGAGCGCGACGTCGACGTGGATCGCTCTACCGGAGCCGGAGAATAGCGTAGCATAGAATTATGGAAGGCGACTTGCGAACAATCGAGCAGCATCTATCGACCATCGCAACCGAACTTCGGCTCATCCGCGAAGCGCTCGAAGCGCAAGCGGAATACGAGCACGAGGAAGAGGA
>CAZRQS010000088.1:0-2493 GCA_964602255.1 uncultured bacterium | reverse complement strand
CTCTATGCGCGAAGCGTGGTTTCCATCACGTTCCAGATCATAGAGCGCGGTATGAAGAACGGAACTTCTTCGAGCGTAATCGTAAGTGTCTGCGCCTGCGGATCGTAATCGTACCGCCCTTTAATGCCTTGGCTTTCGATCGAACCGCCATCGCCTTCCGGTAACGTAGCGTAAGGAGCGATTGCGCTGCGCAAGTTTTCGAACTTTGCGCGATCGACGTTCGAATACGTTCTCGAATCTTGTTCCATGCGGACGCATTAGGGCCAGAGCATGGCCGCTCCTCGTACACCACTGGAGTCGCCATGCTCTGCGCGCCGCAGTTGAGTGCGCACGGTATCTGAAAAGACATAGCGCTTGAGCAGTTCCGGCACTGAAACGTACAACTGCTCTGTATTGGAAACCCCACCGCCCAGTACGATCACGTCCGGATCCAGAATATTGATAACGGTTGCGAGGCCGCGAGCGAGCCTGTCTTCATACGCCTGCAGGCATCGTTGTGCATCGGATTCTCCCGCGGCAGCACGTTCGGCTATAGCCGTAGGCGCTGCGCGTTCGCCGGCCAGCGTTTCGTATTCTCGCGAAAATGCGGGCCCGCTCAGAAACGCTTCGATGCACCCGTATTTGCCGCAGTAACATTTCGGACCGGGAAGTTCTTCGGGTTGCGGCCACGGAAGCGGATTGTGTCCCCACTCGCCGGCGATCCGGTTCGCGCCGTCGATGATCTGCTCGTCCACGACAACACCGCCGCCGACACCGGTGCCAAGGATGACGCCGAACGCGACGTGCGCGTCGCGGGCTGCACCGTCGACCGCTTCCGAGAGCACAAAACAATTGGCATCGTTGCTCATGCGTACCTCGCGCCCGAGGCTGCGCTCGAGGTCCGCCTTGAGCGGTTTACCGATAAGCACGGTACTGTTCGCATTTTTTATCAAACCGCTTTCGCGTGACTGCGTGCCCGGCGTGCCTATTCCAATCGATGCCGTTACATGCAGCTCGCGTTCGGCTTCTTCGACGAGCATGACGATTGCCGCAAGCGTCGCGTCGTAGTTTCCTACCGGCGTCGCGATACGCCGGCGAATGAGCGCGTCACCGCGTTCGTTGAGCGCGGTAACCTCTATTTTGGTTCCGCCGAGATCGACGCCGATACGAATGGACATGCCACCTACTATAACAGCATGCCACGCGTGGCGGGAAGCCGCCGCTACTTCTCGGAATGCATCGGCGTGCGCATCACGGAAATTCGCGAACGTTCCGTTCCGATATCGCGATACATCGATCCGGCACTGCCTTCAGGCGGACTCACGACCAGCATCGTTGCCGTAACGACGGATTGTATTCGCGATGGCAAAGCGGTGATTGGATATGGTTTCTCATCGATCGGACGCTTTGCGCAGAGCGGTTTGATTCGCGAACGTTTCGCTCCCCGTTTGCTTGCGAGCGCCGAGGATCTCGATCCGCTGCGCGCTTGGGACGTCATGATGAAGGGTGAGAAGCCCGGCGGTCATGGTGAGCGCTGCGTCGCGGTGGGCACACTCGATATGGCGCTCTGGGATGCCGCAGCAAAGATCGCCGGTGCTCCGTTGCATCGTCACTTGGCCGAGGTCGCTTCGCATGTTGCGCGTCCGTCGGAGAAGATCGCCGTGTACGCCGGCGGGGGTTATCCGTATCCAACGGATGATATTCGGCATCTTCGCAGTGAATTGCAATGGATGATGAGCCGCGGCTATACGCGCGCGAAGATAAAGATTGGTGCAGCTTCGCTCGAGCAAGATCTCAGACGCATCGAAGCGGTCCTGGAATTGTTACCCGCCGATCGCGTGGCGGTCGACGCGATGAACGCTTACGGCGAAAACGAGTCGTTGCACGCGGCGAAGACGCTAGCGCCGTACGGCCTATGGTGGTTCGAAGATATTTGCGATCCGCTCGACTTCAAAACGCACGCAGATGTCGCGTCGATCTATCCGGGCCGCATCGCCGCCGGCGAGGCGCTCTTCTCCGTTTCTGAGGCGAAGCTGCTGCATGAGTACGGCGGTTTGCGTCCCGGCAAAGACATTTTGCTATTCGATCCGGTGCATTGCTACGGCCTCACGGGGTACGTGCGAATCATCGAAACGCTCGAAGCACTTGGTTGGCCCCGCGCCGCCTTTTGGCCGCACGGCGGGCACTTGTTCTGTTTGCACATCGTCGCGGCGCTCGGCCTTGGCGGTGCGGAGGTAAACCCACGCAGTTTCGCCCCGTTCGGCGGGCTTGCCGGCGAGACGGCCGTGCGCGACGGCTTTGTCACCGTGCCTGACCTGCCAGGAATCGGCTTTGAAGGAAAGCCGCAGCTGTTCGAGCTGTTTGAGGACCTTGCCGCTTCGACGGATCCGCTCCCACTGCGCACCGGCTAGGAGCGCGAGGATCGCAAAGGGCGGCAAGAACGAAACCCACAGAGCAACGGCTTGCACGAAGTACGAATGCGAAACATGTTGGAACATGTCCGCAGCGTACCGT
>CAZRQS010000087.1:0-10717 GCA_964602255.1 uncultured bacterium | reverse complement strand
TGTGGCGCCGCAATGGCTCGCATCCCGCTCGCTCATTTAATGAGCTGCGCTTGCAGTGTTTTTAGGGCGTGGGAGGCCGGATCGTGTTCGCGTGCGCGAGCGGCATACATGCGCGCAGCATTGCGATCGCCCAAGCGAAGTGCAACCATGCCCGCACCCGCATACGCATCCGCGCTCCCGGGATCGACGCTCATCGCGCGTTGAAAATATTGTTGCGCCTGCGCATCCTGGTGCAAATCGTAGGCTTGAAAACCAGCGGCGATTAAATATTTTCCGGAGATCGGTGAAAGGGCGACGGCCCGTGCATAGTTCTCCATCGCCTGGCGCGTGCGGCCTTGCAGCGCTAACAGTACACCTAATCGCCAATATGCTTCAGCGACGGCATCGGGATGCGTGCCGCCTTGTTCTAATCGACTTTTCAACAGCGACTCGAGCGCGTACGCCGCCTGAAGATCGCGTCGCGCGAGTTGCTGCACTTCACCGTCGATCGCCAACACGTCGCCCGCAGCTACGAAGTACCGCTGGGCTGCGCGGTGATCGCCGCGCGCCTGCGCGATGCGGCCGAGCAGTTCGCTGCGAGCGGGCGAGCCGGGGAGCTGCTGCGCATAACGCTGCGCCGCACCGAGATCTCCGCGCTCCACTTCCGCGCGGGCGAGCATGTCATAGACATACGGACCGGGCGCCACGCGCGCGATCGCGCGATATATCGCAATGCCGGCGGACAGCGGAACGCGCGTGGGCACTGAACCGGGGACGGCCGCGCTCCCGAAGATTGCATCGGACGCGAGCTGCACTGCAGCAAGGGCGAGCGCGAGCGCAGCAACCACGGCCACCAGGACTGCCGTGACTGCGCGCCGCCGGGAGGCTTCGATCAGAATTTCACCGTGAAATTGAGGTCAGCACGCGTTTGCGTAAGATTGAAGTTGGGCGCGAACGTATCCTGGAAGCGGTATTGCCGTGCCGAGAACGTGATCGCGCTCGAGTTCGGAAGCTGATACGTAATATTGCCCAAATACGTGTCTTTGCGCGCATCGAATCCGGGCAGCAGCGTCGTTCCGTAATCGCCTTCCAGGTGCGACTGATCGTACTGCAACCCGACGGTGACGCGGCGCGAAACCGGTACCGCGACCTGCGCGCTAACGCCTTGCGAGACGACGTTCGTCAAGCCGAAGTACTGCAAGCCTGCCTGGGCGTCCGGATCGAGCGGAACGTACGGGAACATGCCCGCCGTCGCATTATTCGAGGTGTTGCTCAAATGCTCGATGCTGCTGGAAAGCCCGACTTTGACGGCGCTGTTTCCGGCGCGAACCGCGAAGCTCGTTCCAGCGGTAAAGCTCTGAGCCGCGGTATCGCGCGTCGATGCGCATGCCGCCGCTTCATCCGCTGTGCCGCACACTTGCATCGCGTGAAACGCGGTTTCGAAGTGCACGTTGCCGACACGCGCCGGGACGGAAACGTTCGTCGTTGCAAGGCTTGTGAGCGAAGGCGTGTACGGCGTGTACGATCCAAAGTGCGCAGGCTCGTTTTGCGCGGCAGGAGCGGCGGGCGCAGCGGTGCGCAGGGCGATTGCCGCGTCGACCGGTGCGCTTTGAGTAGCCGGCATGTTGAGTGAGGGCGCGCTTAGCCGCGGCGAGCTGGCCGAAAGCGTTGGCGAAAATGATGCATGCATGCGCGGTATCGCCAGGTTCACGCTCGCGACGCCGGCACCGGCCGGTGCAGTGAGTATGAACGCGTGCGCATCGCCGTTCAGCGCGATCTCGCTAGCTGTACCAACGTTGAAGAGCGCGACTTCGACGGGCGACATGGTTCGCGGTCCGGACGCCAGCGCAAACAGCGATTCGGAATTCGGATTGAACATGCGCGCTGGTTCTAAGCGCACGATGCCGGCGCCGGTCAGCGATGGAAACGCAGCGCTCGCCTGCGCGCAAACAGACAGTGCTAGAAGCACTACAGAAGCAGCGACACGAGCGAACCGGGCCATGTGTCCTCCATACCCGCTTTCAGGGGGCACCTCTTACTATCGGCTAAAACGGCAGGGCGTTTCAATCCCCCTTTGGTCGCTTAGCCCCCCTGGCCGATATACCGCCGAGCGATGAGTAATGCGGCGTAATCGTCTATAGGACGAGGAGGTAATTGGAGTCCCAACGGGATCCAACGCCGCCATCCGCGCGGCGGATTGTGCTCGAAGTACAACGCCCGGGCGCGGTAGGTTGTGTCGGTCTCGTCGATGAGGTGCACCGGCACGCCGAGCGATGCGAGTATACCGGCCAACACGTTGGCATTCGTGCCGGCGCCCAACGCTACGGCGCGTATCGGATGCGCCTCCAGCAGCGGCCCGACGCGGCCCATGAGCCTTTCGATCGGCTCGATACCCAGGGCGATGGGCGCGGACTGCTCGTCCTGCGCCAAAGCCCATCCCACTTTACGTGTCCCGGGATCGATGCCGAGAATCGCCTGCGCAGCCGTCACTGCGGCGGTACCTTCTGCAGCGTAACCACGACCGGCACGCTGAAGCTGTGCGGATAGATGTCGCCGGCTGAGAACGCCGTCATGACGTACGTGCCGCCGCCCGTGGCGAGCATCCGGCGCATCTCCGGCAATCCCGGAAAGGTTCGTTGCGGAACCACGTTGCCCGCGAACTGTGACGGCATCCCGCGGTGCAGGTACATCTCGCGCGGCACGACGCCGTTGAGCAGCTCGGCCAGGGCGAGGTCCGCGCTCGCGGTTTTGCCGGCGGTAATCGGCCCGAGTGTTGCGATGGGTTCCCCGCCGGGCACTAGCAGCCGATCGGGAACCGGCGTGATCCCGAAGTGAATGGGATCGTTCGGGTAAAGGTTTTGATCCGCCGTGACGATGAGTAGCACGTCGCTCTGCGCAACCCACGCGTCCATCTCCGGCCGCTCCGCCAGCGAGTTGAGCATCTTGTCGACGTTCGAGGGCGGGTTGAACTTCTTCAAGTGATACGGAGGCCGCGTGTATTCACGGTTGAGATTCGCAACGGTTTGTTCGTAGAAGCTGCGCACGATATCGTTACGCAATCCCGCAGGCGAGTTTCGCGGAATTCGTCCGACCGAAGGGCCCATGAGCGAGTCTAGGTTGACGACAACCGGCGAGGTCGTGATCTTCTGCTCGAGCTCTTTTGCTCGCGCTTGAGCGCTGGCGATCTCCGCGTTGATCTCGCTCAACCGGAAGAACGCCGTCTGCACTTGATTGGAAGCAAAGATAGCAATGAGCGTGATGAACAGCGCGATGACCATGCCGGTACCCACGGCGATAATCGTCGACGTGTACCGTGGACGGATGTTGAAGATCGTTAAGCGCTTGCGGCCGATCTGATGTCCGACACGATCGCCGATATACGCAATGACGCCGGCGAGCACGACGATGAACAGAATAAGGCCGACACCACGCAAGAGATTGAGAAAATGCATCGTCATACCATTGCCGCGCGGTAGAGGCGGCGCGCGCCGATTGCAGTGAAAATAATGTTGGGCATCCATGCGGCCAGCGGCGCAAAGGGCAAGAACGCCTCACCGGTATACGAGAAGATCGTCGCGACGACGTAATAGATGAACACGATGAGCACCGCCAGGCCAAAACCTAACGACGTGCTTCCGCCTCCCCGAACCGCGCGCACGCCGTACGGTACCGCGATAAGTGTGAAGACGAAACACGCAAACGGCGTTGCAAGCTTCTGCTGATAGACCATCGTATATTTTGCTCGTTCGCTAGCCGAGAGCTGCCCCGTGCGAATGATCTGCGCGATTTGCGCGCGGTTCATGTCCTCTGGATTATTGTTGGCCGCCCTCTTGGCGATATCGGTTGGCTTCTCTCCGAGCTCGACCTCCAACGAGGGCGTGTCTGCGGCCGTGACCGTTTCGCCGCCGGAGTCGAAACGGTAAATACGTGCGTTGTTGAGCAGCCAGTGATCCGCGGCAAAAACTGCGCGATCCGAGAAAACGATCTGGGTCGGATTGCCGGAACGATCGTATTGAACGAGCGTGACGCCCAAAAGCGCTTGGCAATTTTTTGCGCACGCGCGCGCGAACGTCATTTGACTTCCGCCGCCGGGCAGCGGCGCCGACACGTTCAAACTCGTGACGAACGTACTCCCTTTGGTGATAATCGTGTTTTGAATGATGTTCGCTTGCTCGCGGGCGAACGGCACGACGCGTTCTTGCAGCACGAGCGTCACGAGCGAGAGTACGAAACCCGCCAACAGTATCGGCGCGACGATGCGCAAGAACGTGACTCCGCCGGCTTTCATCGCGGTGATCTCGCTCTCGCCGCTCAAGCGTTGAATCGCAAGGAGTGTGCCCAGCAAAAGCGCCATCGGAATAGCGAGAACGACAATCGGCGGCAGCTGCCACACGAAAGCTTCGATTGCCGCCCACAAGGGTGCATGCGTCTCCGACACGACACGCCCGATGTTGATGATGAGCGTTGCCGCGAAGATTAGCGTGAAGGCGGACAGACCGAAAAGAAACGGCCCGACGAGTTCGCCGAGCATGTACCGGTCGAGAATGGTCAGACGGGGTAGGGTCAAAGGCGGAACCCTTCGCCCAAATAAAACTGGCGCGCGATCGGACTTTCGAGCACATCGTGCGCGGTGCCCGAAACTTCGATCTTCCCGTTGTTCAAAATATACGCGCGATCGACGATAGCGAGCGTTTCGCGCACTTGGTGATCGGTAATCAGTACGCCCAACCCGCGATCGCGCAGCTGGCGGATCATGGCTTGAATATCCGCAACCGCAATCGGGTCGATTCCCGTGAACGGCTCGTCCAGCAACAGAAATGCCGGCTCGGTTGCAATGGCGCGCGCGATCTCGACGCGCCGGCGTTCGCCGCCTGAAAGGCTGTCGCCACGCGCATTGATGAACTTGAGCAGTCCGAACTCCTCGAGCAGTGGAGGCAAGCGCTTCTCCTGGTCGTCGCGCGGCACGCCGTGCATCTCCCAGATCAGCCTGATGTTGTCACCGACCGAGAGTTTGCGAAAAATGGAGTTCTCTTGCGCGAGATACCCGATGCCGCGACGCGAACGCATGTACATCGGCGCATCGGTTAAATCGACTTCATCGGGACCGAAGTCGAGCAGCACGGTGCCGCCGTCCGGTTTGATCAGGCCGACCACCATGTAGAACGTCGTCGTTTTACCGGCACCGTTCGGTCCGAGCAATCCGACGATTTCGCCGGTCCGAACTTCGGCATTCACGCCGTTGACCACCGTGCGCTCGCCATACCGTTTGACAAGGCCGCGCATTTTGATCTCGGTCGGCGCGCTGCTGCGTGCGTTTGCAATCGCCATTATTTCATTACCATCTGCGTGAGTTTCACGTCGGAAGTAAAGCTGTTCCCCGTAAGCATTTGCTGCTGGCCGCCCTGCACGCCGGTGATGCGTACATTGCCCTCTCCGTGAAGAAGCCCGGTATTTTGATCGTATGTAAGCCGATCACAGGTCATGTTCAAACCAGTACTCGTCCGGGCATGCACGCCTCCGGACAATACCACCTGCTTTCCGCCGCCTCGAAGTGAGGCCGTCGGCGCTTGGGCCGTGAGTTTCGTACCGTCCTTGTCGTAAAAAGTTACGGTTGGCTGCGCAAACGACGCTTGGGCAATGTTCGCAGCCGAGCGGCTTGTGTACGAATTGGCAACCAGCTGATAAACCTTGCGGTTCCCCGATTGACGGGTAAACGTAGCCGGACGATTGGACGTTCCGTGGCCCGAGATAACGATCGCGGGCATTCCGCTCGCTGTGGGCGTGGGCGATGACCCTTGCGCAGCATGCTGCGGCTGCGGATTGCATGCGGCAAGCGCAATCGATGCGACGCATAACACCCAGAATCGCTTCATCCAACCTCTCCTAGTCCGTGCGCCGCGGCTGCTAGCGCTAACGCCATCGACGGAAGCCACAATCCGAAGATCACGACGCTCACGGTATCGATGAGGCCTTGCACCCACGTGCCCGCGAGTCCCGCTGCAACCGCGAGCGCAATCGCAGCGTGCGCGCGGGGAACGCTACGCAGTTCGTCTTTCAGTGCAACGCCGAAGCGCCACCAAGCCCAAAGGACCGCTGCACAACCCGCAAGGCCGGTTTCGGCGAAGATCGTCAGCAGAAAGCTGTGCGCGTGAAACGCTTGCGCATCCCCATCAGGTAAACGCACGAGTGGATAAACGCGCGCAAAGTCGAACGGGCCCACGCCTGTGAGTGGAAAGCGCCGCGCGATTTCGATGCCCGCCTGCCATATCGAGAGGCGCGTGTAGTTCTCGGCCGGATTGTGATGTGCATTGAACAGCACGAGAACCACTGAAAGACCCGCGAGCAGAATCAGCGGCGCATAGCGCCGTCTGATCATACCGGTCGTAATCGCATAGAACGTTACCGCTGCCGCAAGCCCAATCCAACCGGCTCGCGAAAATGTTAGTATGAATGCGCCCGCTCCGAACGCGAGCGCGGACCATGCTGCGATACGCAAGCGCGCGTCGCCGGCCATGCGCGCAACCGCGAATGCAATGGGCAAGAACATGATGAGATAACCGGCGAGTTCACCCGGCAAAATGAACGTGCCGGTAGCGCGCCCGTGCCCGATCGCATACTGATCCGCGGGTTCGCGCGCGATCACCATGGCAATTGCTGCAAACGATGCAAGACCACCCGAAAGAATGAAGCTCCAATAAATGGCGCGGCTTACTCCAGGCTGCGCGTAATACCGCAGCAACACCAAATGCCAGATGAGGCTCAATCCCAAAATGCCGATGAACAGGATCCCCGCCATCGGATCGAAGCCCGCGAGCGCCGCGAGAAACGAGGCGCCGATCCATGCGAGCAGCGGCAGCGTCGTCGGCGGGCGCTCAACCGGACGCTGCAGCAACATGATCGTTGCATACACCGCGAGCACCGCCATGGCAGCGAGCAGTCCGAGCGCAAAGCTTCGCGGTACGAGCGAGACACCGGGAATCGTGACGGCAGTGAGGGTGATGAACGGCGGAAACAGCGGAAGCACGATGAACGGCAGCGCGAGCGCTGCAGGCATGAGTTTCTTCAGTTGCACAGGCGCTCAACCTCGCGCGCGATCAGTTTCGCGCCGCCTGCCGGACCCATGCGCTCGCGGCCGATGCGCCGCATGCGCGCAAGGCGTTCTTCATCGTCGAGCAGCTGCGCAACCTCGCGCGCGGCATGTTCGCCGCCGCTAACAACCAGCAGCGCGTCGCCGAGCAGCGCGACCTGCCGCTGACGATACCATGCATGCGTGCCGGGCTGCTCCAACGCGATCACCGGTACACCGGCGGCCGCAGCAGCTTCATTTGCAGTACCGGCCTGGCCGAGCACTGCACGCGCACCGCCCAGCACCGCGCCGATGGGACCTGTCCACGCGCGCACAATCTCGCGTTCGGCGGCGTACAGCGAGAACGGCGTTTGCGCGTTTTGACGATGCCGCACGTGCCACCCATCGCGTGCAAGCGCGGCGGACATGCGCGCCACATCCAAGCCGGGCGCGATGGAAAGCACCGCGCCGAGCTGCGTGCGTGTCGCGGCCAGCTCGCGTACGACGCTGCATAAGCGAACCGCGTCGGCGTACGCAGGCTCGCGACTACCGGGAAACACCGCAAGGCACGGATCGAACGGAACGTCGAGTGGTACGGAACCCTCTCCCTCGTACAGGTCGACGATAACGTTTGCAGCTTGCGCCGCGATGCCGTGCGAGTGCAACCGCTGTGCCGTCGCATCATCGCGCACGAATACCGAACGCGCATTGCGTATGAGACGCTCCTCGAGCGGCCCGTACGGCGCAACGTACACGCTTTTCGCAGTACCGACATAGATTGTCGCAAAGGCACGCGCGCGCAGCGCCATGATCAGCGCAAACACGTCGCCGACAGCGATAGCTACGTCGTACGTGTGCTGCACGCCGTGCAAAAAACGCAACTGTGCGAGCGTGTGTGCAACCAGGCCGGCCTGAATGTCGCGCACGATATTGCGTACGTTGCCCATTGCAATGAGTCCGCCGCTAGGCATTGCGCGGCGCGGACCCACATCGCGCATCACCGACGCGTGTTCGAACGAACCAACGAGCGAGAGATGATCCGCCGCAATGCCGGCGGGTAATTCGCTCGCAATGCGGGCAGCGATTGCGACCTCGCCGTGACCGTTGGTGACGAACAGCGCCGTCATGACGTCAGCAACGGAAGCAGCGCGAAGTCGTGCAAATGCCAACGCGAGCCGTCATACTGCAGATTCGTTCGCGAGACATACCGGCCGTAGGGACCGGCGTGAACGATCGGCACGCCGCGCACGAGATCGGGCTGCTGCAGCGTGTCGTGGCTGTGTCCGCCCAGCAGTAACGTGATGCGCGGCACCGCTTCCGCGAGTTTGCGATCCAGAGAAAGGCCCAGATGCGAGAGCACGACGAGCGGCTCGTTCGGCGGCAGACGCCGCGCCATCTCACGCACAACGGTGACCGGATCCAGAAAACGCCAGCCGAAGATCTTTTCCCACGGACTGCCGATTGGATACTGCATGATGAGCAGGCCGAGCAAATGCACGGGCACGCCTTCATAATCCATCGTGTACGTGCGCAGGAACGGCAGCTCGCGGCCTTTCGTGTCCACGAGATTCGTGCAGACGAGCGGATGCTGCATCTGCGCGCGGCGCGCTCGCACGCAGCCGAACAGATAATGAAACTCGCGGTTGCCCATCGCTTGCGCGTCGTAGCGGGCGGCATCGATTTCGGCGATGATTGGTTCGCGCGGATGATAAACCGTTTGACTCCCGCGCAGCGAATCTCCGCAATCGAAAAGTAAACCCGGCTCGCGCTCGCGCAGCCTTTGAAGCGGCTCTGCGATACCGCCGTGGTTGTGCAGGTCCGACGTATGATAGATCCGCACGCTTACGCCTGTCCCCGCGCAAGTGAAACGGCGAATCCCGCACACTTCTCTAACGCGTCGCGCGGACCGAGCGCCTCACGGAGCTGTTTGAATTGTTCGTATTGAACGGCCGGATCCCGCAGCACCGCATCCATGGCCAGCGCGAGCGCGGCTGGTGTCGCGTCGTCTTGCAGTAACTCCGGAATAATTTCACGCTCGAGCACGAGGTTCGGGATCGTGATAAAGCGGCCGGAGTAGACCCGCCGCGCATGTTTAACGAGCGCAGGCGAGATAATGTAGAGCGCGACCGCGGGCACGCCGGAGAGCGCGCACTCCAGCACGGCGGTGCCGGAAGCAACCCACGCCGCATCGGCCTGCGCGATCGCGTCGTGTGTACCGCGAACGTATTGCAGATCGTTTACTCCTTCGCGCCTCGCAGCTTCGCGAAGCGTGCGCTCCGCGCGCGCGTCTGCAGCGCCCACGACGGCGCGCAATTGCGGCCGGCGCTTACGCAGTTCTTTGTACGCTGCAAAGAGCGCGGGCGCGTGCCTACGCAATTCCGTGCCGCGGCTGCCCGGCAAGATCGCGATGACGCCGCTATCCGGGGGCGGTGCAGGTCGCGGGGAACGCATCGTGTACTGCGATGCAAGCGGATGTCCGAAGTATGCGATGGGCAATCCATGTTGGCGGTAGAAATCGCGTTGATGTTCGAATGCGGTGAGCGGCATCGCAACGGCTGCAACGTCGCGCGCGGTTTTTTCGCGATCGAGCCACGTCGCCGGCGGAAAGACGTCGAGGATTGCGCCTTTATACCCGATGGCGCGCAGCCGCTTTGCCAAACGCAGATTGAAGGCGCCGAAGTCCACGAGCACGACGAGATCGGGTTTGGTCCGCACGATATGTCCCGCCGTCACGAACATCGTAAGCAGCAGTTTGGGTATGCGTGGAATCGCTGCGAGCGGTCCCATACTCGCCCAGCCGGTGTGATCGCGCCAGAGTGTGAATCCGGCTTCGCGCATGCGGCTGCTCCCGATACCTTCAAACTGCGCATATGGATCGATCTGCGCGATGGCTTGCGCGAGCACCGTCGCCGCCAACTCTCCCGATGCTTCGCCGGTTGATAGAAAGTACCGCACGGCGCGCTATTTCAGCAGAATTCCGCGCTGAGATTCCCCTTCGAGAAATTCGAGCATCTGGCGGCCGGATTCCGTGGCCGCGTCGGCGCGGATCGACTCAATGGCTTCCGAAAGTTTGATCTTCGAGCCGTTGAGGAGCTTGTAGAACTTTTTGATCTCGGCGCGCTCTTCTTCACTGAAGTTGGCGCGGCGCAAACCGACGCTGTTCAGGCCGTAAGGGCTCGCGGGATTACCCTCAACCAAAAAGAACGGCGGCACGTCGCGCGTGACTTTGGAGTCGCCGCCGATGAACGCGTAGCGCCCGACGCGCACGAACTGATGCAAACCGGCCATACCGGCAATCGTCACGTTGTCTTCGATGACGCAGTGGCCGGCGAGTTGCGCAAGATTGCTCATCGTAATGCCGTTGCTCAGGATGCAATTGTGTGCGACATGCACGTACGCGAGCAGCAAGCAGTCATCGCCCACGGCCGTTACCTGATCTTCACCCGTTGCGCGCTGAATGCTGACATACTCACGGATAATCGTGCGACTGCCGATGCGAGTATACGCGCGTTCGCCCAAATATTTCTTGTCCTGCGAGGCTGCGCCGATCGTCGCGAACGGATAGATCTGGCAGTCTTCGCCGATGCTCGTCCAGCCGTTGACGACAACATGCGCTTGCAGCACGGTGCCGCGCCCGACCGAAACGTTCTCGCCGACGACGCAATAGGGACC
>CAZRQS010000086.1:5483-10750 GCA_964602255.1 uncultured bacterium | reverse complement strand
CAATTTCACCTAGCGCTAGCGCCAACTGGTTGGGCAGGAGGCGTCTTCGGCTTCGGATTGACGATGTGAATGGCCTTACCATGAGCAGCTTCAGCCGCATCCATGATACCTTCAGTCAGAGTCGGATGCGGATGGATCGACAAACCGATGTCCTCAAGCGTGGCGCCCATTTCGAGAGCGATGACGCCTTCGCCGATGAGCGATTCGGCTTGGGGGGCGACGATGTGCATGCCGAGGAGCATGTCGGTTTTGGCGTCGCCGACGAGTTTGATGACGCCGTCGCTTTCGTTCATCGTGCGTGCGCGGCCACTGGCTGCGAGCGGGAACTTACCGATGCGAACCTCGTGGCCGCGAGATTTGGCTTCTTCCTCGGAGAGGCCGACGGTGGCGACTTCCGGATCTGTGTAGACGCAGTTCGGTACGGCGATCGGATCGTAGGCCGCAGATTTATCGCCGCCGATGACTTCGGCCGCGATGACGCCTTCTTTCATGCCTTTGTGCGCGAGCAGCGGCGCGCCGGTAATATCGCCGATTGCGAAAATATTCTGCACTTTGGTACGGCGCTGTGCATCCACGTCGATGAAGCCGTGTTGGTTCGTCGAGAGCCCTGCGTTTTGCAGATTGAGCCCATCCGTTACCGGGCGGCGGCCGACCGCGACGAGTACGCAATCGAACTCGCGCGTTTCGTCTTTATTGCTCGTGCCTTCACCGTTGAACGTGGCTTTGACACTCTTGCCGTTTTTCTTGACCTCTCCGGCCTTCGTGTTGAGCATGATCTCGACGCCCTGCTTTTTGAGAATGCGTCCCAGCGTTTTGGAGATCTCGAGGTCCGTGCCCGTAAGAATCTGCGGCATCGCTTCGATCACCAACACTTTGCTGCCCATGCGCGCATACACCGTCGCGAACTCCAAACCGATAACGCCGCCGCCGATCACGAGCAAGTTTTTCGGAATGCGCTTGAGCTGCACCGCGTCGTCGGAGTTGATGATGAATTCACCGTCGCGCGGCCACGCTTTGACGTCGATCGGAGCGGATCCGGTCGCGATAACCACGTGCTGGGCTTTGATCGTATCTTCGCCGCCTTCTTTTTTCTTGACGACGATCTCCGTCGGGCTCTTGAAGCCGGCCTCGCCGTAGATGAACTGCACGTTGTTGGCTTTGAAGAGCGTCTTCACGCCGCCGACGTTCGAGTTCACGACGTCTGTTTTGAACTTTGCAACGCCTTCGCGATCGACTTGCGGTTTCGCGACTTTCAGTCCAATCGCGTCCGCGTGATCGATTTGGCGGATGACTTCGCCGACGTGCAGCAGCGCTTTAGTCGGAATGCAGCCCCAATTCAGGCAGACACCGCCGACCTCGTCGCGATCGACGCAGATCACTTTCTTGCCGAGCTGCCCCAAACGGATTGCCGCGTGGTATCCGCCCGGACCAGCGCCGATAACGACGGCGTCGACTTGATGCTCTGCCACTAAAATCTCTCCTTGGAATGGTGTGCTCTGGTGCGCTGCTTCGATTAAGCTGAGCATGACCACTTGCGCAGCCGCAAGCACCAAAGTAGGGCCCGTACCATCCAATCGCCAAAATGGACGGTAAATGTCGAAGATTGGATGGCCAGGCGCACTTCCCCGCCTGGATCGGAATAGCATCGTTCCCCTCTACCGCCAGATCTACGAGTCGCTGCGGGAGTCCATTCTGGCGGGCACGTTACCCGAGTCCACCCGGCTTCCGCCCGAGCGCACGCTTGCCGACCGCTTGGAGGTGAACCGCAGCACGGTCGTCCACGCCTATCGTGAACTGGTTGCGGACGGGCTCATCGAGCAGAAGGTCGGCTCCGGCTCGCGCGTTGTTCCGCAGCTACGAGGCGGTCAGCCGGAGCGCTCGTCCGCCGTGCCGTGGTGGGTCACGCTTCCGCCGTGGCGCGTCGGTGAGTTCCCGACGATTTTAGGCGAGCTGGCCGCCAAACAAGAGCAAGGGAGGATCAGTTTCGTGCAGGGCGTCGCACCCGACGAACCGTCACCGCTCGGAGAACTCGCCAAGTCGTTCGCACGCGTCGCATCCGATCCGCGCTTCATTCTTTCCTACGGCGATTCCGAAGGATACGAGCCGTTACGCGAGGCGATCGCAAACCGCATGGCAATGCGCGGCGCGCGTACGCAGGCTAAGGACGTGATAGTACTCACCGGATCGACGCAAGGCATTATGGTCGTCGCGCAGTCGCTCGCGGAACCGGGCGATGAAATTATCGTCGAAACGCCGAGCTATCCGGGCGCGCTGCAGATCTTCCAAATCTGCGGACTGCGCGCGATTCCGGTCGCGGTCGACGAAGAGGGTATGCGCGTCGATCACGTAGAGGCGATTCTGCGTACGAGACGTCCGCGTTTCATTTACACCATGCCATCGCTGCACAATCCAACAAACGTGTCGATGAACGCGGATCGCCGCGAACGTTTGGTGACGCTTGCGCGTCGCGCAGGCATTCCAATTATCGAAGACGATCCGTACGGGGAACTCGCGCAGCATTCGCATCCCCCGCTCGTGGCTCTGGCTCCTGATTACGTCGTGTACTTGAGCACGTTCAGCAAGCGCGTCGCACCTTCGCTGCGCGTCGGTTGGTTGGCCGCCCCGCGTACGATCCTGGAGCGTCTGCTGCTGCGCAAACAGGCGCTCGACATGGCGACGAGTCTATACGTGCAAGCCGCGCTCGCAGATTATTTGGAGAACGGATACGACGCGCACGTTACGCAACTGCGCGACGAACTTCGTCTGCGCCGCGAAATGGCAGACGCCGCAATTGCCGAACACTGGCCTTCGACGATGCGCACGAGCAAAGCCGGCGGCGGATTCTACCTTTGGGTTACCACACCTCGCGAGATCCGCGCGCGTCCACTCTTGGATCAAGCCGAACGTTTGGGCGCTTCGTTTCTGTTCGGAGAGCCGTTCTTTGCAAACTCCGGCGGCGATCACAACTTCCGGTTGGCGCTCACGCCGGTCACGCGGGTACAGATTTCCGAAGGTATTCGACGCATCGGCAAGGCGATAGCGACCATTCGATCATGAGGTCGCCGCGCGCGCAGAGCGTGTCTGATGCAGACCGGGATCTGCGCCAGTACTTGATTCGCATTGCGGGAACGCTCGGCGACGTTTTGGGCGATCTTCTTACGGGACTCTACGTGCACGGATCGCTGGCGACGGGCGCATACCATCGTGACCGCAGCGATCTCAATCTCATTGCCGTTGTGACTCGCAAACTCTCCGCTTCCCAGCGCGCCGCCGTTGCGCGCACGCTCGTGGCCTTATCCGACGCGCGGCCGATGCTCGGAGATATAGAAGTGAGCGTCGTCCAAGAACGTTACGCTCGCGAATTCGAGCATCCGGTTCCGTACGAGGTGCACTACGGTTCCGCTGTTCATGAAACGATTCGTCATAGCCGCGTAAATTTCGAACACGATGAATCCAGCGTCGATCTGGCTGTGCAGTTCGTTGAAACGCGCGACCGCGGTGTGACGCTTGTTGGGCCTCCACCCGCATCACTTTTCGGAGCGGTGCCGTGGCACGCGTACATCAATGCGCTGGAATCCGATTTCAATCGATCGCGGCCGCTGGCCATGGAAAAGCCGGTGTATGTGATACTCAACGCTTGCCGCATCTTGCATGGGACGACAGGCAAGACGTTGAGCGTCCTCAACAAAGACGAAGCTGCCGTGTGGGCGCTGCAAAACGTCCCTCGAATGTATCATTCGGTCATTAACGACGCGCTGCAGATCTACCGCGGAACAAAGTCGGCGGACGACGTCGTATTCGAGGAGCGCGACATTATCGCGCTGCGTGAATACGTTCGCGAGCGTTCGCAAGCTGCTTTTGCCCGTGCATCGGACGACGGCGAAGAAGAATGAGCGTTCAAGCGTTACTTCTCGACTGGTACGCAAAGTACGGCCGCGATCATTTGCCTTGGCGGCAAACACGCGATCCGTATCGCGTGCTCGTGAGCGAATGTATGCTGCAGCAAACGCAAGTCGACCGCGTTCTTCCGAAGTATGAAGCGTTCGTCGAGCGCTTCCCGGACTTTTCATCACTTGCCGCAGCGAGTACCGCCGACGTTTTGCGTTTGTGGCAAGGCCTCGGATACAACTCGCGTGCGGTTCGCTTGAAGCAGTTGGCGCAGGCCGTGGTTGAAAACTTTGACGGCCGCATGCCCCAGGAGGAAGATGCGCTTCATGCGCTTCCGGGCGTAGGGCCGTACACGGTTGCCGCTCTTCGCGCTTTTGCATTCGATCTCGACGATGCAGCAATCGACACAAACGTGCGCCGCGTGGTGCATCGCGTGCTTCATGGGTTAGAACACCCACCTGCGGTTTCTTCCGCCGTGTTGGATGCGGATGCGCACGCTCTCGTGCCCTCCGGGCGCGGACACGATTGGAATTCGGCGATGATGGACCTGGGCGCGACGATCTGTACCGCGCGTGCGTCGAAATGCCTGATATGTCCGCTGCAATCCGCGTGCGCGGCGGCGCCCATCGACGCTGCGCAGTTGGAACGCGCACGCGAGCGCAGCCGGCCCAAACGTACGGGACAAGACAGAATTCCATTCGAGCAGACCACGCGGTACGCGCGCGGCCGCATTATCGACCGCTTGCGAGATCTGCCGCCGGGAAAACGCATCTCGCTATTGGACCTGCATCGCGATCTTTCGCGTCAACTCAAGCGCGATCGCGACGATCTTGGTGCCATAGTGGCGGCACTCGTTCGCGACGGACTGATAGATATTCACGATGAGCAGGTTGCACTTCGCGACTAAAATAATTCGAACGGATGCGAATTCCGATCTTGGCATTTGCGGCACTTGCCGTTTTCTTTCCGGCGGCGGCCCCCGCTCGAACGCTCGATTTTTCGGACCTGCGCAAGGTTGTGTCTCTGAGCGATCCGCAGATCTCGCCGGATGGCTCGCGCATAGTCTTTTTGCGCGGACGAGCCGACTTCGAAAAAGACCGGCGGCCCACTCAAGTGATGCTGCTCAACATTCGCACCAGACAAATGCGGCGGCTGACGTTCGAGCGCACCGGCGTGAGCTCGCCCAAATGGTCGCCGGACGGCACGCGGGTGGCGTTCCTCGCGAGTGTTAAAGAAGACGGGAAAAGCGATGAGCAAGAGCAGATCTTCGAACTGCGCATGGACGGAGGAGAGGCGCGTCAAGTAACGCACGCACCGAACGGCGTCGACGGTTTCGCGTGGAGTCCTAACGGCTCGCAGTTCGCATACATAACGCAAGA
>CAZRQS010000086.1:0-5383 GCA_964602255.1 uncultured bacterium | reverse complement strand
TCGACGGTTTCGCGTGGAGTCCTAACGGCTCGCAGTTCGCATACATAACGCAAGACGAGAATCCGCATAGGAAACAGATCGCGGAACACTTGGATGTGTTTGAAGTCGGCGATAACGATTATCTGCATACGTCCGAGTCGATGCCCGGACACGTTTGGGTGACGCCGGCTTCCGGCGGAAAAGCGCGGCGCCTCACGAGCGGCGCGTGGAGCCTGGAAACTATCGATCCTACCGTCACCTCAGATCTCACATGGTCGCCGGACGGCACGAAGATCGCGTTCGTTCATTTTCCGACGCCGGTCATCGGCGATTCACTGGGTTCCGTCATTGAGGTTGCGGACGCGCGTACGGGACATCGCACGCAACTCAGCGGGAACGCGGGGCTCGAAGGATCACCGGGATTTGCACCGGCGGGCAACCTCATCGCGTACTCGCATAATACGAACGGCGATCCGACGAACGGTAACTCGATCTACGTCACGCATTTCGGCGGCGGCGCAGGCGTCAACGTTCGCGCGAAAATCGATCGCAACATCGACGGCTATGCCTGGGCGCCTGACGGAAAGTCACTGTGGCTGTTCGGACCTGACGGCGAGCACACCGCGGCTTGGTACGTATCCGCTGATGGTTCGAGCGTGCGTCGCGTAGACTTGGGCGGCGTGGGGATTGCGCAAACCGGGAACACATCGCATAGCGGCGCGCTCGCGTTCGTTGGAGTGACGCCTAATCGTCCGGCCGAGCTGTACTATCTTGCGTCGCCGAACGCACATCCGGTACAGCTCACGCACGAAAACGCGTTCATCGGCAAACTCGATCTCGCGCGCCCCGTTCCGGTTCGCTGGCATAACGACCGCTTCACCGAAGACGGCATTTTGGTATTGCCGCCGCACTACAATCCGGCTCGCGCGTATCCGCTCGTTCTCGTCATCCACGGCGGTCCGCAGTCCGCGTCGACCATCGACTGGAGTTCGCGCGATCAAGCTATCGCGGCGCATGGCTATTTGGTTTTCAATCCTAATTATCGCGGTAGCACGAATCTGGGCGATGCTTACGAGCGTGCCATCTCGCGCGATGCGGGCGATGGCCCGGGACGCGACGTGATGGCCGGCATCGCTGCGGTCGAAAAGTCATACAAGGTGGATCGCTCGCGTATCGCCGTGACGGGCTGGTCGTATGGCGGCTACATGACGTCGTGGATGATAGGGCACTACCATATTTGGAAAGCCGCGGTGTCCGGCGCGGCGCTCAACGATTGGTTCGACGACTACAACGTTTCGTTTTACGTGCACACGGACGTGCCGTTCTTCGGAGGTCCGCCGGCGAATCCGAAATTCACAGCTATGTGGGCGGCGCAGTCGCCCCTCACATATGCGCAGCAGGTCCGAACGCCCACGCTCATCTTAGGCGATCTCGGCGACAACAACGTAACGATTACCAATTCATTCAAGATGTATCACGCACTCAAGGATAACGGCGTTACCGTACAGTTCGTCGCCTATCCGGTTCACGGCCATTTTCCCAGCGATCCCGTGCGATCCGAGGACGTCAACAAACGTTGGCTCTCATGGGTTGACCGGTACCTGCGCTAGTGAGGTTTACGATGAAGAAGATACTCAATATAGCGCTGGCGCTGTGCTTCTTGACCGCAGCCGGGGCATCCGCGCGCACGATGCAGCTCGACGATTTGAAATCGCTCGTAGGCGTTTCCGATGCAACGATCTCCCCTGATGGTGCGCAGATCGCGTACATTGTTTCGCGCCCTAATTACAAGACCGACAAAAGCGAGCGTACGCTCATGGTGTACGATGTGCGCTCCGGCTCGCGGCGCGCTCTTACATTTGAACGTAAGGGCCTCGCATCGCCTTCGTGGTCACCCGATGCAACGCGCCTTGCGTTTCTGAGCGTCCGCGGCGAGGGGAAGGACGCGCAGGAGCAAATTTTTGTGATGGATATGCACGGCGGCGACCCCGTACCGGTTACGAAAGCTGGGCTTGGGGTGCAACAATTCGCATGGCGTCCCGACGGGAAGGCCATTGCGTACGTTACCGCCGACGAATCCAAAAGCAAAAAAGAGATCGAGCATCACCTCGACGCCTTTGTCGTCGGCGATCAATCCTATATGGAAACCGAGGCGCCAACACCAAACCATATTTGGCTGATCAACGCCGATGGCAGCGGCAACACCCGGCTCACGCAAGGTTCGTGGAGCTTACCTCCCGCCGCGCCACCGAGCTCGCCGTCCTCTCCGCTTTCGTGGTCGCCGGACGGCCGCTACCTCGCGTTTTCGAAGATGACAGCGCCGTACTATGCGGACGGCGATCAGGCCGTCGTTTCAGTGTTGGATACGCAAACTAAGGCAGTCCGTACGCTGACCTCACACGGTCACTTGGAAGGCTACGGTTCGTTTTCACCGGATGGATCGAAAATCGCGTACTGGTATCCCTATCACGGCGATCCGGCGGCGCAGAACGACGTCTTTGTAACGTCCTCGGGCGGCGGTAACGGAAGCGACGTGACTGCCGATGAGATCGACACGAACGTGCAACGCGCAATGTGGATGCCCGATTCCAAAGCGCTCGTGGTTTCAGGTCACAAAGGAACCGACGCCGCGCTGTGGATCAAACCGCTCGACGGAAAAGCAAAACGTCTGGATCTTGGCGACGTTCAACCGACACAGCCCTTCTGGCTCGATGCCAGCATAAGCAATACCGGCGCAATCGCCTTTACCGGCAGCGAAGCGAACCATCCCACCGAGCTTTACTACATGAGCTCCGTGGACGCGAAGCCGCGACGCGTCACTTCGTACAACGAAAGCGTAGCGTCGCTCCAGCTAGGTAAGGTCGAGCCGATCTCGTGGCAGTCCGGCGGCTTTGCGGAAGACGGCGTCATCACGTACCCGCCCTCGTTTACGCCCGGCAAAAAGTATCCGCTCGTTCTCATCATTCACGGCGGACCCAACTCCGCTTCGCTCACCTCGTTCAGCGCGCTCAATCAGTTGATGGCGGCGCGCGGTTTTGTCGTGTTCAACCCGAACTATCGGGGCAGCGACAATCTCGGCGAGGCGTATTGGCACGCGATCTTCAACGATGCCGGTGCAGGGCCGGGACGCGACGTCATGGCGGGCATCGCGGCAGTCGAGAAAACCGTGCCTATCGACACGAATCGTATCGGCGTCTCCGGATGGTCGTACGGCGGCTACATGACCTCATGGATGGAAGGCCATTACCATATCTGGAAAGCCGCAGTCGCCGGCGCCGCAGTCAACAATTGGCTGGACGAATACGCGCTCTCGGACAACAACGTCAGCGTCCGGTTCGGCTTCGGCGGATCGCCCTTTACCGGCAAACTGATGGAGCAATACCGCGCGCAGTCACCGATTACGTACGCATGGAACATCAACACGCCGACGCTCATTTTGAGCGATACCGGTGATGCTCGCGTGCCGATCACGCAATCCTACGAGATGTATCGCGCGCTCAAGGATCGCGGCGTGACCACGCGTTTCTTCGCATATCCGGTCCCCGGCCATTTTCCCGGCGATCCGGTCCGCGCAATGGACGTCGATCGCCGCTGGATCGACTGGCTGGTGCAACACCTGAAGTAACGAGCCAAATACGAGACTAATACTCGATAGCGCCTGCTGTATTGCGTGCAAATAGGCGAATATCGGTACATTAGCTAAGTAACCTTGCTAAACGGCTGCCAAAGACGTGAGGCGGTTTAACGTGAATACTGAAGATTTTGTTCTGCTAATTACGTTGCGCGCCGACTCGGAAATCGCGGAACGGGAAAGAGTGGAGTCAACAAGAGATCTTTGGTTTAAAGGACTGTCTACAGCCCTGTTGCAACTCCATCGACTAGAGAACGACCCCGTCGATGCGCTCATAACGTTGGAAGACGACCGCAATTTCAGCTTCTCCTTCAAGCGAGAAGATTTACTAAAAGTCGTTCTGCAGCGCAATGGAACTCTCGGATCCCTGGATAAAGCGACGATAGCGACCCGGACATATAAAATCGTTGAGTTGATCGAGCTCTTAGGCACACCTATCGGTGAACAGAGGCAGCAGGCCGCATCCAGTGTCGTGTGGGACTGCTTCGGCCTCTTAGGGCGGCTTATGGATTTGAGTTTGGAGATAAATAGCGACGCATCTGCGACTCGCTATCTGGCTTCACTCGCCAATGAGGTAGCCGACGCCGCAGTTTGTCATGCGATTATCGTGACCTCCACGGATGATTTAATAATGGCCAACCCATGTCGTAAGCATCGAGCGCTTTTCGAATCAAGTTCAATGCAGCATCTGAAATAACTCTAGCCCGTCAAGTCCAGTCACGTTGGAGATATCGTTCGAAGAGTACTGTACACGGCGAAGCGCCGTAGCGTTTCCATGAAACAAGCGTGTCTGGCTCATAATGAGCAATGGAGCCATCGCTGAAAGCGACCGTATATTGCGTAGCGTTCTCGGATCGAGAAAGACCATTTACTGGGTATGTCGCGCTTGATGTGCATCCCGATAAAACAGTGATAGCAACGACAGCGAATTTTGCGCAAATGCGCATAGAGATCTTCCGCATACTCCACCTCGCTGAGTGGGGTCAGAACAGCGGGTCGCGTGGCACGATCATGCGAACGGGTCCGCCGTGAATCGGCTCGAGCGGTTTTCGGCCGAACTTATACGGAACAAACAATCATCGCCCAGCATAGCGTCACCTCGAACGGTTGCTCGCATTGGCCAAAAAGCGCAGATGCCACGTCGCGGCATCGAATGCGGGCACGTCGCCAACGTGCAGCACCGGAAAACCGTCGGTGGCATGCTGCCCCGGCGGAATGGTGGAGTCCGGCGGACGCTTAAAGAGGGCCATATGCCGAAGATACCGTTTCCGCTACGGAAAGTCACCAAAGAGGTCGCGCGTAAAGAGCTCGAGATTCTGGAGCGGACGTATCCGCACGCAGAAACGGCGCTGCACTACGACAGTACGTACGAGTTGCTGATCGCCGTCATCTTATCCGCGCAAACGACCGACGCTCGCGTGAACATGATCACGCCTGTACTGTTCAAAAAATATCCGACGCCTGAAAAGCTTGCGAAAGCAAAACAAGAGGACGTCGAGACGATTATCAAGTCGAGCGGCTTTTTCCGTGCCAAGGCGCGGAACATCATCAACTGCGCGCGTGAACTTGTTGAAAAACACAACGGCGAGGTGCCGCGCGAACGGGAGGCGCTCGAAGCGCTGGCGGGTGTTGGGCGCAAGACCGCGAGCGTGGTGATGGCCGTAGCTTTTCAAAAGGCCGCAATCGCCGTCGACACGCATGTATTCCGCGTTGCGCATCGCATGGGATTGACGTTAGGAAAAACTCCGCTCGAGGTCGAGCGGGATCTCGAAG
>CAZRQS010000085.1:0-10861 GCA_964602255.1 uncultured bacterium | reverse complement strand
TGTTGACAGGCGCGCGCGTACAGCGCAAGCCGGTGCGCGTTCACGCGCAGACATTTATGCGTCGGCAATCCATAGTCGGTCGTAATCGCAATGACCGCGCGCCATTTTGCGAAGCGAGCCCGTTGGGCGCGGTAGTTTTCGAGACGCTGTGAAAGCCCGTCTAACCCTTCGGTAACCTTCTCTTCAGACGACCCTTCCAGCGGTACCGTGCCGGTGTCGACTTTTATTCCCGGCAAAATTCCGCCGCGTTCCATCACGCGAACGAACGGCTCACCGTCTTTGTTGAGCTGCGAGAACGTCTCGTCGTAGAGAATCGCACCGCTAATGAACTCGCCAAGACCCGGCGCGGTGAGGAGCAGTTCGCGGTACGCGCGACGGTTTTCCAGCGTGGGCGCGATACCGAGTTTCTCAAAGCGTTTATTGCACGTTCCGGTGCTCTCATCGATGGCGAGAATTCCCGTGCCGGCACGGACCAAGCCTCGAGCCGTGCTCCGCAAATCGGTTGCGGTGTTCATAGACGTGCCCCTCTCAGATGGCCGCGAGGTTGACCAGATTGAACGGCGCTTGCACAGCGGCGTTCTTGCGATCGACGGCGTGTTTGCTGTTCACACGGCGAGTCGATCCGGTGTACGAGGAAATGACGATTGATTGCGTGTGCGCGAAACCGCGCAAGTACGTGACGCCTTCGAGCAGCTCGCCGTCGGTGACGCCGGTTGCAGCGAAAAATGTTTCGTTCGATTTGCACAAGTCGTCGAGTTTGAGGATGCGTCCGGGCGGAAGACCTTCCCCGATGGAAAGGCGTTGATCGCGGTGATCGCGCAGCCACAGCCGCCCTTGCATGTCGCCGCCGAGCGCTCGCGCCGCGCATGCCGTAACCACGCCTTCAGGCGCGCCGCCGATGCCCATGAGCATGTCGATGCGGTGATGCTCGTCCATCATCGCCATGACGCCCATTGCGACGTCGCCGTCGGTGAAGATGCGAACGCGCGCACCGGCCTTACCGACCTCGTCAATGACATACTGATTGCGCGGCCGATCGAGCACCGCAACCGTGATCTCGCTCACGTCACGGCCCATCGCGCGAGCGGCGCTGCGAACGTTCTCACCGGCGCTTTTTTCAAGCGAGATGCTGCCGCGCGCCCCCGCACCTACGACAATCTTCTCCATGTACGGCACGTGCGTTCCGAACAGTGCGCCTTGCGGCGCACAGGCGACCACTGCAATCGCGCCGGGACCGCCTTTCGAGGCGAGAGTCGTACCATCTATCGGATCCACTGCTACGTCGAACGGCGTGCCTTCGCCGGTACCGAGCGTTTCACCGATGAAGAGCATCGGTGCTTGGTCTTTTTCGCCTTCGCCGATGACGACGGTTCCGCAGAACGCGACGTTTTTCAGGCCCGAGCGCATTGCTGCAACCGCCGCACCATCGATGGCGTTCTTATCGCCGCGTCCGACTAAATATCCGGCTGCAACCGCTGCGGCCTCGGTGGCTCTCAAGAATGCGAACTCAATTTGAAGGTTTTCTGCGGCGTACATCATGCGGCGAGCTCGCCTGCGGCAAATGCTGACGATCCGATCACGAGCGCATGTGCGCCCGCGAGAATCAAGCGCGCGGCATTTTCAATTTTCACGCCGCTCTCAATGGTGAGGATGGCGCGCGAACGCGCGAAGTCGATCATCCGCCTGCACGATGAGATCTTTTCCGGATCGGCGCCGTCTAGAAGCACTTGATCGATGTCTTGCAGGACGTGATCGATTGCAAAAAGCGGTGTGGCCGCGTCGAGCGCGACGCCGATATCAACGCCGAGCGCCCGTGCCCACAAGATGTCCGTATGCAGATGCCGGCAGGTCTCCGCCTGTACGATGAGCCGCGTTGCGCCCGCATCGGCAAAGCTTTTCATGAACGCCGTTGCGCGCGGCCCTATCAGATGAACTTCCAGCGGCAGGCCGGTGCAGCGGTGCAGTGCGGCGATCGCCTGCGGGTTGCAACCCATCATGTCGACGTGCAAGCCGGCAATCAATCCGATACGCTCGATCTGCACGACTTGGTCGGTCAGCCGCTCGGAGGCCGTGCATTGAAAAGAAGCAAAAATCATCGTACCGCCTCCGCATACAGTTCGTTTTCAACCATTGCTACGCGCCGCGCGATGACGAGCTGCGCCAACGCCAGAGTGTGGCTTACTCGCGCGCCGGTGCGGTCACTGAATACGCCAAGTGTCTCCGGCCGCAGGTGCGCATGCGACTCCATGTGGGACCAAATTTTATCTTGCAGCGCTTGTGCGGTTGCATCGTCGCAGCCGCCGTCGAGTTCGAGTACCGTGCGCACGTCGCCGTTGCGCGGCCGGATTTGCCGGAAATACTGCGCATTTTCAAACTGCGAATAGTCGAGCGGATGCACGCGGCCCGATTTGATGATGCGCGCACTAAGCCGCGCGTGGTCGCGATTGTCGTTCCAATGCGCGGGACGGTAAAACTCGATCGAAACATCCGCATGACGCGACTGTGGCGAGATGTAGGTTTTGATGTCCGGTCCGCGCCGCTCGATCTCTTCGCGGACCTCATCTTCGGTGTATCCGCGCTGCGCGGTGTCGCGCTGGATCTTCCAAGCAACCTTCAAGTCCGTCTCCGGATTCAGCCATACCGCAACGTCGAACAGCGAGCGCAGCATGCGCGTGTAGAGTGGAAACAGTCCTTGGATCACCACGATCTCGCGCGGCTCGACGAACTCGGGGCCGGTGATGGTTCCGTCTTGATGGTCATACACCGGCTTGAGGATCGGCGTGCCCTCGCGGAGAGAGCAGAGATCCTCTTCCATCGCCGCAAAGTTGTTCGCGCGCGGATCCAGCGCCGTCAGACCGGCGGCCTTTCGCTGGCGCCGGTCGAGCGCGTGGTAATCATCAAGGCAGATGGTCAGGATGCGGTCAAGTCCGAAAATCTTCTCCAGGCCATGGCAAAGCGTCGTTTTTCCGGTTCCGGAATCTCCGCCCACGGCAACCATAATTGAACGCATGCTCTACCTCCGCTGATGTAGGTGGAGCGTAGCGCAGGAGCCGCGGCGGGGTCAGCTCATGGTGCGCAACTGGCGGATTTTACGACGCAGACGGTTGGAAAGCGCTCATAAACCGAAGGCCGTGCGCGCCGCTTTCGCGTATGCGCGGCTCACCGGGACCTCGGTACGGGCCTTGTCGTCGGTCAGCAAAACGTAGGCGCCGGCAAAGAACGGCCGCACCTCGACGACGTGCTCGGGATTGACTAAATATGCGCGATGAACGCGCAAAAAGCCGCGCGGTTCCAGGCGCGATGCGCACTCGCCGAGGGTCCCGCGAAAGCGGAAATCATTGTCGAACGTGTGCACCGTCACGTCGTGTCCCATTGCGCGGACGAAGCGAATGTCTGCCGGGCGTACGAGCAGGGTGCGGCCTTCGCGCTCGACCGGTACCCGATCGGGCCGTGCTGCCGGCGCGGGCGCGGCTGTATCGGCGCGGCGGCTGCGTATGCGCTCGAGTGTTTTGCGCAAACGATCGACGGAAACCGGTTTGAGAAGATAATCCGTCGCTTCCAGTTCGAACGCATCGACGGCGTGGTCGTCGTGCGCGGTGACGAATACCACCTGCGGTTTGCTGCTGAGTTTCGCGATGACCGACATCGCGTCCAAACCGCTGAGCGACGGCATACGGATGTCGAGAAACACGATGTCGAAACGTTCGTTTTGCAGCTGTGCGAGCGCATCGAGCGCAGTCGCGGCTTCACTCGTTTCGATGTCCTCCGCGGCGTGCTCGATGGCATACACGAGTTCGCTGCGCACGAGCGGTTCGTCATCGACGATCAGCGCACGCAGCTCGCGTTCGCTCACGCCGGCACCCGCGGTGGAACGGTGAACCGCGCGGTCGTCCCTTTGCCAAGTTTACTCGTGAAGCGTAAACCACTTCGCGGACCGAAGAGCGTGACGAGGCGCCGCTGCACGTTATCCAACCCGATGCCTGCGCCGGTGCCGACGCCGCGGTCAACGATGTGCGCGAGTTTTTGCGGTGGGATACCTGCGCCGTCATCCTGCACGGAAATTTCGTATCCGTCCGGGCACTCGCAAGCGCGCACGGTCACGCATCCATTTCGGTCTGTCGGCGCAACTCCGTGGCCAACGGCGTTTTGCACGAGCGACTGCACCGCCATGAACGGAACGTACACGCTGCGCGCATTCGGATCGATGTCGTACTCGATGCGCAAACGGTCGCCGTAGCGCGCGCTCTCAAAGCGCAGATAACGCTGAACGCAGGCGAGCTCATGGTCGAGCGTTACTACTTCACGATGATCGGCGAGTGCATCTCTGAAAAATTCAGCGAGATCGAGAATGAGCGTGTGCGCGCGCTCGGAGTCGGTTCGGGTGAGCGCCGCAATCGTCGTTAGCGTGTTGAACAGAAAGTGCGGCGAGATCTGTGCGCGCAGTGTTTCGAGTTCGGCTTTGGTGACGAGCGATGCGCGCTCGTCCAATTCCGCCATCTCGAGATAGATGCTGAGCACGCGCGCCAAACCGCGAACGACGTTTTCATCGTGCGCGTGAATCGGCCGTCCGCCTGCGCGATAGAGTTTGATGGCACCGACGACGCGCTTGCGCACCGTGAGCGGCGCAACAACGGCGCTCGTGAGCGGGCATCCCGGATGCGGACAGCCGATCTCCGCGGGATCCTGTGTGCGCAGTACTTGACCTGTCTCGATCGCATGGCGTGTAAGCGCCGTCAAGTTCGGTTCGCCGACGATGTGATGGTCGCTGCCCGCACCCATAAAAGCGAGCACACGGTCGGTGGAGATGACGGCGACCGCGTCGAGATCGAGATGATCGCTGAGCAGTTGCGCGGTAAAGCGTGCGGACTCGTCACGCAACCCGCCGCGTAAGTGCGGGAGCGCTGCAATGAGTAAGTCCAGGACGCTTTCTTCGCGGACAATCATTGTGGCGCTCAGTATAGCACTACTTGTCTAGAGCTGCTTTGAACGTCCCCGTTTCCAGTGCGTATGCAGCGAAGCGCTGTGCGCTGTGCGGAATCTGCCGATCAGCCGCACATACCAAGTGCCAATCACGCACGAGCGGCGTAGCGGGTGTGGGCACAACTGCGAGTACACCGTTTTTCAAATCGTGCGCTACCGCGTCACGCGAGAGCAGCGACATACCCAGGCCCGCGCGTACGCACTCGCGTATTGCGCCGTTCGAACCGATGGTGAGCGTCGCCGGCGCGATGCCGAGCGTAGAGAAGAATTCTTCGGTTGCGGTGCGCGTACCTGAACCCGCTTCGCGCATGAGCCACGTAGCGCGCGTGTAATCCGCGGGCAGTTCGGGGGCGCGTACGGCAACGAGCTCGTTCCTGCGCGTAGCGAGTGTTTTGAACTGCGGATCGTGCGGAGGACGTCCGCCCACAACCAAGTCGGCTTCCCAATGGCGCAAACGCTGCCACACGCGTTCGCGGTTTGCGACGTGGAGCTCAACGTCGATCTCCGGTTCGCGCGCGCGAAAACCGTGCAGCAATGTTGCGATGATGTGTTCCGCGACCGTCGTCACCGTAGCCAATCGCAAACGCCGTCCGGAACTGCCCGCCGCCTTAGTGACCTCGGTTTGTGCCTCGCTCAGCAGTGCGAACGTGCGGCGCGCATAGACTTCGAGCGCTTGCCCGGCCGCAGTCAGACGCGTACCCCGGCCATCGCGCTCCACGATGGGTGCGCCCGCAGCTTGCGAGAGGGAGGTCAGCGCCGCGGAGACCGCCGGTTGCGAGATACTCAAGCGCTCCGCGGCGCCGCCGACCGACCCGCTTTCGGCTACCGCGAGGAACGTACGTAGCTGGTTCAGGGAAAACATAAGACGTTGCTTATGAGTATACCGCAAAATTGTATTTGACGCCTATGTATCCACGTGGCATGATTTGTCCACTCGATTGGAGATGCAGATGACGATTGCTATGCCTGGAACCGAGCAACGCTGGGCATCCGGTGTTATCCCTTACGCGCAGATGGGCTACTACCAGCCCGATTACGAGCCGAAAGATACCGACGTACTGTGCGCGTTTCGCCTAGTGCCGCAAGATGGCGTCGATCCGGTTGAAGCAGCTGCGGCTGTTGCCGGAGAGTCGTCGACGGCTACGTGGACTGTCGTGTGGACGGACCGCTTAACGGCGTACGAACACTATCAAGCGCGTTGTTACCGCGTCGATCCGGTTCCGGGAACGGATCAATTCATTGCGTACATCGCCTATGACATCGATCTCTTCGAGGAGGGATCGATTGCGAATCTTACGTCGTCGATTATCGGCAACGTGTTCGGGTTTAAAGCGCTGCGTTCACTGCGGCTCGAAGATATGCGCATTCCGCCCGTGTACGTCAAGACATTTCAAGGCCCCGCGCACGGTATCGTCATGGAACGCGAGTATCTCAACAAGTACGGCCGTCCGTTACTCGGTGCGACCGTCAAACCGAAGCTCGGGCTTTCCGCGCGCAATTACGGCCGCGTCGTCTTCGAAGCGCTGCGTGGCGGATTGGATTTCACCAAAGACGACGAGAACATCAACAGCCAGCCGTTCATGCGCTGGCGCGACCGGTTTCTGTTTGCGATCGAAGGCGTGGAACGCGCGCAAGCTGAGACGGGCGAGATCAAAGGCCATTACATGAACTGCACCGCCGCGACGATGGAAGAAATGTACGAGCGCGCGGAGTTTGCAAAGCAGCTGTGTTCGGTGATCATCATGATCGATCTCACCGTCGGGTACACGGCAATGCAGTCGATGGCGAAGTGGGCTCGGAAAAACGGCGTGATCTTGCATTTGCACCGCGCCGGACACGGAACGTTCACGCGGCAGAAAACGCACGGCGTCAGCTTCCGCGTTCTGGCGAAGTGGGTGCGCCTCATCGGCGTCGATCACGTGCACGCCGGAACGGTCGTCGGTAAACTCGAGGGCGATCCCAACATGGTTGCAGGCTACTACGACGTTCTGCGCGAGAATTTCGTACCCACGAATCCGTTACACGGAATTTATTTCGATCAAGATTGGGCGCAGTTGCCGGGCGTGATGCCCGTCGCTTCGGGCGGTATTCACGCGGGACAGATGCATCAGCTGCTGCACTATTTGGGTGAAGACACGGTGCTGCAGTTCGGCGGCGGCACGATCGGACATCCGATGGGCGTTTCCGCGGGAGCAACCGCGAATCGCGTTGCGGCCGAGGCGATGATTCAAGCGCGCAACGAAGGCCGCGATATCATGGTCGAAGGCTCCGAGATTCTGCAGCGCGCGGCCTCGCATTGTCCGCCGCTGCGCGAGGCGCTCGAAACGTGGAAAGACATTACGTTCGACTACACGTCGACGGACACGCCGGACGTTCTGGCGACGCCGAGCTTCTAGCGAGGAGTTTGACACATGCATCTGACGCAAGGCACGTTTTCGTACCTGCCGCCGCTGAGCGATGGCGAGATTCGCGCACAAGTCGAATACGCACTCGATCGAGGCTGGGCGATCTCGATCGAATACACGGACGATCCGCATCCACGCAACGTCTACTGGGAAATGTGGGGCTTGCCGATGTTCGATCTACGCGATGCGGCCGCGATACTCCAAGAGGTCAACGCGTGCCGCGCCGAGCATCCGCAGAAGTACATCAAGGTCAATGCCTACGACCGGCAGCTGGGGCGTCAAACAACGGCGTTGAGCTTTATCGTCAATCGTCCGGGTAAAGAACCCGGCTTTGAACTCGAACGGACGCAAGCTTCGGATCGCCGGCTTCAGTATACGTTGCATTCATATGCCGTTCACGCGCCGCCGGGTGAGCGGTATCGATGACGCAATCCGTCGAAGCGCTGCCCGGCAACGTCGAAATCGCATCGATATTTCGAGACGCAGGCGTTGACGAAGTTCTCACCGCACTCGACGGCGATCTGATTGGCCTGTTGCCGGTTAAGCAGCGCATTCGCGAGATCGCGGCGCTTCTCGTGATCGAACGCGTGCGCGAACGGTTTGGCCTGCCGACACAGACGCCGTCGCTCCATATGAGTTTTACAGGCCGGCCCGGTACCGGTAAAACGACGATCGCGCTGCGCATGGCGCAAATTTTGCAACGCCTGGGATACATTCGCAAAGGGCACGTGGTTACGGCGACGCGCGACGACTTGGTCGGACAGTACATCGGCCATACCGCGCCTAAAACCAAAGACGTCGTCAAACGAGCGATGGGCGGCGTGCTCTTCATCGACGAAGCGTATTACCTGTACCGTCCTGAGAACGAGCGCGACTACGGCCAAGAAGCAATCGAGATTCTGCTGCAGTCGATGGAGAACCATCGCGACGACCTGGTCGTCATTTTGGCAGGTTATCGCGACCGGATGGAAACGTTCTTTCAAAGCAACCCTGGAATACGTTCGCGCATCGCGCATCACATCGATTTTCCAGATTACACGATCGAGCAGCTCTTTCAGATCGCCGAGCTCATGCTTACGCGCCAGACCTACCGTTTTTCGCAGCCCGCGGCCGACGCTTTCCTCGAGTACCTGCGCCGGCGCATCGAGCGGCCGCACTTCGCAAACGCGCGAAGCGTGCGCAATGCGCTCGACCGGGCACGTTTGCGCCAAGCCGGCCGGCTCTGCGAGCTGGGCCGCGTGGATCGGGACCAAGTGATGACGTTGGAAGACGTGGATATCCTGAGCAGCCGCGTATTCACCGAAGAGTAAGAGGCCGCGCAAGCGGCGTCTTCGTATATTCCCTGCATGCGCACTCTTATTGCCGCCGCTCTTATTGCGGCGCTCTCCGCCGCGTTACCGCTGCACTATCCCGCCGCGCAGCGCACCGGTTACGTCGATACCTACTTCGGCACTCAGGTTGCGGACCCGTACCGCTGGATGGAAGAGATCGATTCGCCGCAGACGCGGTCGTGGGTCTTAGACGAGGCGAAATACGCTGACGCGTATCTCGGCGCAATCCCGGAGCGCGCGGCAATCTATAAGCACGTTCGCGCCGCGTACAACTACCCCAAGCACGGCGCGCCGTATCACTTCGGAAAGCACTATTTCTACAGTGCCAACACCGGCCTGCAGAACCAAAGCGTGCTCTACACGATGGACGGACCGCATGGCCAAAGCCGCGTGCTGCTCGATCCGAACGCGCTCGCGAGCGACGGTACGGTCTCCATCGGCGGTGAGTCGTTCACGCGCGACGGAGCGCTGATGGCGTACGGGCTTCAGAGCTCGGGGTCGGATTGGGAGACGTGGCACGTCCGCAACGTCGTCACCGGCAAAGACTTGCGCGACACGCTACAGTGGAGCAAATTCTCCGACGCGGTGTGGTTACCGGACAAAAGCGGTTTCTATTACGAGCGGTACCCGCAGCCGAAGGCCGGTGAAGAGTTCAAGGCCGCATCACTCAATCAAGCGGTGTACTTCCACAAACTCGGTACGCCGCAAACCGCCGACACGCTGTTCTACTCGCGCCCCGACCATCCCGATTGGTACATCTCCTTCGAGCTCAGCCGCGACGGGCGGTACGGGCTGATCGTGCTGAGCAACGGCACGTCGACGAATAACGAGCTTTCGTACGTCGACATGCGCGACCCTAAGCACAACGCGCGCGAGCTCTATGCGATCGACAAAGCGCAATACACGCCGATTGACATCGTCGGTTCGACCGTGTACCTGCAGACTACCGCCGATGCGCCCAACGGCCGCGTCATGTCGATCGATCTGCGACGTCCCGGCACCGAACACGCACTCGTTCCGCAAAGCCGCAGCGCGTTGCAAAGTGTCTCGCTCCTGCACGGCCGTTTGGTGGCCTCGTATCTGCAAGACGGCCATTCGGCCGTGCGCGTGTACGACACGAGCGGCCGCCTCATCCGCAACGTCGATCTTCCGGGCGTGGGTTCGGCCGACGGCTTCGGCGGACAGCGCGAAGATCGCGTGACGTATTACAGCTTCGCCGGCTACACAACACCTACGCGGTTGTATGCGTACGACGTCGTCACCGGCAAGAGCACGCTGTATTGGCGGCCGAAGATTGCATTCAACGCGGACAAGTACACGACCAAGCTCGTGTTCTACCCTAGCAAAGATGGAACGCGCGTGCCGATGGAGATTGCGTACCGCAAGGGCATAGCGCTGAACGGCAACAATCCGGCAATACTGTACGGATACGGGGGCTTCGACATTCCGATCACCCCGCGTTTTTCCACGTTCATCGCAAGCTGGCTCGACATGGGCGGCGTATATGCGGTCGCAAATCTACGCGGCGGATCCGAATACGGAGAGGCGTGGCACCACGCGGGAATGCTGGCGCAGAAGCAGCACGTGTTCGACGACTTCATCAGCGCGGCCGAGTATCTCATCGCGCAGAAGTATACGTCGACGCCGAAGCTGGCCATTCGCGGCGAGTCGAACGGCGGTCTTCTCGTCGGCGCGGTGGAGACGCAGCGTCCCGATCTCTTCGGCGCGGCGCTTCCGTTCGTCGGCGTTATGGACATGCTGCGGTTCGATAAGTTCACCGTCGGGCACGGCTGGGTTCCGGAATATGGCTGCGCTACGTGTTCGGCCGAACAGTTCAAAACGTTGCTCTCGTATTCGCCGTATCAAAACATCAAGAGGGGCACCGTGTATCCGCCGACACTGATTTTTACGGCAGATCACGACGACCGCGTCTTCCCGGCGCACAGCTTCAAATTCGCCGCGGCGATGCAATGGGCGCAGGCGGGACCTGCCCCTGTCCTCTTACGCGTCGATCTGAAGTCAGGCCACGGCGGCGGCAAACCGATCAGCAAAGTCTTCGACGACTACGCCGACGCATACGCGTTTTTAGTAAAGAACCTGCACATGACATTGCCCGCCGGGTACTAGTCTTTTGTCACACCGAGC
>CAZRQS010000084.1:0-10930 GCA_964602255.1 uncultured bacterium | reverse complement strand
CGTGACCTGTCAGCACGCACAGTGGGCACTTACATGCAGTGTATCTAGCCGGGTTGTCGCTTCTCGCGTTTTTCTGTGTGCTTGCGATTGTGTACGCAACGCGCATGAAATCACGCGTCCGGCTATTGCACGCGTGTGTGGTGGCTGTGGAGCGCCGCGAGTCGGATGTGCTGGAAGCGGTGCGTGTTCTGACCGCGGCGTCGCGTGATTCGACCGGCGCTGTGCTGACCGCGCTCGATCGCACGCTGCGTGTTTTGGATCCCTCTCTCGACACGGTCCTGATTTTTGCGCCGGCGGGCGAAGAACTCGCGTGCATCTATGCGGCAGGTGCCCGCGCCGAACATTTCGCCGGCGCGCGTGTGCGTCGCGATCATGCTGCGTCGCTCCCGGCGCGAGCCGCTCTGTGCGGTCATCGCGTCGAACTGAACGGCCGTGATCGCCCGGTGATTCCAACCGATCGCGCCGCGCTCGCCGTGCCGATGCTCGGACGCGACGGACTTGCGGCGGTAGTGTATGCGGCATCCGCTCAGCATCACATCGGTAATCCCGATTTGCTCGTACGAGCTGTCGCACAAGCTGCTTCGCCGTTCACATTGGCAGCGGAGCGGGAAGCCGACCGTGCAACAGCAACGTATGACGGTCTCACAGGACTCTACACGCCGCGCGCCCTTCGCGAGAAGCTGCAAGAGGAACTAGCGATTGCACGGCTCAGCGAGCACGTGTCCCTTTGCCTTTGGTTCGTCGACACGGATCATTTCAAACGCGTGAACGACACGTTTGGTCACTCCGCCGGCGACGTCGTACTGCAGCGAATGGCCTCCCTGCTGCGCGAACATACGATACCGGGCATGGACATCGCGGCGCGTAACGGAGGTGACGAGTTCTGCGCCATCGTTCGGAACGTCCACAAAATCGCAGCGATCGAACGGGCGCAGCGCTTTTGCGAGGCGGTGCGCTCGTGCGACTTTGGCGTAAACCTGCCGATCACGGCAAGCATAGGTGTCTCCGCATATCCGTATGACGCCAAAGATGCAAGCGAATTGCTCGAAGTCGCCGATGCGGCGATGTACCACAGCAAACGTGAAGGCCGCGATCGTGTCTCGTTTACCATCGACGGCACCGCCTTCGCAATCTACAAGTAAAAAGCGATCCGGCATCGTCCCGCGAACAGGGGCCGGAATGCTAGGCCGCCCCAGCGCGCTCGATCGCGTGATAGACGCGATCCCCGCACACGATCTTTTGACGCGATCGCCGTTCGACCTCATCGACCCGGCACGCGCCGCTGCGGCCGGGCATCTCGAGCAGATTCGTATCCCGGTTTGGATCGTCATGATCGCGCTGCAGATTGCCGTTCTGGCCTGGTTCTGGAGCACCGGTAGCTCGGCGCGGCTGCGGGACCGTCTGCGAACGAACATTCGCTCGGAATTTGCCGTACGGTTCTGGTTCGCCGCAGTGCTGACACTGCTGGACAAGTCGGTCGCCTTGGTGCCGCAGGCGGTGCAGTACCGCTTCTCGCGGATCATGGACGTGACCGACATGCTCTTTCGGACGTGGCTGCTGGATTGGATCGTCGGAACGATTATCGCGATGCTCGCCGCGGGCCTTATTGCCGCGATCGTTCTGTGGCTGGTCGACCGCACGCATCAGTGGTATTTGTACACGATCGCCGGAGTCATCGGCGTTACGCTGCTTGTGACATATGTGAGCCCATACGTGATTGCGCCGGCGTACAGCAGATACACGCCGCTGGTACTCTCAGGAAAGCCGGCATCGGATAACGTGGCGCTTCAAGCTCGTACGTCGATTCACGTGCCGATTCTGGAAGAGCACCTTTCCGGAAGAACGCGATTGGGCCACGCGTACATTATCGGCTGGGGCGGATCGCAGCGAATCGTGATCTCCGACACCATGCTTGCCGCAGCCACGGAAGGTGAACTGCGGTTCGTACTGGCGCGATCGTATGCGTGGATCGCCGCAAACACGGGCCTTCACCTGGCGCTCATTCAGGGCGCAATGATTGTTTTGGGCACGGCGCTTGCGGTGTTCATGTCCGATCGCATCGGCTTCCGGCGCGACGACGACCCCGTTGCGCGCTTGGCATTGCTCGGCGCAATTTTGGGTTGCGTGTACGTGATCGCGCTTCCGTTTTATAACGGGTATACGCGCAATCTTGATCTGACCAGCGACAAAGGCGGCGTCGCGCTCACCGGCGATCCGGCGAGTGCAATTCGTTTGGTGGTTCGTCAAACGGACGAAGCGCTGGTTCCGGTGTGCCCGAATCCGTTCGCCTACTGGTACTTGTACCCGCACCCTTCACCCGGACAACGCATTGCCGAGCTGCAAGGGCGCAGCGATCCGTGCCTTATGCCGCGCCGGTAAAGACGCTTCCGGTGACGCGCGTTCCGAGATGATGCGCCGTCAGCAACTCGACGACCGTTGCATGCGCGATGCGCCCGTCGACAATTTGTGCCTCAGCGACACCTGCACGCACGCCAAGCGCTGCAGCGCGAATCGCCGCGCGAAGGTCCAGCGGTACGCGCGGATCGTCGGCAATGGCGAGTGCTTCGGCGGGCGTGAGTTCGCTAATGAGCGCCGCGCTGTGCGGATCCGGAACTCCGCCCAGCGCATGAAAAAAGATTGCGCGTACGGCGTCGGTGGCCGCGGCGATCGCGCGAGCGACCTCGTCGGCCGCGACCGTCTGATCGTGTTCGCCGAACACCGAGAACGCCGTCGGTTCGATCACGGGTATGTATCCCGCGTTCATCAACGTTTGAAGGATGCCGGGCTGCACGTTGCCGATTCCGCTGCCGGTCCCGGGCAGCATTGCGGCGTCCGAGCCCGAAAGCCCCACGGCCATGTTGCCGCGCCGGTTGATCGATCGCACGAGAGCGCGGCCGGCCTTCGCATCCGGCGCAACGAGAATGGGGTGTACCTGCTTACGTGCGAGGAACGCGAGGTCGTCAAAGAACGTCGTGTGGCCCGCCAAGGCGGTTGCCTTGTCGACCCGCACTACGAATGCTTTGCCTGCGAAACGGTCCATTCGCCCTCCGTTTGCTACGTTATCGACCATTCTATAGTAAACATAACGCAGGGACGTTACAAAATGGCGCTCTGCGGTGCTATAAGGGCATGGTGGCAGCGACGGCGCTCGTAGGAAGCGGACCCGGCGTGTTCGAGCGATTTTTCGCCCAGGAGTATCCGCGCGCGGTTGCCATCGCGCTACGCATTACAGGCGATGCCGCGGAAGCGGAAGACGTGGCTCAAGAGGTTTTCGTCCGCTGCGCGCGTGCCCGGCGATACGATCGGCCCGGCGCGGGCGCATGGGTGCACGCCGCTGCCGCGCACAGTGCGCTCAATGCAGTGCGCAGCCGAAAGCGGCGCATCGAACGCGAAGCGCGCAGTTACCACTTGCAGCATGTTATCGAAACGGGTGCGCAACACGGCGCGGATCCGCAAACGATCGTCGAGCGCCGCTACGAGCGTTCGTTGGTGCGCGCAGCGCTGCTGCGAATTTCTCAAGCCGACGCGCAGCTGCTCGCGCTGCGCCATGCGGGGCTCTCATATCGTGAATGCGCGGATGCACTCGCGATCGACGTCAAGCAGATCGGCACGCGCTTAGCGCGCGCGGAACGCGCTTTCAAAAAGGAGATCGAACGTGGAACATCTTGATACCGGCGCACTACGGCGCATGTTGGACGAGCCGTCCGCTTTTAGCGATAGCCAGCGGTCTCATGCAGCTTCGTGCGATGCGTGTCGCGCGCAGAGTGCAGAGTTGGCTGCGGGCGCGCGCGCCGTTGCCGGCGCATTGCACGGCGAAGCCGCAATCGATTCAACGGCAGCGTACGATCGCTTCGAGGACGCGATGCGGCGTCCACTCGGCCGGTTACCTTATCGGATGACGGTGGGTGCGGCCGCCGCGGCCGCGCTCGTTCTCGCGCTGCTCTTCACGCCGTTGGGTGGTTACGCGCGCGCGTTCCTCACGATTTTTCAGCCGCAACAATTCGAACCCGTGCAGCTCTCGCGCGCTCAATTGCAGAATCTGCATCTGCTGCCGCAGGCGAATCAAACCGGGACGCAGCGCGTCCTGCGTAGTCCGCAACATACGCAGTATCGCACGCTGCAAGAGGCGCAGCGTCATCTGGACTTCACGCCACTCGTCCCGCAATCGTTGCCTAAGGATCTGCGTGCGGGCCGCACGTTCTTCGTTGCAACGCCTGGGGAGATGACGTATACCTTTAGCGCCGCTAAGGCTCGCGCGTTCGCAACGCGCAGCCACAAACCGCTGCCGCCGATGCCGCCCGATTTGGACGGGACGACGATACGCTTGCAGACCGCCGACGTTTTCAACGCGCACTTCGGCGCGGGACGCCCCGCGCACATGCATAGCCAACGCTCGATGATGCACGCCGGAAAATTCATCGATATCGTGGAGACGCGTGCACCGCGCGTCACCTCGAGCGGCGCTTCACTCCAGACACTCGAGCGGTATATTTTGGCAATGCCCAACATGCCGGCGCAACTCGCCGCGCAGATTCGCGCGCTCGGCGACCTTCAGAACACGGTTCCCGTGCCGGTGATCGTCGACAAGCAAACGGCACAACGCGTGAGCGTACAAGGCGTTCAAGGCTTGGCGATCGGCGATAATACCGGTTTGGGCGCTGGAGTCATGTGGCAGAAGAACGGTATGATGTACGTCGTCGGAGGATCGGTTTCGATGGACGACGTGCTTGCCGTTGCAAATGATTTGCGCTAACGCAATTTCGACGCGTCACCTTGCCAAGTATTACGGCGAGGTAACCGCCGTTGCCGATTTGAGTTTGGACGTTGCGCCCGGCGAGATCTTCGGATTTCTCGGGCCAAACGGCGCCGGCAAGACCACGTCGGTGAAAATGCTCGTCGGCCTGGCACGTCCGAGCTCCGGCGAAGGCACGCTGCTCGGCCGGGCTCTAGGCGATCGCCGTGCGCGTCGCAAGCTCGGCTATCTTCCGGAGCTTTTTCGCTATCAAGAATGGCTGAGTGCGCGAGAGGTCTTGCAATTGCACGCGCGGCTTGCGGGCATCGGCAACGCCGAGCGAAAGATTGCGGAGATTCTCCAACGCGTCGGCTTGAAAGGCCGTGAAGACACGCGCGTCGGTACGTACTCCAAAGGCATGCAGCAACGGCTTGGCCTTGGCGTTGCATTGCTGGGCGAACCGGAGCTTGTCGTGCTTGACGAGCCGACCTCTGCGCTCGATCCGATTGGCAGGCTGGAGGTGCGAGAAATTTTGCGCGCGCTCAAAGCGCGCGGCACCACGGTGTTTTTGAATTCGCATCTGCTTACCGAAGTCGAACACGTCTGCGATCGCGTTGCGATTATCACGCGCGGAAGCATCGTTGCGCATGGTCCGATTGCGGAAATTGTCGGCGCCGGCCACGGCGTGCGCGTTCGCGCTCGAGCAAACGGAACGCCGCTGGAAACGCTGCTGGCTCCATTCGGCACGGTGACGTACGAGGACGATGCCGTGCTCGTGAATGGCTTGGTAACGGATCGTGTCCCCGAACTGGTGCAGACGCTCGTGCGTGGCAACGCCGACGTTTTTAGCGTCGAGCCACTATCGGCTGCTACGCTCGAGGAACGGTTCCTGCAACTCACACAGGAACGCGGCGCATGATTTCGATCATCGTGTTGACGCTGCGCGAACTGGTGCGCCGGAAGTTCGTTGTTGCGGCAGTCGTGATTACCGCTGTCCTCTTAGGGCTCACCGGCTGGGGGTTTGCATATCTCACGCATGCACGAACCCGCGGCGTCGTCGTACCTTCGCATCAGGAAGTGCTGCAAATCAGTGCGATGCTCGTTATTCTCATCGCGTATCTCTTCAGTTTTATCGTCGCCGTGCTTTCGGTTTTTCTCGCGGCACCTTCGCTCGCGAACGATATTGAATCCGGCGTGCTCTTGCCGGTTCTAACACGTCCGCTCTCGCGTCACGCCGTCATCGGCGGTAAGGCGACCGCGCTGGCGATCGTGGTTTGCGTGTATGCCGGTGCGAGCGGGGCGGCGGAGTTTCTCGTCGTGCGAATGGCGACGGGTTACGTGCCGCCGCATCCTGCGGCGTGCATCGCGTATTTGTGTTTGCTTTCGCTTGCGATGCTCGTATTGGCAATTGCTTTGAGCACTCGTTTGTCCGCAATCGCCGCAAGTGTTGTCGCGATTCTGTTTTTTGGCATCGCTTGGATGGGTGGAATCGCACAAAGCTTAGGCATGTACTACGGCAACCCGGCCGTTCGCGATGCGGGCACGATCACGCAATTGGTACTACCAACCGATGCGATGTGGCGCAGCGCGGTCTTTCAACTCGAGCCCGCAGTGTTTGTCGCGACGATGTCCGCGACGCATGTGTGGCCCGGTCCGTTCTTTGTCGTTGCGCCGCCCCCGGCAGCGGTTGCTGTTTGGACGCTCGGATGGATCGCGGTCGTGTACGCGATTGGCGCGCGCCGGTTTGCGCTACGCGACCTCTAAGTTATTGACGAACTGCATCGCCGCTTCCGGCCCGTCGTTCATCCAGCGCTCAGCGCCGGTTGCCGCGGCATCGATGACCTTTGGAAGCCGTTCCCGCTCTTCCGGTGTGAAAGAGCTGAGGACGTGATCGATACTTTCGAACTGCGGCCGTCCTACGCCGACGCGAATGCGCGGAAAATCTTGTCCGATCGTCGCAATGATCGAACGCATTCCGTTGTGACCGCCATGCCCTCCGAACGGACGCATGCGGACCTTCCCGAACGGCAAATCCATGTCGTCGTAGATAACGAGTAATGCGTTGGGCGGCGTTCGATACCACGACGCGATGAGGCGCAACGGCACGCCGCTGTTGTTCATGTACGTCTGGGGCTGCACCAAAACGAGTTTGCGCGCGGGATCGTAAGCTTGGCGTGCGCCGTCCTTGGTTTTCCAGGAGTCGATGTTCAGGCGGCGCGCAAGTTCGTCGACGACCATGAAGCCGACGTTGTGGCGCGTGCGTTCGTATTCTCGTCCGGGATTGCCGAGGCCCGCGATGATGCGCGGAGCCTCGGCAGAGCGTGATGCTATTCCGGCGCTCCTTCGCCTTCAGGCGCCTCGCGTACCAGTTCAGGCTGCGCTTCTTCCACCGGCGCACCGGCTTCGGCTTCCTCAAGAGCGCGCGCGGTCTTCGACGGCTCGACCGTAACGACAATCGCGTCGGCAGGCGTGAGCAGTTTGAAGCCGCTGGGGAGTTTGACTTCGCCTGCAGTGATGTGTTCGTGAATGCCGAGATCCGTAACGTCGACGTCAAGATGATCGGGCAGTTTGTTTGCGGGACCTTCGATTTCCAGCTCGTGCACGATGACGTCCATGACGCCGCCGAAGTTGCGCACGCCGTCAGGCGTGCCAACCGTGACGATCGGCACGGTCGTGTGCACCGTCTCGTTCGCGGTGACGCGCTGCAAGTCGACGTGAATGGGCCGGCGGCTTACCGGATCGATTTGCACTTCGCGGACGAGTGCGGTATCGAACCGTTTACCGCCCAGCTGCAGCTGAACCAGGCCGGTACGTCCGCCGTGATGCAGCAGTTCGTCGAGCGCGCGGCGGTCCACGGCAATCGTTTCACTCGAACCGTGTCCGTAGAGCACGCCCGGAACTTTGCCGATGTGGCGCAGCGCCCGCGCTTTCGTGCTGCCAGCGCCCTCGCGGCGTTCGATCGTCAATAAAAGCTGTTGTGCCATACGATTCCTTTACTACGGAACGATTGCCGGTTCCGGGATCGGCTGGGTTACATCGTTCAATCTTTTGTCGCCCTCTTCACTGAAGAGCTCGGAGATGGAGCGATTGGTCGTAATACGATTGATGGCGTCGGCAAACGTTTGCGCAATCGAGAGCTGCGCAAATTTGGGATGCTCCGAAACGTCCGGGAACGGGATCGTGTTCGTCACGATCACGCGTTCGATCTGCGAATCGTCCAGCACTTTGATCGCTTCACCGGCGAAGATACCGTGCGAGGCAACCGTGTACACCTGCGTCGCTCCGCGCGCCAAGATCGCTTCGGCGGCCTTTGCAAGCGTGCCGCCGGTCGAAATCATGTCGTCGACCACGACGGCCACTTTACCCCGGACGTCGCCGACGATATCGGTGACCTCGGAAATATCCGGTTCCGGCCGCCGCTTAAAGACAATGGCCAGCGAGGAGTTCAGACGTTTCGCGAACAGTTCCGCGCGATGCACGCCGCCCGCGTCGGGCGATACCACGACGATGCGGTCGTCGCACAGCCCTTCCTTTTTAAGATAGTTGCACAGCGTAGGCATAGCCATCAGGTTGTCGACGGGGCCGTCGAAGAAGCCCTGAATCTGCGCCGCATGCAAGTCCATCGTCACCATACGGTTTGCGCCTGCGGTTTTGAGCATGTCCGCAACGACCTTAGCCGAGATCGGCTCGCGTCCGGTCGTCTTCTTGTCTTGCTTTGCGTATCCGTAATAAGGAATAACGGCGGTGATGCGAGCTGCCGAAGCGCGCTTGAGCGCATCGATCATGAGCAGCAGCTCCATGAGCGAGTCGTTGACACCGTTGCCGTTGGGCGCCTTGCACAGCGATTGAATGACGAAGACTTCCGACCCGCGGACGTTCTCCTGGACCTGCACGCGCGTCTCTTCGTTCCTGAATTTTGTAACCAGTGCTTTGCCGACGTGCAGCTTCAGCCGCTTGGCAATCTCTTTGGCCAACTCTTCATTTGAGTTGCCACTGAACAGGATGGGGTTTTGGCTCAAGGGGCTTGGTCTCCAGGGCGTAAGCAGGCGGAGGATGAGGTTCCCGCGCTCCTATGCGCAACCCTCGCTCCGGGGCGTGGGTACAGGTAAGCGATGGCCCAGAAGTTCAAACTCGTCGCGCCCTATCAGCTCGCCGGCGACCAGCCCAAGGCGACGCAAGCCTTGGCGGAAGGCGTGAATCGCGGCGATCGGGCGCAGACGCTTCTCGGTGTGACCGGCAGCGGCAAGACGATGGCGATGGCGCGTGTCATCGAACTGGTGCAAAAACCGACGCTCGTGCTTTGCCACAACAAGACGCTGGCCGCGCAGCTGTGCGCCGAGTTTCGCGAGTTCTTCCCGGAGAACGCGGTCGAGTACTTCGTCTCGTACTTCGATTACTACCAACCCGAAGCGTATATCGCGCACACCGATACGTACATTGAAAAGGATAGTTCGATCAACGAAGAGATCGAACGCCTGCGCCATTCCGCTACGCAGTCGCTGATTACGCGGCGCGATACGTTGATCGTGGCGTCGGTTTCGTGCATTTACGGTTTGGGTTCACCGTCGGACTATATGGAGATGTCGGTGAAGCTGCGCTTGGGCGAGGAACTCGACCGTGATGCGTTGCTGCGCAAGCTGGTCGACATGCAGTACCGGCGCAACGACATCAATATGGTGCGCGGCACCTTCCGCGTGCGCGGCGATACGCTCGAGTTCATGGGCGTCGACGAAGAACTGATTCATCGCATCGAGTTTTTTGGCGACCAGATCGACGCCATCAACGTCGTCAACATCATGACGGGCGAGTACGTCGAGAGTAAGGACGAGCTGCTGATCTTTCCGGCCAAGCACTTCATTACACCGGACGAGAAACTGCGGCGTGCGGTCCAGTCCATCGAAGCGGAGTTGGAAGAGCGCCTCAAACTCTTCAAGGAGCAGGGCAAACTGCTCGAAGCCCAGCGCCTGGAGATGCGTACGCGATACGACCTGGACATGCTGCGCGAGGTCGGGTACTGCAACGGCATCGAGAACTACTCGCGCCATCTGACGGGCCGCGAACCGGGGTCGACGCCCTGGTGCTTGCTGGATTTCTTCCCGAAAGACTGGATGGTCTTCATCGACGAGTCGCACGTGACGCTGCCGCAGGTGCACGCGATGTACGGCGGCGACCGTTCGCGCAAGCTCTCGCTCGTGGAGCACGGTTTCCGTCTTCCGAGCGCGCTGGACAACCGGCCGCTGACGTACGATGAATTCGACGAACACATCAACCAGATTATTTACGTGTCGGCGACGCCCAGCACATACGAGATGGGCCGCAGCTCGCAGGTGGCCGAGATGATCATTCGTCCAACGGGGCTGGTCGATCCCGAAGTCGACGTGCGGCCCACGCGCAATCAAGTCGACGACCTTATGGAAGCGATTCGTCAGCGCGTCGAGCGCAAAGAACGCGTGCTGGTAACGACGCTCACGAAGAAGATGGCGGAAGATCTCACGGACTTCCTCATCGAGATGAATTTCAAAGTGCGGTACCTGCATAGCGAGGTCGACACGCTGGAACGCGTCGCCATTCTCCGCGATTTACGGCTTGGCGTGTTCGACGTGCTGGTCGGCATCAATTTGCTTCGCGAAGGCTTGGACTTACCGGAGGTCTCACTCGTCGGCATTTTGGACGCGGACAAAGAGGGCTATTTGCGCAGCGGCACGTCGCTCATTCAAACGATTGGGCGAGCAGCACGCAATGTCGAGGGTAAAGTCATCATGTACGCCGACGTCGTGACGGAATCGATGGCCCGCGCCATCGGGGAGACACGCCGGCGCCGTGAGTTGCAGGTCGCCTACAACAAAGAACACGGCATCGAGCCGCGCAGCGTGCGCAAAGAGATCCACGACATATTGGCGCTGGTTGGCGCAACCGAAGAGACGCAAGCCGACATCCGCCGCGAGAAGATTCCACGCGATGTCGCAATGCGAATGGCGGCGGAGCTCGAGAAAAAGATGCGCGAATACGCCGCCAATCTCGAATTCGAAAAAGCCGCTGCGCTGCGAGACGAGCTCATCGAACTCCGCAAACAAATCGGAGGCAACGAATCCATCCTCTTCCAGGGCAAGGCACCGAAGATTTTCGAGCACGCTCTCAAAGAGCTTGTAGGCAGCTAACCTCAAAGAATAGCGGGCCAATTTGTCACACTGCGCTTGC
>CAZRQS010000083.1:8112-11013 GCA_964602255.1 uncultured bacterium | reverse complement strand
GAAGTCACCCTTCGACAAGCTCACCCTTCGACAAGCTCACCCTTCGACAAGCTCACCCTTCGACAAGCTCAGGGTGACAAGAAGCGGCCCAATACGCTATAACAATGGGACCGGAGCTGCAGGGGGACGACATGCAATCTAGTCCTGACGTCATACGCTTTCAAGCCGAAGAACATCCGCTGGTTCCGACGAGTGAGTTCGCATCGCTCGAAGATTACGTGCTGTACCTCATTCACCGTGTCGCGTACGAAGAAGCCGCGAAATTTGCGGCGCAAAAAACGGTGCTGGACCTCGGGTGCAACAACGGGTACGGCACGGCAATTCTTGGACGCGAGAGCACCCGGACGGTCGGCGTGGACGTTTCCCCGCAGTCCGTGGAAGCGGCGCAGCGCAATAACGCAGCTCAGAATATCGAATACCGCGTCGTCGACGGATTCGCGTTGCCTTTTGAAGATGCGACATTCGATCTCGCCGTGAGCTTCCAGGTTATCGAGCATATCTTCGACGTAGCGCCGTATCTAAGAAATATTCGCCGTGTATTGAAACCAGGCGGCACCGCGATTTTCACGACCCCGAACGCGCCGATCCGGCTCGACCCCGGTATGAAGCCCTGGAATGAATTTCACGTGCGCGAGTTCAGTGCGGCGGAGCTGCAAGAACTACTCGCGCCTTGGTTCTCAAGCGTGGTCGTGAAAGGGCTTTTCGCGGAGCAATCGCTCTACGATACGGAATACCAGCGGGTCCAACGCAGCAAACGCAACGCAAAATTGAAAGAGCAATTACAACGGCAAACGAGTTGGAAACTCAAACGCAAAATCATCGACACGGCCAAAGCCGTCTTGCCGCGCACACTCATCGAACGCTCCCGCAAACTGCTGCAGCCTACGGCTCAGGCGGCGGCGACCCGGAAACCGCTAGAACCGGAAATTCTTTCGCGTTACTCTACAGCCGATTTTGCATACCGGACCAGCGATTTGGATCGTTCGCTCGATCTCATGGCTGTTTGTCAGCTCTGGTCTGATTCCTGAGCGTGCGAACTCGCAAGCGCGCCGCCGGCGAACGCGCCTAGGCCTCCGAAGACCGCCGCTACGTAGGGATACCAAAGCGGGTAGATCATGTGTGCGGGAGCCCCGGAGATCGCAGTCGCTACTGATGTTGCGGAAACAATTGCAAGCGCGAGAGCCGTCGCATGACTCAGCGGGCGCGAAGGTGCTAACCGCGCAGTAACGGCGCCGGCGACCACGCCCGAAACCAGAACGATAATCTCGCCCCCGTAAAGCGAAGGCGCGTGCATTTGTCCGCGCTGAACGGCGGCCAGCATCGTACCGCCGAGGATCTCGAGCACAATGAGTGTGAGGTACCCGAGGAGTACCGCAAGTATGGTGCGTCCGGGATTCAAGCTCGTATTTACCCTGCTACTGCCGTTTTGGGCTGCGCGAGAGCGATTGCAATATCAGCCACTTCGCCCTCACCGATCGAAAGCTGCCGCATCGCCTGTTCGTAGACCTCAATCGTTTCCTCGCTCTTGCTGCTCGCGGCCCGCTCCTCGCGCAGGCGCTTGATCTCGTCGGTGACCCGATGCGCGAGTTCCGGCGTCAGTTCAACGCCGTTTGCGGCAAGCTGTGCGGAATGTTTTCGTAGCGTGTCTTCGACGAGCGCGACACCGGAATGTTTACCGAAGATCCATGACGTTTCGGCGCCGACGAGCTGTGCGGGAACGGCTTCGTACATGCGATGATCGATGAGCATTGCATGCGTGTGAATCCCCGATTCGTGCGCGAACACTTTGGAACCGACAATAGGTTCGTGCTGCTGCATCGGGATGCCGCTCATGCGTTCCATAAAGCGTGCGAGCTCGCGGAGTTTATCGTATCTGAAGCCCGGTATCTCCACGCCGTACAACACGTTGATCGCAGTAACGAACTCGTGCAGTTTGACGTTGCCCGCGCGTTCGCCATAACCGTTCGCCGTGACGGAAACGACCTTGAAGCCGCACGAGACCGCCGTAATCGCGTTGATCGTGCCCAGGCCGTAGTCGTTGTGGAAATGGCACACCATCGGCAAGCCCTTGGGCATGGCGTTGACGATTCGCGAGCAGTACCATTTCGCGGCCTCGGGCGTAAGGCAACCCACGGTATCCGGCCAAGCGGGTCGATCGCCGCCTGCGGCAAGACACTCTTTGAAATACTGAACGAAGTAATCGACGTCGCCGCGGCTCCCGTCTTCGGCGCCGAACTCGACGTTTGTCACGCCCTTGCTGCGCGCGTAGCGGATGGCATCGCACTGCAGTTTGATGTTAGCATTCCTGTAAAATTCCAGCGGCAGATCGAGCCACTCGTCCTCGCTGCGTCCCTCGAGTTTGAGCAGCGTCTTGCCGATTTTGTACTTCAAGTGGAGATCGCTGCCGCTCGTGAAGATGAAAAACGTCACCTCCGAGGGCGAAACGTTGACTTCCTCGAGCGTTTGCACCGTGATGTCGATGTCTTTGGGGTTGCTGCGGCACATCACGACGATTTCGACGTCCCGCAAATCGCCGCGCCGTTTGCCTTCCGCTACCAATTGGAGCGTTTTGCGATCGCCGGCGGATGCCGCTGGAAAACCGACGCTCATGATGTGTACGCCCACGTCCGCTAAGCGCTTGGCAATTTCATACTTCTGATCGGGCGTAAAGCACACGCCGGGCATCTGTTCGCCGTCGCGCAGCGTTTCGTCGTAGATCCGGATTTGCGAGGGATCCGGAAAATTCAAATGCCGGGTAAACTCGCGGGGATCGCGGATGAGTCGTCCGATTGGCTCGCGGAATTCCATGAACCTACTTTATCACAACCTCGTCGCGCGGTACGAGCCCGGCATCGACGGCCGCACTCGACTGCGCAAGCCGCGTGTACACGCGCAGTTCCG
>CAZRQS010000083.1:4235-8012 GCA_964602255.1 uncultured bacterium | reverse complement strand
CCGGCATCGACGGCCGCACTCGACTGCGCAAGCCGCGTGTACACGCGCAGTTCCGAAATGTCGCGCGGGAACACGACTTCGAGGAGCCAGTCAAATGCGACGCGCAGCTTTCGATCCGTTCCGGGTAATCGCGAAAGATAATACGAACGCCAAAGCACCCACGCTGAGAAGCCTGTCAAAACGTAATCACCGGGCAACTGTGCCACGGCTTTCCTCGCGCCGAGCGAGGCCATCATGCCGAGTGCCTTATATCGAAACGGCCGCGTCGGCCGTCCGCGCAGCGAGGCGACGATGTTGTCCGCGAGTACCGAACCCTCACGAATCGCATGCTGCGCCGTCGGCGGATAATACCCGCCCTCACCGTTCGGAATTGCCGCGCAATCGCCCAACGCCCATACGCCGGGGTGTCCCGGAACGCCCATGTCCTGCGCAACGGCGATGGTGCCGTACTTCCCGCGCGGCAACACTTCGCTACCTTCGAGCGAACGCGGACGCACGCCGGCGCTCCAAATAATCGTGCGCGTCTCGATACGCAAACCGCTCTGTAATTCCAGGCCCTCGTCGTCGGCAAGCTTCACGCCGTCTCCGGTGATAACGGTAACGCCGCGACGCCGCAGATTTTTTTCCGAATACGAACCCATTTTCGGCGGCAGCCCCAGAAGTAACGCATCGGCAGCTTCTACCAAAACAATTCGAATGTCGCTCTTTTTTACGTGCGGATAAAACCGCCCGACAACGCTGTGAAACAGCTCGACGACCTCGCCGGCCGTTTCAACGCCGGTGAAACCGCCGCCGACGACAACCAGCGTGAGCAACCGTTTTCTCTCGGCATCATCGGAAATCGTATCCGCCAGTTCCAACAACCAGATGAAGCGATTGCGCAGAATACCCGCATCTTCGAGCGTTTTCAGCGCGAAGACGCGTTCGGCGACGCCGGGCAAACCAAACGTCGAGGTCGCCGCACCGATTGAGATCACGACGTGATCGTAGGACGTAGTTTGGCAGTCGCCCGTAAGCGTGTGCGTATACGACACGGTGCGCGCGGCGACGTCGATTCCCGTGACATCGGCAAGGATGAACTGTGTGCGCTGCAGTTGCGAACGGATTGGAGTGACGATATCACGCGCGTCGAGCTCGCCGGAACTGACCTCGGGCAGCATCGGCGTAAACAGTGAGAAGTTCTCGCGGCTTATCAACACGAGCTCCGCTTCATCGCGGCGGAGCCGCTTCTCCAATCGCTGGGCGGTCGCCATTGCGGCGAATCCGCCACCCAAGATGACGATGCGCTTCACCGCAAGGCGCTTTCGGCGCAGGTTGCGGCAAGCCTTGAGCACGCCGTCCGCGAATCAGACAAGCGTGGAAGACCCGAATAAGAGCGGCTGGGCGGAGCGCCCTGAAAACAAGCAATACGACGTGGCGCAAGGCGAGTATCTGCCGCCGGAACCGCCGCAGCAACGCGCGCAAAAAGCTGCGAAGGGCCTGGGTGCAGTAGGCATCGGCATTGCCGTACTTCTTGCGAAATTCAAGACGCTGCTGCTCGTACTGCTCAATTTCAAATGGGCACTCGTTTTACTCAAAGTGTTTGCCTCCGGCGGGTCGATTTTTATTTCGCTGATCTTCTATGCGATGTTTTGGGGCTGGAAGTTCGCGCTCGTCTTTGTCTTCATGATCCTCGCGCACGAGATGGGTCATTACGTCACCATTCGCAACTACGGCCTACCAGCGAAACTTCCGATGTTCATCCCGTTCATCGGTGCGTATACCGTGGGCGGCGTCCCCGAGTCGCTCGAACATGACGCGTACATCGCACTCGCCGGTCCGCTCACCGGTTTGGGCGTCGCGGCGGTGTGTTTCTTTTACGGGTACCAAACGCACGAACCGTTCTGGTACATGGCCGCCAACGTCGGCGCCTTCATCAATTTGTTCAATATGATTCCCGCGTTGCCGTTCGACGGCGGCCGCGTTGCGGGCGCCCTTTCACCGGCGCTATGGGTATTCGGATTTGTTGCATTTCTGGGGCTTTCAATTGCCCTGCACATTCCGTTCTTCTTCATTCTGCTCTTCGGTTTGCTCGCGCTTCCTAGCGCAATCGCGGGCTGGCGCGGATATCGCGACCCGCGGTACGCGACCATGTCGGCAGCCGGACGCGTGCGTGTGGGCGCATGGTATCTCGTGACGCTCTTTGCGCTCTTCTATCTCATGACGGTCTCGCATGTCGAACTGCCGCACAACTACACGTTGCACGCATGAGCGACGATCCCGCGGTCCTGCGCGCGGTTGAGATCCTCGCGCAGCTTCACGAACGAATGCGCCATACGCCCAACACACCTCCACCTGCTCTGGATCGCCCCGTCGTCTTGCGGAGCGATCGCATAACGTTCGAACTGACAAAGACGATGCGCCCGCACGTCGAGCGCGAACTCGGTATCGCCTTCAGTTATCCCGCGCGCGGATGGCATACATATGCGAGCAAGGAATCCGGTACGGACTGTTTGCTCAGCGCGTTTTATAAGAACGATGTGCTCGTTGCCGCAGAGCTCTACGTCCCGCGGACCGGCAACACGCCTTCACTTGCCGCGCGTAACCTCGGAGGCTTTCGTCTCGAACCCGGCGGCATTCCGATTGGCGTGAGCGCCGATGCGATAACGCAAATTTTCGCGCCCGCCGTCGGTGGTCCGGGAAACGTCGTCTACGATCGCGTATTTGAAGCGCGATTTGCGGGTGGCGTCGCGTATGCGATGGCGAGAAAAGGATTCATCGAGCGCCTCGCGCTCTACGCTCACGTCGCGTCGAAAACCAGGTGATTCGCCTCGTTCTGGTCGCGGCCGCTGTAGCCGCGGTGCTCGGCGCGCTGCTGTTTGCGCGTCCACATGCCACGCCCGGGCCTCCGATGCGTGACTTCGAAGCGTATTACGCCGCCGGCGTCGCATGGCAACATGGAACCGACCCATACGGCACCGCGATTTGGAACACAGAGAAGACGTTGGACGGCGTATCGTCGCGGCGGTTTGAACTTTTGCCGTTCGTCGGACCGCCGGCAACGCTGCCGTTGTGGAGCACGCTCGCGAAGTTTTCATTCGGGCACGCAAACACGGTATGGCGCGTCGTGCTTGTTCTTTCTTTGAGCTTGCTCGTGGTTGTAACGCTGATTTTGTGCGGGCTTTCCGTCCGGCCGTTAGCCTTCGTTGCGCTAGCCGTTTTTGCGCTGGGTTTCGGTCCGCTTACCAGCGCGTTCGCGCTGGGACAGGTCGCGTTACCGGCCTTTGTTTGTGCTGCGCTCGCACTCCTTTGGCCGCCCGCAGGTATCTTCGCGTGGGCGCAGCCAAATGTCGCTGCAGCGCTCGTTTCGCAAACGCTACGGCGAAAAGGGGCACTCACATTCGTTGGCGGCGCGACGATATTTGTGCTCGCATGCGCCGCAGTTGCCGGGTGGCACCGGCTCGTAGCATACGTGCAGATTCTGCACGCACACGAACAAGCCGAACGTTTCTCCGCGATTCAAATTACGCCGGCTGCGATTGCGTACGGCCTCGGAGCCACGCCGCAGATAGCGGCATCTATCGGTATTGCAACGATGCTCGCAGCGATCGCCGCGTGGATCGTTCTTTTGAAGCGCGAGCGCGAACCCGTCGGACAGTTTTGCGGAACATGCGCGATACTGCCGCTCGTGATGCCGTTCTTTCACGAGCACGACTTGCTCGTGCTCTTCATCCCGTCCGTGTATTTCACGCTGCGCTGCAACGTGCAAACGTGGCCGCTCGCGGCGGCCGGGGCGCT
>CAZRQS010000083.1:0-4135 GCA_964602255.1 uncultured bacterium | reverse complement strand
CTTGCCCCCGCTCTTGAGGCAATAGTCCTAACCCACGTTCGCTAGCCCGGTCTATCCCTAACAATGCAGCGCCTGGCACCTTATGTGTAGCGATGAACGCGAACGACCACGCACTGCCGGCCATTTCGGTCGTCATGCGATCAGGCGGTGAACGCTCACGCATGGCGTCCTTCAAACGCGCCGTGCGTTCTATTCTGTCGCAAACGGATGTGAACGTGAACGTTATCGTCGCGTTCAACGGCAGCGCGTGCGATCCGCGGCTCATCGAATGGGCGCGCCTTCAGCCACGTACGCGTTGCGTTGTCTTAGGCGGCGCCGATAAACCGGGCGCCACGCTCATCGGCCGCGTTTTGGTGACCGGCGAATTCTTTTGTTTTCTGGATGACGACGACGAGCTTCTTCCGGGTACGCTGGCCTATCGTGCGGCGCTCATGCACAAACACGCCGATGCCGCGTGCGTTGCGACAAACGGATACTATGTCGTGAACGGCAAAAGGCGCCGGCTCTTCGAAGACCCGGAGAGGTTCCGTCGCAGCGGCTACGCGCGGTCGCTGGTGGAGTCGAATAATTGGCTAGCCTCATGCGGCGGCATGTTCAGAACGGACCTCGTCTCTTCCGCGTACTTTCGGGAGCTTCCACCGCATCGTGAATGGACCGTTGTCGCGTTCCGGCTAGCATCTCGCTTAAAAGTGCAGTTCGAAGACACGCCTACGTACTGCATCTACGACACCGAATCTTCCGAATCGAAAAAAGAAAGCTATATGCGGCACGCAGTCGAGATTTGCGAAGACATGCTGCGTTGGAACACCGACCCGCGCCACGTCTCCATGATTTTGCGCCGCCAAGGTCACGCGTACCGCGCAATGTGTTCGCATTACCGGCTGAACAACGATTTTCCACGCGCCTGGCAGGCGTACTGGAAGGCGATCCGCAGCCAAGGCGGATGGACGCACATTCCGTACGCGGTCTTATTGCTCTTGCGAAGCACGCGTCCGGCGGCACACTTCAGTTTGAAATTTGCTGCGCGTTCCAAAAATCCATTACCGGCCCAGGGTTTATCCCCTTAAAGTCGTCGTTATACGTCATGTGCTCGGTGCGTTGGCTGAGCACGATGAAGGGCGCGTCGTTTGCCAAATGTTCCTGGACACGGATGTAGTCCGCTTTTCGCGCACTGCGATCGTAGTTGCGCAGAGCGTCGGCGAGCGCTGCATCGACCGCCGGATTGCAATACCCCATGTAGTTTTGCCCTTTGGGCGAGATCGACGAGCACGCGACGAGATTCGTCATGTCCGGATCCGGCGCCAAACTCCAAGCGTAGGAGGCAAGATCGTAGTGCCGTGTTGCGACAATCCCGCCGCCGGCGTATGAGGCGAAGAGTTTCTCCGTGGGATATCTGAAATATTCAAGGCCCACGCCGATCTGCTTGAACCATTGCTGAATGAGCAGAACGCGCGAATCCAGTCCTGGATTTCCGGTATTCCCCGCGAATGCAAAGCGCAGCGTTTGACCGTTCTTGTGGCGCAGGCCGTCGGCGCCCATTACCCAGCCGTCGCGCTGCAAGTGCTCCGCCGACGCACGGAGATCGAACGGATAGCACCGCGCACGCGGATCGTATGCCCAACTCAAATGCGATATAGGCGTGCACGCTAGAAAGCCCGAACGGTGATCGACTTTCTCCCACAGCAGACGAAAATCGATAGCGCGCGCTAGCGCCTGACGTACCTGCACGTCCGCCAAGATGGGATTGGTGACGTTGAAATCGATGTGTCCGTACGAGGTCGTATCGAATGAGAGCGATCGCGTATTGGGTAGTTGTGCAACCTGCAGATACTGATTGTTGGGAACGCGTACGTATGCGTCGATTTCGTGCGTTTGGAGCGCGGTCTTCATCGTGTTCGCATCGGGAATCACTTTGAAGACGACGCGCTTCAATTTCGGCGGTCCGCCCCACCACTGCGGAAATGCCTGCATGTCGACCTCGCCCGCGCGCGTCCAGCGCACGTAGCGGAATGGGCCCAGGCCGACGGGCAAACTATTATAGGCAGCGTGGTTGACGTCTTGGCCTTGCAGAATGTGCTTGGGAAGAATCGCCGGATTGCCGACCGGCGTGAAGAACCGGTTGATGAACGCCGCATACGGTTTCTTTAGGCGAAAGACCGCCGTGTACGGATCGGGCGTGTCGACGCGCGTGATGAGATCCCACCCTGAACGCACGAGCACGTTGGTTTTCGGATCGAGAATCGTCTGTACGGTAAAGGCTACGTCGGCCGAAGTAAACGGCCGGCCGTCGTGCCAGCGAACCCCGTGGCGCAGTTTGAACGTCAGCGACATGCCGTCGGCGGAAATCAGATGATTCGCCTTCGTCGGCACCTGCAAGCACAGCGAGGGAATCGGTTCGCCGTGCTGGTCGAAGACGAAGAAATATCCCATCGTGAACGAGGAAAGATCGTTCACCAGCGTTTCGGTTGAGAGCAGCGGATTGAGGTTGTCGATATCTTCGCCGTCCGCCCAGCGGAACGTCCCTGGAATCGTCCACGGGTGGCGTCCCGAATGCGTACCCCCGCCGCCGGAGCACGCGGCGAAGACACACGCGAGCACGGCGGCGAGGATACGTTTATTCATCAGATATCGACGTCCATGAATTCGTCGAACTGCGTGACTGCGCCGGGATGGTAGTTCTTCAAGTCTTTGTTAAAGACGTGAATATCTTCCACGCCGTTAAGAATAACAGTCGGAGTGTCTTTGTGCAGCTGCTCCATCGCCGTTGCAACGTCTCTGTTCCGCTGCGCCTGATCGTAGTGTGAGTACAGATCGTGCATCGCCTTATCGGCGACGGAATTACACCAGCGGATGTCGTTTTGACCGTTCGGCGGGATCTGATCGCAAGCGTAGATGTACGAGTAATCGCCAATCGGGTCATTACCCCAATTGAAGATAATCATGTCCCACTTGCCGTTGTAGACAATTCCGCCCTCTTGATACGGGGCGAACAAGAGATTCGACGGATAGTGCTTGACTGTAAGATTGACGCCGATCTGTTTCCACCAAGTGCGGATAAGTTCAATCATGCGATCTGCGTCAGCAGAACCGGTCGAGGTCGCAAATTCCAGATCGAGCTTGATACCGTTTTTCGAACGCACTCCGTCGGCGCCCGTGGCCCAGCCGGCCTGATCTAAGATCTGATTTGCTTTGGCGATATTGAACGGCGTTAACGGAATGTTCGGGTCCCAGTAAGGGGAGGTATGCGGAGACGGCTGCTCTTGCAGGTAGCCGATGCCAAAGCGAATTTTGTCACGAATTGTCGCACGATCCGTCGCGTACTCCAGCGCCTGCCTCACTGCAAGGTCCTTCATTGCCGGCCGCTGGACGTTAAAGTCGAGGTGGCCGAAATAGTACCCCGGCTGGAGAATCGCTGTAAAACCGGCGAGCGTGTTCAGGTGCTGGCCGATATAATAGTTTCCGGTCGCTGGATACCACAGGTCGAGACTATGCGACTGCAGCGAAGTCAGGACGGTATTCCGATCCGGAATGATTTCGAAATCGACCTCTTTCAGTCTCGGCGTTCCACGCCAATATGAGGGATCAGCAACCATCACAACGCGTTGCGCTCTCGCCCATTGCTTATACTTGAATGGTCCAATACCAACCGGAAGCGAGTTGTATGCGACGTGGTTGATGTTTGGATACTGAGCGAGGAGGTGCTTGGGCAAAATGCACGGATTCGCACTGCCGCTTGAAAAGAACACGACGACGAATGGGGAGTAGGGCTTGCTCAAGTGAAAGACGGCCGTGTATTTGTCGGGCTCGTCGATTCTAGTGATGCGATCCCAGCCTGCGCGGCTCGTAATATTATTCGCCGGATTCATAATCGCATGGTATGTCCACACCACGTCATCTGCATTGAACGGCACACCGTCGGACCACTTCACGCTCTTGCGCAAATGATACGTTATCGTCAGGCCATCTCTGCTGACGCCGCCGTTTTGCATCGACGGAACTTCGGTCGCAAGCTCGGGAAACGGGTGGTTGTTGCGATCCCATTTGACCAGCCATGCCATCGTCAGCGAGGACATCAGGCCCAGCGTCGTCTGCTGGCTGAGCAGCGGATTGAGCGACGAGATATCCTCCGCCGTCG
>CAZRQS010000082.1:8924-11018 GCA_964602255.1 uncultured bacterium | reverse complement strand
CCTACGTTTGGCATTTTAGCAGATCTGCAACATACAAGGGTGAGCTTGTCGAAGCGTGACTTCGCTACCGTCGCTTCGCGTGATTTCGAAATTCCAACCAACGCACGCGTTTCGATAACGCCACACTGTGTTCCGCTAAGCGTGAGTGGCGCAATCATGGTTCGACAAGCTCACCATGACACTAACGCGCTCGCGAGGAACGAGACTAATGCGCGCGCCGCGGTCGCTTTTTGTCACCCTGAGCTTGTCGAAGGGTGACTTCGCTACCCACAATTAGCGTGGGAAGCAAACGAGGCAACGCCGAGCGTTTCGGTAACTCCACACTTCGACAAGCTCAGTGTGACTCAAAGTGGCGCGCATTACAATGTTAGAGCTAGCTGAAGTTCTTCGACCGTACTCCCTCTGAAAGATCCGGTGCTTCGAATTCCCAGACCTTGCGGGCTAGGACGTCGATGCAGCCGCTCTCTTTCTGCAGTTGGCCTTCGACGATGACCGTCATCGAGCGGCGAATCGTGCGGCGGTATTTTTCATAAACGTCGGGGCGAACAATGACGTTGACCAATCCCGTCTCGTCCTCGAGTGTGAGAAAGACAAAACCCTTTGCCGTTCCGGGACGCTGGCGCGTAATCACTAAACCACCCACACGGCAAATCAAATTGCCCGGCATCTCCGGCAATTTGTTTGCCGGAATGACGCGCTCGCGTTCGAGGAACGGACGCATATGGGCAATGGCCTGCTGCTGCGGTGAAACGCCGGTCGACCACAAATCGAACGACGTTTCCTGACGCGGCGAGATCGCTTTGAATCGCGCTGCAGGTTCGTCGACGTCCATCATCCGGCCAAGCTCGCCCCGCGTTTCGCGTTCGTCCAGACCGCGCAACGCCCACATCGCTTCGCGGCGAGAATCAAACCATGGCGCAAAGGCGCCGGCGACCGCGAGATTTTCCATCGCTTCCTTTTCGAGCTGCGTTCGCTGCGCGAAATCCAGCAAATCCGCAAAGGGACCTTGAGCGATGCCCGCTTGCAGACGCTCGCGCTGGGCTTCGCCTAACCCGCGAATGAGATGGAATCCCAAACGCAGCGCGCCCCCCTCGTCGACGAAGCTCCAAAACTCGCTCGCGTTGACGGCAATGGGTTTGACGGTGACGCCGTGGCGGCGCGCGTCGTTCACCAAAACTTCGGTGGAATAGAAACCCATCGGCTGCACGTTGAGAATCGCCGCGGCAAAAACCGCTGGATGGTGGCATTTGATATACGCCGACTCATACGCGAGAAGCGCAAAACTTGCGGCGTGCGATTCGGGGAAACCGTAATCGGCGAAGCCTTCGAGCATATGAAAGAGCTGCTCGGCCGCCGCGCGGTCGATGCCGTTTGCCACCATGCCCTCGACGAGCCGCGGAAAGATCTCTTTCATTCGCTCGTGCGAACGTTTGTGCCCCATCGCGCGGCGCAGTTTGTCCGCTTCGGCCGGTGAGAACCCCGCCGCTTCAATCGCCATGCGCATCCCTTGCTCTTGGAAGAGCGGCACGCCGAGCGTGCGCTCGAGCACGGGTTTGAGTTTGGGATGCGGATACGTCACCTGCTCGAGGCCGTTGCGCCGTTTCAAAAACGGATGGATCATTTGGCCCTGAATCGGTCCAGGCCGGATGATTGCCACTTGCATGACCAGGTCGTAAAAGCATACGGGTTTCATGCGCGGCAGCATCGACTGCTGCGCGCGCGACTCGATCTGAAAGACGCCGATCGTGTCGGCGCGTTGCGTCATCTCGTAGGTTGCCTTGTCGTCCTGTGGGATGGTGTGCAGTTGAAGCTTCTCGCCGCTCACGCGTTCGTGCAACGTAAACGCTTCGCGTAAGAGCGAGAGCATGCCCAAACCGAGCAGATCGATTTTGATGAGTCCGAGCTCTTGCAGATCGTCCTTGTCCCACTGCACGATGGTGCGGTCGCGCATCGTGGCCCATTCAACCGGCGCAACCCGTACGAGCGGATCGCGCGTGATCACCATGCCGCCGGAATGAATGCCCATGTGGCGCGGAAATCCGTCAATGCGCCGGCACAGCGCGAAGAGCCGCTCACCAATCTCGCCGTCGACCG
>CAZRQS010000082.1:0-8824 GCA_964602255.1 uncultured bacterium | reverse complement strand
TCGTCGCCGTAATCGCGATCGTAGAATCCGTGGTAGTCGTGCGCATGGCCGAGTGCGGGTTTGCGTGCCTCTCCGCGCGGCGGCGCAGCGTTCTCGTGCTCATCGGAGCGGACGATACTCACTCCCGTTGCGCCGGCCAACGACTCACGCGCATCGTACTCATTCGCGACGGCATCCACTTGTGCGAGCGTCAGTCCTATCGCTTTGCCGATGTCGCGAATCGCCGAGCGCGTATGATACGTCACGACCTCGGCAGCCATTGCAGCGTGCGTGCGCCCGTAACGATCGTAAACGTATTGGAGGACCTTCTCGCGATCTTGATGGGCGAAATCAACGTCGATATCGGGAATCTCTTGCCGCCCTTCGGACATGAACCGTTCGAAGAGCAGTTTCATTCCGATAGGATCGACGGCCGTAATGCCGAGCGCGTAACAGACCGCGCTATTCGCCGCCGAACCGCGGCCTTGGCAAAGCACGCCCATCTCATTTGCCGCGCGCACGATGTCCCACACGATCAAAAAGTAGCCGGCCAGATCCATCTTTGCGATCATGCCGAGTTCGTATTCCAATTGCCGCTCGACGTCCGAGGCGAGCGGCGTACCGTACCGCTCGGCCGCACCGCGATACACCAGTTCGCGCAGGTAGCTTTGCCGCGTATACCCTTCGGCCACGGGGAAAAGCGGGAACTGTCCGGCCAAACGATCCAAACGAAACGCGCAACGTTCCGCGATAACGAGCGTATTGCGAATGGCCAGGGGATAGCCGCGGAAGATCTGTGCCATCATCCGCGGCGTTTTCAGATGATACTCGGCGTTTGGCCGCAGCAGCGCGTCTTCGCGTGCTTGCGCGAGCGTCGTCTTGTTCTTGACGCACAACATCACGTCGGCGAGACGCGCATGGTCTTTACTTGCATACATCACGCCGTTGGTGGCAACGTACGGCAGTTCGAGTTCGCGCGAAATCTCGAGCAGTTGCCGGCAAGTGCGGCCATCCTCCGCATGCAGATGATGCTGCAGTTCGAGGTACAGACTCTGCTCGAAATGCTCGCGCAAAAGCCGAATCCGCGCAACATCGGGAGTACTGCAGAGCGAGACCAGACCCTCGGTACGGCCGGCGAGATCGTCATAGTGCAGCTGCGGAGCGCCCTTGCTGCCGCGCAGCTGCCCCGTTGAGATCAGCTCGCACAAGTTCGCATAGCCGCGTTCGTTCTCCACCAGCGCTACCAAACGGCTTCCGTCCGTGAAACTGAGTTCGCTGCCGATGATGCCCGGTAGTTTATGATCCGCAGCCGCGCGCCCGAACCGCACGGCACCATAGAGCCCATCGCGGTCGGTAATCGCTAGGGCGTGTAGTCCTAACGCTGCGGCTGTATAAACGAGTTCTTCCGGATGCGATCCACCTTCAAGAAACGTGAAGTTGGAATGAGCATGGAGCTCCGCGTACGCGCGCATGGAGCCATCAGCGCGCAAGCCACGTGCCGAGCATGCGCAAATCTAGGCGCGGATTGAGCTGCGCACATTCGTGCGTACAGATGTGAATCTCCCGAATGCGCGCCCGCATTTGCTCGCGCGTCGTCCGGAAATACTCCTCGATGATGGGATGCGCGTAAAAGAGTTCGTTCTTGATTCTCAGACTTGCAAACCGCCGGTGCGTAAATCGTTCGGCTTGCGGTTCACCGACGAAACACGCCCGCAAGCGCAAACGGCCTTTGTACTGCGGCTGCAGTTCACGGATGCGGCGCATCGGATGTTCGGAGTAGCCGATCTTCACGCATTGCGCGTCGACTTGCAGTAAATAGATGAAGCCGTAGTTGAAACCGGCCAGTTCTTCGAGCGGCGAGAGCATATGCGCCGTGCGCGTAATCTCGCCGCTTTGCAGCCATTCCCACGCGACTTTTTGAAACCGCTCGCACGAACTTGCTACGCGCAGCGGCGTCGTCCCGCTAATCATACGCACCTCGCAGATACCAGTGCTTGCCTTGGCGGTAGATGCGGCAGAGCATGCCGTCCTCGAGCAGCACGTCATATTCGTCGCGCACGGTTGGCGCATCGAACCAGCCGTCATCGACCCGCCAGGGCCCGGCACAATTGAGAACGCGTTTATCGCGCACGCTGACCGGAGCGTTGCCGCGCATCGTCACATCGATCTCCCGAACCGCGAGCAGACGCAGTTGCGGCACGGGCAGCTGCGCCTCGTGCGCACGTCGAAGCGTGGCCGGCCCGCTCGAAGGCGCCGGTACCGTAAACCCGTCGTAGGCGAACCGCCGCTCTAAACATGGCGCGCGGCGCGTGCGAGCGCGCACCGGCGTACTGCCCGTTGCGGCTTGCAGACGCGCAAGCGCCACCGCGAGCGCTTGCGGATCGGGCTCGTGCTGTCCGAAGAGCGTTGCGAGCGCGCCGCACTCTTCCAAACGCATCACTTGCAAGCGCAGTCCGGTGATCGGCGAGCCGAACGTGACGCCTTCGAGTTTCGCGCGAACGACGTCGAGCATCGTGCGCGGATCACCCGTCGCTTGCGCAAAGCCGGTGTCGATCTCGTGCACGTCGCCGTTATCGCATTCAAACGTCACGCGCACCATGCCCGCGGCTTTTCCGGCGCGTTCCAAATCGGTGCACACGCGATTGGCGAGCACGCGCAGAGCAAAAATCACTTGCTCTTCTTGCTCGGCGCTGCCCTCGCCATATGCGGCTGCATCGATCTGCAACTCGTGTGCGCGCGGGCGAAACGGCGTAGGGTCGATGCCGCGTGCGCGGTCGTGCCATGCCGCAGCGGCTTTGCCGAAACGCCGCACGAACGGACCATGCGGCAATTTTGCCAGTTCTTCCAGCGTTCCGACGCCGAGCAGGTGTAAACGTTCGAATGCGCGCGGATCGAGGTCCAGCACTTCAATCGGTAAGCGTTCGATGCGTCCGTCGGCTGCGTACGTCCGCGCTCGCGCCACGAATTTATTTGGCCCCACCGCCGCGCGCACCGGCAGATCGAAACTGTGCAATGCGTGCAGCACGCGAGCGACCCATTGCGCCGCATCGCCGTCGATGCCGCGCATATCGAGATAGGCGGTGCCTTCGCCGCTATCGTCGACCAGTGGCGAGACCGCATCGAGCGCGTCGAGCATATCGCTCCACGCGGCACGCGAATGCAACGCATCGTGCACGAGCACATGCACGCCGCCCGCCGCCGCGCGCGCTTGCAGCACGGTATGACCGATGCGCGCGCCGAGTGCGTGTGCAGCCGGATCGAGTTCGATGACGCGTCCGCGGTCGGGCTTATCGGCAAGCACCGCCGGTTCGTCGGCCGGAATGTCGGGACGGTCGCGCCGCGCAACCGCTAAACGAAACGCGGGAACATGCACGCACAGCAAAGATTCGTTCATTGATTCACCGCCAAACGAGCGATTGCGCCCGGCGCTGCACGCCGGTGTTTGAGGACATGTGCGTTGATTTCATAACCGGCCAGCTCGCTTAGCACGCCGCTCTCGCCGGACCAGACGACGCGATCGATCGTGCAGCGAACGCGCGTCGATGCAAAATATGCCAGCTCCGTGTTCGCCTGCGTTCCGAGCGCGAACACTACCGCGTCGGATTTTTGCGCCAAACCGCACAGACGCGACCACACGGTAGCGCGCAGTGGAACCGCCGGCATCGCGACCACGCCGAAAGCGCGCGAACGTAAGAGAATGTCGGCGCTGCGCGCGATCTGTGCCGGCGTCGTGGCAGTCACGAAAACGACCCGCTCCAGCTGCACACCCGCGCGCTCGAGATCGGGCGGATAAAGCGAGCCCCAAGCCTGCCCCGCCTCCGGCGAAGGGTCGACCACGGCCGCCAGGCCCGACCGCGTCGCTTGTGCAAGCGCGCTCGCCAGCAACGCGGTGCGTCCGGAACTCGGCGGCCCTTCGAGCGTCGCAAGGGTTCCGCGCGGAAAACCGCCCGAAAGGGCCTTGTCCAATCCGGGAAATCCGCTAGAAAATGCCTGGGTCGTGGCGGCGACGATGCGGCCTCCGGCACGCACGTCGAGGCCCGCTTTGAGGTCGGCGAAGGTGGGTGAGTCGGGGCATGCGGCGCTCATGGGAGGATGATCCTAATCGAACATACGTTCGATGTCAATCACCCGAAGCGGCTAGGGCCCAAGGTACCTCGCGAGGACCAGTCTGGCGGTACTGCTGCCCGGAACAAGTGATGTTCCGACCGCGACGGTCTTCCCGTCACCCTGCGTGGTGAGCGCGTCGAGCAGTTCCTCACCGCTGAACGTCGTTACGACTTTTCCCCCGCTTCCGAACGCGGTATCCAAACTACCGTTTGCGTTAAACCGGGCAAGGGCGAAGTGCGACGCGCCCGAGCTCGTCCGCGCGAACCCTCCCGCAACAATTTTGCCGTTCGTTCCGATGGTGAGCGCTTGCGCGATATTTTGCAGCGCATTCGGGCCTTCGCCTTCAAAATCGATGATGGGACTGTTGAAGGTCGCATCGTTTATTCCGTTGAGCGATAACCGGCTCATGTGAACGTCGATGTCGTGACGATCGCCGAAATCGGCTGCCGTACCGGCAAGAACGATTTGGGCATTGGTTTGAAATGCGCTCGTCGACGTATGCGTTAGCGCAACGAACGATCCGGCAGCCGTAGGCAGCACCGTTCCGCTCGAACTCAAACGCACGACCGATGTGCCCGAAAGCACGAGGATGCTGTTGTCCGACTCAACGGCAAGCCCGTTGATCGTTCCGTTGAGCGAGGTTATGACGCTTCCATTTTTTCCGAAGAACGGATCGAGTGAGCCGTTCACGTTGTAGCGCAGAACGATTGCCTGCAAGGGTGCCTCGTCGCTTGGCGGTATCGCCAGAACGCCGGCGAGCAATTTTCCATCGGGTTGCAGCAACGCTACATACGCGCCGGCGAAGAATCCTGAGATCGGCGTCGTAACTTTGCCGCCGTTTCCGAACGTTGCGTCCAACGTTCCGGTCGATGTATACCGCGCAACGGCGACTTCATCGACCGATCCATTTGCGCTATCGGCTTCTCCCGCGGCGACGATTTTGCCGGCCGGCGTAATAGCCAGCGCGCGAGCGGTGTTCAAAAAATTCGAGAAGGCCGTGCGAACGATGCCGCCGTTACCGAACGAACCGTCGAGCGTACCGTTCGGCAAGTATCGCACGGTCGCGAAGACTTCGGTAGCAATGTTGAAATCGTCGAGCGTCGCGGCAACGACAATCTTTCCATCCGTTTGCAGCGCGACGCTGCCCACGCTATTCACGGTTATCGGAGTGACGACTTTCCCGCCGTTGCCAAACGAGGGATCGAGCGAACCTGGTGTTGTTGAGAATCTCGCGATACTGGTGGAACCGGCAGTTTGCACGGGCGGTTCGATTCGTGATTGGCCGGAAGGTCCGGCGCATGCGGCAACGCCTAGAATCGTGGCACAGAGGAACAGGAACGAGGATTTATTCACTACGATTACCCTCCTCAGCAGAGGGATTGAGGGTAGAAGAAAAGCTTGAAAAAAGTCTAAAGCCCGGCTTGTGGAGCAGAGGCTTTCTACGTTGCGCGTCGGCATCGACGTCGGTGGCACATTCACCGACTTGCTCGCCGTGGACACGCACAGCGGCGAGCGTATCGTCGTGAAATGCGCATCAACTCCGCGCGCTCCTGAAGAAGGCGTTTTGGCTGCGCTCGACCGGCTCTTCGCACGTTTTGCGCAGCGCCCGCAGATCGAATACCTCGCGCACTCGACGACGATTGCGACGAATGCACTCTTGGGCCAGATGCATTTGGAGTTGCCGCGCGTCATGTTCATCACCACCGAAGGCTTCCGCGACGTCATCGAGATCGGGCGGCAAAACCGCAGCGAAGTCTACAACTTATTCGTCACGCGCCCAAAACCGCTGGCCGCGCGCGAAGATCGTTTGACGGTTCGCGAACGCATCGATCACCACGGCAACGTTCTCGTGCCGCTCGAAGATCGGGAAGTCGAGCGCATCGTCGATGAGGTGCGCTCGCGCAATCCCGATGCGATAGCAATCGGCCTTCTTCATTCGTACGTCAACGACGCACACGAACGCCGCCTCGCGCAAGCGATTGGCGCGGCGTTGCCCCGCATCCCCATAAGCCGTTCCGCCGAAGTTGATCCCGAATATCGCGAATACGAGCGCTTCTCCACCGCGGTGGTGAACGCGACGCTTTTGCCTATCGTGCAGCGATACATCGATCGCTTGAGCGCTGCACTGCATGCACGCGGCATCGATGCACCACTTTACGTCATGCAAAGTAACGGCGGCATGGCTTCGGCGGCTCGCGCCGCATTGCGTCCGGCGGCGATCATCGAGAGCGGGCCGGCCAGCGGTGTCATCGGCGCCGCGGATCTCGCGCGCAAGGCCAATGCGCCGCGCGTTCTTTCTTTTGATATGGGCGGCACGACGGCAAAGGCCGGAACCATTGTCGACGGGATCGTGCAGGTCGCTACGGAATTTGAAGCGGCCGGCACAACGCACAGCGGACGCTCCGTCAAAGGCAGCGGCTATCCGGTGCGGTTTCCGTTCATCGACCTTGCCGAGATAAGCGCGGGCGGCGGAACGATCGCATGGATTGACGATGCCGGCTCGCTTCGCGTGGGACCGATCTCCGCCGGCGCCGATCCCGGCCCTGCGTGCTACGGGCGCAGCGACCGCGCAACGGTGACCGACGCAAACGTGGTGCTCGGCCGGTTAAACCAAACCGCGCTCGTAGGCGGAACGTTCCCAATCGACGCGCAGCGCTCTCGCGACGCGATTGCGACGCTTGCGCAGCGCATCGGTCTTTCTATTGAAGAAACGGCAGCGGGCGTCGTGCGCATCGTCGACGCGCAGATGGCCAAAGTGCTGCGCATCGTCACCGTCGAGCGCGGCCTCGATCCGCGCGACTTTTCAATGGTGGCGTTCGGCGGAAACGGTCCGCTTCACGGCTGCGCTCTCGCCGAAGAACTGGGCGTACGGCGAATGCTGGTGCCGCCGAATCCGGGAGTGTTTTCCGCGCACGGTTTACTCGTCGCGGAGCTTCGCGCAAGCTTCGTGCGTCCGGTTCTCCGCGAAACCACGTCGGTGACCGATGCCGAAATCGCCGGCCTTTTCGACGAACTGGAAACGCTGGGCCGGCGGACGCTTCACGAACAGGGCGCGAGCGAAGATCGCATACAGTTCATTCGCGAATACGATGCGCGTTATAGTGGACAAAGCTTCGAACTTGACGTTCCCCATCAAAGCAACGGCGCTGGGGTAGCGCAGCATTTTCACGAACGGCACGAACGCCGTTACGGCTATGCGGTGCGCGAGGAGCCGGTGGAGATCGTGAGCGCGCGCTTGACCGCTATCGCGACGCTTGACCCGCTGCACGAATCCGCGCACGGGCAGCCCCCGACGAAGACGGGTTTTGCGCCGCAAGAGCGCAAGATGTGGCTCGACGGCGCATACGTTTTGACGCCGGTCTATCAGCGCGATACACTGCCCCACGACGCCGTCATTTCAGGCGCGGCGCTCATCGAACAGTACGACACGTGCACGTATGTGCCGCCAAAATGGAAGGCGCGCAACGGCGTTGCGATGCTCCTGGTCGAGCGTGACAATGATTGAAGCGGACACTCTGCATATGTGGGCACGCGAAGCGATCGAAAAGCACATTTCCGTCGCCGCGGACGCGCTTGCGTGGCACTGCCAAAAGCCGCGGTCTACGAAGCGCTTGCATGCTGCGCGCAAAGCCCTCGCGCGCCTGCGCGCGACCCTCGCAGATCTCGGCACCCTGGCAGGCGTTGCACCGGAGTTCCACGAGCGCGTGTGGCAGCTGCACCGGCTCGCCGGCAAAGTCCGCGACGCCGACGTGCTCATCGAGCGCATAGCAGCATATCGCGAGAACGCAGCTCATACTGAAAGCGACCAGTTGACCGAGGTGCGCGCCACCATTCGCAAACGGCGAAGGCGCTCGCGCCGCAAACTCGATCGGCTGCTACGTAAGCTGCCGGAGCTGCGTACGTGAAAGAAGCACGACCGATCGACTTTGCCGGAACCGGCACTCCGGATCAGGCGATGCGGCTCCTTCTGCGCGTGCGCTTCGCCGAATGCTTGGAAAAGCAGCATGCTTTGAATGGGGGCGACGATGACGCCGTCCATGCCTTCCGTTTGGCATGCAAACGACTGCGCTACGCGATCGAGCGTTGGGAGGATGCCGGCGACGGTCTCAAGCCGGTTATCGAACTGCTTACGAAGATCGCCGAAGAACTCGGTGCGGCGCACGACTGCGTCGTCCTTGCCAAACGCGCGTCACAGTGCGAGGCGCAGGCGGTTGTCCGTCGCGCGCTGCGCGATCGCGACCGCTACAAGAGCCGTGGGAAGCGCCTATGGTACGAGGCCTTCAACGCGGATGGCACGTTCGAGCCCCTCGCGTCATTGACGGGCTTTCATTGGAACGCCACAGGGAACGGTATGTCGATTTCCGCCCTCGTGGTTCGTCATTAGATCAGGCACCGAAAAAGAGCCGGGTTGAAACCTGACGCGGGGTGTCAGGTATGTCTGTTAGGCTTGAAGCATGACAATCTCTCGCATGTCACAGGTGGGGCGTTCCTTTCGTCCAGGTGGTGTAATGGCACAGGTACCTTCCGCGCACGTCGAGCTTGATGGCGACCAATCGGCGGCGCTCGCGCGCTTCGTCGACGACGTAAACAGCGTACTCGCTACGGTCACCGTTTCTGCAGAATATTTGAACCGTTCGATAGCCGGTTTATCGGCCGCGTACCGGGCAGCGCTCGTTACGGGAAGATGGGGACTGCTCGTCGCGGTGTTGGCGGACGCGCTCGACGATCTGCACCATCG